>NZ_JBHLWP010000014.1:0-79456 GCF_042432755.1 Massilia consociata
GGGTGGCTGGAAGGGCAGCCCTAGCGAAACCAAGGCTGGCCCTATTACCATGCTGCACGGCCTCCAGCGGTTCAACGGAGTGATGCAGGGTTGGAGACTTGCAAAGATGTGGGGCTAGGTTAGGGCGAAGGCCGGGATCCAAATTTTGGTGCGTATCACTTACATGTAAAGCAGTGAGAACGCAACGGACTTGGGTTCCGGCCTTCGCCGGAACGACGATTCGAACGCTAGCGGCTAGCTTCGGGCGATCGACTACCGCTCAGGCCCTCAACAACGGCTTCAAATACTTCCCGGTCACGCTCGCCTTGTTCTCCGCCACATCCTCCGGCGACCCGCTCGCCACGATCGTGCCGCCCCCCGCGCCGCCTTCCGGTCCCAGGTCGACGATCCAGTCGGCCGTCTTGATGACGTCGAGGTTGTGCTCGATGATCGCCAGCGTATTGCCCTGGTCGCGCAGGCGGTGGATCACCTTCAGCAGCAGGTCGATGTCGGCGAAGTGCAGGCCGGTGGTCGGCTCGTCCAGGATGTACAGCGTGCGGCCCGTGTCGCGCTTGGACAGCTCGAGCGACAGTTTCACACGCTGCGCCTCGCCGCCCGACAGCGTGGTCGCGCTTTGCCCCAGCTTGATGTAGCCCAGGCCCACGTCCAGCAGGGTCTGCAGCTTGCGCGCGATGACCGGCACCGGCTTGAAGAACTCGTGCGCGTCTTCTACTGTCATGTCCAGCACTTCGGTAATGCTCTTGCCCTTGTAGTGCACCTCGAGCGTCTCGCGGTTGTAACGCTTGCCGTGGCAGACGTCGCAGGGCACGTACACGTCCGGCAGGAAGTGCATCTCGACCTTGATCACGCCGTCGCCCTGGCAGGCTTCGCAGCGGCCGCCCTTCACGTTAAACGAGAAGCGGCCCGCCGAGTAGCCGCGTTCCTTCGCGGTCGGCACCGTGGCGAACAAATCGCGGATCGGCGTGAACACGCCGGTGTAGGTCGCCGGGTTCGAGCGTGGGGTGCGGCCGATCGGCGCCTGGTCCACCGAGATCACCTTGTCGAAGTGCTCCAGGCCGTGGATCGCGTCATGCGGCGCCGGCTCGGTCTGCGAACCGTACAGGTGGCGCGACAGGGCCGGGTACAGCGTGTCGTTGATCAGGGTCGACTTGCCCGAACCCGAGACGCCCGTGACGCAGGTCATCAGGCCGACCGGCAGCGTGAGCGACACGTTTTTCAGGTTGTTGCCGGTGGCGCCGGTGATCACCAGCTGGCGTGCCGGATCCATCCTGGTGCGCTTCTTCGGCACCTCGATCTTGCGGCGGCCGTCCAGGTACTGGGCGGTCAGCGAATGCTCGCTCTGCATGATCTCCGGCAGCGAACCGGCCGCGATCACCGCGCCGCCATGCACGCCCGCGCCCGGACCCATGTCGACGATGTAGTCGGCGGTACGGATTGCATCCTCGTCGTGCTCCACCACCAGCACGCTGTTGCCGATGTCACGCAGGTGCTTCAGGGTCGCGATCAGGCGGTCGTTGTCGCGCTGGTGCAGGCCGATCGACGGCTCGTCCAGCACGTACATCACGCCGGTCAGGCCCGAGCCGATCTGCGAGGCCAGGCGGATGCGCTGCGCCTCGCCGCCGGACAGGGTATCCGCGCTGCGGTCGAGCGACAGGTAGTCCAGGCCGACGTTGTTCAGGAACTTCAGGCGCGCCGTGATTTCCTTGATGACGCGCTCGGCGATGTCCTTCTTGGCGCCAGTCAGTTCCAGCGTTTCGAAGAAGGCGAGGGTGTCGCGCAGGGGTTTATCGGAGACTTCATAGATCGCGCGCTGCTGCGCGCCCTGGCCGATTTTCACGTAACGCGCTTCGGTGCGCAGGCGCGCGCCGTCGCAGGCCGGGCATTTCTTCTCGTTGATGAACTTGGCCAGCTCTTCCTTGACCGCCATCGAGTCGGTTTCGCGGTAGCGGCGCTGCAGGTTGTTGACCACGCCCTCGAAGGTGTGCTCGCGGATCACGGTGCGGCCGCGCTCGTTCACATAGCTGAACGGGATCGCGGTCTTGCCCGAGCCGAACAGCACGGCATCCTGCGCCGTCTTCGGCAGCGTCTCGAAAGGTTTGTCGAGGTCGAAGTCGTAGTAGGCCGCCAGGTTCTGCAGCATCTGGTAATAGAACTGGTTGCGGCGGTCCCAGCCCTTCACGGCGCCGGAGGCCAGCGACAGGTGCGGGAAGGCGACGATGCGCTTCGGATCGAAGAACTCGATGTGGCCCAGGCCGTCGCACTCCTGGCAGGCGCCCATCGGGTTATTGAACGAGAACAGGCGCGGCTCGAGTTCCTGCAGCGAGTAGCCGCAGACATTGCAGGCGAACTTGTTCGAGAACACCGTTGCCTTCTCGGTGTCCATTTCATAGGCGACAGCGCGGCCGTCGGCTAGGCGCAGGGCCGTTTCAAAACTTTCGGCCAGGCGCTGCTTGATTTCCGGGTTCACCTTGACGCGGTCGATGACGACGTCGATGCTGTGCTTTTCCGTCTTTTTCAGCTTCGGCAGATCGTCGATCTCATGGATTTTCGCTGCGTTCACGCCGCTCTGGATGCGGAAGCGCACGAAGCCCTGGGCCTGCATGGCCTGGAACAGGTCGCCATGCTCTCCCTTGCGGCTGGCCACGACCGGCGCCAGGATCATCAGCTTGGTGCCTTCCGGCATGGCCAGCACGGCATCGACCATCTGCGACACGGTCTGGGCCGCCAGCGGCTCGTGCGGGTGCTGCGGGCAGTACGGGGTGCCGACGCGCGCGTACAGCAGGCGCAGGTAGTCGTGGATTTCGGTGACGGTACCGACCGTGGAACGCGGGTTGTGCGAGGTCGCCTTCTGCTCGATGGAAATCGCCGGCGACAGGCCCTCGATCAGGTCGACGTCCGGCTTTTCCATCAATTGCAGGAACTGGCGCGCATAGGCCGACAGCGACTCGACATAGCGGCGCTGGCCTTCGGCGTACAGGGTGTCGAAGGCGAGCGAGGACTTGCCCGAACCGGACAGGCCGGTGATGACGATCAGCTTGTTGCGCGGCAGGTCGAGGTTGATATTCTTGAGGTTGTGCGTGCGAGCACCGCGGATCCGAATTTCTTCCATTAGGTTTTTTGCAGGCTTTCAGTAAAGTTTGCAGGGCCGGCGCACAAAAGACTGTCGCGGTGAGCGGGCCAATCAGGGAGAACCTAGTAGTGTAGCGGGTTTTTCGAAGTGCTGTACATGCATCCAGCACTTTTATGCCGCCAAGACACGTTTCGATGATAATCTGGAACCATGCACCCGGTAACAGGTGGCAAGGTGTGCCTGGGCTGTCCTGTATGTGGGCCGTTTGCGCTGCCGTTCAATGACAAAGCGTTCAGATCCAGAAAATTTTCGAGGATTGGCGGGTCAAACCCGGGATTTTCATGCTCGACCTGGCGCAATCGGGCACGTGGTCAGCGCCACAAAATGTCCTTTTTTTCTCTGCCTTTCGGCCCCATAATAGTTGGTTGCAGCACCACGTTCCCTGACGTTGAGTACCCACGCAGAGTCAGGGCTCTACAAAATTTATTGGAGTAATAACATGGCATCAGTCAACAAGGTCATCATCGTCGGCAACCTGGGCCGTGACCCGGAAATCCGCTACATGCCGAGCGGCGACGCGATCGCGAACATCGCGGTGGCCACCTCGTACAAGTCGAAGGACCGCCAGACCGGCGAACAGAAAGAGCTGACCGAGTGGCACCGCATCTCGTTCTTCGGCCGCCTGGCCGAGATCGTCGGCCAGTACCTCAAGAAGGGCTCGTCGGTCTACGTCGAAGGCCGCCTGCAGACCCGCAAGTACACCGACAAGGACGGCATCGAGCGCTACGCAACCGATATCATCGCCGAGAACATGCAGATGCTGGGCGGCCGCCAGGGCATGGGCGGCGGCAACGACATGGGCATGGATGACGGCGGTGGCTACGAGCCGCAGCAGCGTCCGGCCCCGCGCCAGGCCCCGCCGGCCCCGGCCGCCCGCCCGCAGCCGCAGCGCCCGGCGCCGAACTTCTCGGACATGGACGACGACATTCCGTTCTGAACCCGGCTTCCTGTAGCAGGAAGCTCTCTCGAAAGCCACATGCGTCTATGACGCATGTGGCTTTTTTATTACCATGCCGGTTCCGATTTCATACAGGTGGCGGCGCATGAGAAACGTGATCCTGCCGGACGCCCGGCTGGCCAGATATGTCAGGATGTTCATGGTGGGACGCTTCGACGGCGGACTCGTTCACCTGCCGGCGTCGGCGGATATCCAGCTGCTTATCTACCTCGACGGTGGCGCATCGATGCACGATGCGCGAGGCGGCTGCGCGGCACTGCCGGATAGTTTCGTTGCAGGTGCAACGATGCAGCCGCGCTTGTACGCGGTCAGTCCCGGCAGTACTTTTTTCGGCATCGTGTTTCGCCCTGGAGGATTCCGCGCCTGTTTCGGCATACCCGCCGACCTGCTTGCCGGACAGCTTGTCGCGCTCGATGCCCTGCTTCCAGGCAGTGTCGTGCATCGCTGGCGCACCCGGTGCCATGATGCCCGTGGAACGACCGAATTGCTGCAGGCGGCCGCGTGGCTGCTCACCGCGATGGCGCCGGCATCGCGCCCCGTTCCACCGATGCCTGTGCTGCCGCTGGGCGCCCTGCTGCAACCGGTGCCGGGCCTGGCGGCAAGGCTGGGCGTGAGTCCGCGCCAGTTCGAGCGCCGCTTCCTGGCCGACTACGGCATTGCGCTGCGCGATTTCCGGAGGCTGGCACGCTTTTCCTGCAGCCTGGCACGGTTGATGTCGCATTCCACCCGGTGCCGCCCGGTCCTGGCTGATATCGCGGCCGATGCGCACTATAGCGACCAGGCCCATTTCACCCGGGATTTCCAGCAGTTCGTCGGCGCCACACCCGGCCACTACCTGTTGCGCCGCGCGGCAGAGGATTCCATCTATCGCCTGTGGCAATTTGATCGGGACACACTCGACGCTTATACCGACCTGGCGTGATGGGCCCGGGCAAACGCATGTCGCTTCGGTTCAAGCTTTTCCTGCGCGACGATCCTATGCTCGTGCATCGCTCAGTGAGGGAGAAACCAGCATGGAAATTGTCGAGTCCATTCTCATCGAAGCATCCCCGGCAGCCGTGTTCGCCATCTATGCCGACGTCGCGCGCTGGCCGGCATGGGATCCCGATACCCGTGCCGCCAGCATCGATGGCAGCTTCGCCAGCGGCGCCACCGGCCGACTGGCGC
Organism: Massilia consociata; assembly: GCF_042432755.1. NCBI lineage: Bacteria > Pseudomonadati > Pseudomonadota > Betaproteobacteria > Burkholderiales > Oxalobacteraceae > Massilia > Massilia consociata. The sequence goes on from NZ_JBHLWP010000014.1 coordinate 5,256, forward strand.
CGGCCAAGGGTTTCGAGGTGCCAATGCAATTCATCTCGGTCGAGCCGGACCGGGGATTTACCGTCGCGTCGCGCGTGCTGTTTTCGACGATGCTGTTCGACCACACGTTGCACCCCACGGGCGCCGGGGTCGTCGCGACGCACCGGGTGTCATTCCACGGGCCTTGCGCCTGGTTCCTGCGGCATCTGGTCGGCAGGCGGGTCCGGCACGGCTTGCCGGTCACGATGCGGCGCCTGAAAGCTTTTGCCGAGGGCCGCTCGTAAGGTTTTCCGGCGCTACGCCGGCGCGTCGGGGCTCGGCCCGTGCACGCACACGATCTCGACCAGCCCTTCTGCCGAAGCGGCGCCCGCCGCACCGTCGAGCGCAGCCAGCACCGTTTCCACCGGCGCGCGCATGCCGCTGACGATGCGGGCCTGGTTGCGGCCCTGCGCCTTGCCCTGGTATAGCGCCCAGTCCGCCAAGCGGATCGCGCCCTCCCATTCGCCAATGTCGGCAGCGCACAGCGAGGCCACGCCTGCGGTGAGGGTGACCGGCACACGGCAGGTTTGCGCATCGACCGGCGCGGAACCGACCGCATCGAGGATTCGCCTGGCCAGTACGGCAAGGTGGTCCGGGTCGGTAGCAGGGGCGTAGACCAGGAATTCCTCGCCGCCCCAGCGCAGCACGATGTCGGTATCGCGCACGGCCGCAGCAAGGCGGCGGGCGACTTCCACCAGTACGGCGTCGCCCACTGCGTGGCCCCAGCGGTCGTTGATGCTTTTGAAATGGTCGATGTCCATCAACACGAAGCAATCGGTGCCGGAAGCGGCGCCCGCACGCCGGTCTTCCTTGCTTGCGCTTCGGGTACGCATCTTTTCCAGGAACGCGCGCCGGTTGTGCAGCCCCGTCAGCGGGTCGCGCATCGAATGGTATTCCAGTTGGCGGTTGAGCTGCTGTAGTTGCGCATTGCTGCGTGCCGCGCGACGGTACAGCACATAGACGATGGCACAGGCCAGCACGGTGAGCACGATGGCAAAGCCGGTCGCCCACTGCGCCCTGCGCCGGCTGGCCAGCTCGGCGTCCTTCAGGACGTTTTCGCGTTGCAGGAGTGCGATCTGGCGGGTACGCTGGCTGGCATCGAATTCTTCCTGCAGGGCTGCGATGGCACGATCGCGGGCGCTACGGGCGCTGCGCTGCTGCAGCGCCTGCTGTTCGCGGACGGTCGCCAGCGCGTTGCGGTGCAACCCCGCGGCTTCCTGCATGCGGCCTTTCTCATCCAGCATGGCTTCCAGGTCCGCCACGGCACCGGCTTCGCGCAGCTGGACGATGACGGCATCGACGTATGGCTCGCCTTGCGCCATCTTTCCTTGTCCCATCAGGGCAAAGCCCAGGTTGGCCTTGGCCATGATGATCAGGTTCTCGTCCTTGACCCGGGTGGACACCTCCAGGGCCTTGCGCGCCTCGTCTTCGGCGCGCATGTAATCGCGCTGGCGCAGGAAGTAGTCGGCGATATTGCCGCGGATCGAGGCTTCGATGCCGCCCAGTCCTGCGCGCTCGGCCAGGACCAGCGCCTGCTGGAAGGCAATGATGCCCTCGCCGTCACGCCCCAGCCTGATCAGGGCGATGCCTTCGGTAAGCTGCAGCGCAGCGATCGACGTGGCGGCGGCGCCCGTTTCGGCCACACCCTGGCGCGCCGTTTCGACCGCCTTTTCCGGGTGGTCGGTATTGATGTACAGGTGCGCGATTCGCCCGTACAGGGTGGCGCGGTGGTCGCCCGCGTCGGCCATGCCCTCCAGCTGCCGCAGTGCGCGCAGGTAGGCTTCCAGCGCCTTGTCGAACCGGGCCCGCGCGTTATGGACATCGCCCAGCACGCTGTCGACCGACGCAACGACGGTCGGCGGCGCATCGACCGGCACCTCGGCCACGATATTCTCCAGCACTGCCTGCGCCTTGTCTGCCTGGTGCTGGTCAAGCAGTTGCCGTACTTCGCCAAGGCGGGCACGCGCCGCGGTCGCGCTGTCCTTGTGCGCGAGGGCGAGCGCGCGTATCTTGCGCTCGACGGCGTACGACTGTTCCCGCTGGCCGGCGTCTTCCCTGAGCCAGACTTCGGTGCGCAGCATATCCCGGTGCAAGGCATACGGTACTGTCTCGCCCATGGAGGCTTGCAGGATTTCCAGCTTGCGCAGGGCTGCCCCGGTCGAGCGTTCGGCCAATTCATGGATCGCACGCAGTTCCGCCCGTGCGTCGGCCGAAGACAGGGCGCCATGGGCATTGGTTCCCAGCAGCGAAGCGGCAAGGAGGAGCGCGGAAACAACGCGGCGGGAGGAAAACATGGCGACAATCGGTAAGAACGCTTGGCAAAGGAACTGCGATACACAGTTACCGATTATCGACTGGAATTATTATTGCCTCAATGGAATACTAGACTTGAGGCTTGTACGCTACGTCCATGATGTTCACGCACAACAGTAAGAAAGCGGGCTGGCGTGCGCGCAGCGGGCGGCAGCCGCTGCGCCTACCGGGGTTCGGGCGGAAGCTCGTTTTCTTCCACGCGGGTGGTGATGCTGTACACGTCGCCGGCCGTTGCGCCGGCATCGTGCCGGCGAGCCCGCAGGTCGCGGTAGACCGCGGCGCGCATGACCGTCATGGCCACCACGGGCGCCGTCAGCAGCAGGAACACTGCGATGATGAGCTCGTGGATCACGAGGCGCGACTGCGTCACCGTGAAGTAGATCATCGATGCCAGCAGCAGGCAACCGGCGCCTAGCGTCGTCGCGATCGCGGGGCCGTGAATGCGCTGGTAGAAGTTGCGCAGCCGTAGCAGGCCGAGCGCGCCGGTCAGGATGATGCTCGCGCCCAGTATCAGCAGCAGCGCCACCGGCAACGCGGCCCAGCCGGGAAGGTGTTCGATGCCGCTCATTCGATGATCTCCCCGCGCATCAGGAATTTCGCCAACGCCACCGTTGACACGAAGCCCACCAGTGCGATGAGGATCGCGACCTCGAAGTAGATCTGGGTGCCGAAGCGGATGCCCAGCACGAGCGCCAGCAGCATGCCGCACATCCACAGCGTGTCCAGGGCCAGTACGCGGTCGTGCGCCGAGGGGCCGATCAGCAGGCGTATTGCACAGAAGGCCATCGCCACCAGCACGCACACCAAGGCGTAACCAATCGACAGCTCAAGCAGGGTTTCCATTCTTGTCCTCCGGGTTGTAAGTGTCGCCCTCGAAGATCTCGATCAACGGTTGCTCGTAGCGCAACTTGATGGTGTCGACCCACCACTGCGCGTCATGCAGGTCGAATACGTGCAGCGAGAGTTCGTACCGATCGGGCAGGATCTCGACCCATACCGTCCCCGGCGTCATGTTGATGAGGCAGGACAGCATGGCCAGGCCGTAGGGGTCGCGTATCGTCAGCGGCACGCGGATGAACTGCGAGTTGACGGTCTGGTAGTCCCTGAACAGGATGATGCGGCACACGTTGAAACAGGAACGCACGACTTCGACCAGGGCCATCCCCATCAGCCGCAGGAAGGTGAGCGGCGCGCGCAGGCGTGGGTAGCCGAACGGCTGCAGGCGGCGCGACAGCAGCGGCACCGCGATGCCGAGCGCGGCGCCGAACAGCACATTGGCCGGATCGAGCGCCTGGTTGAGCAGCAGCCACATGGCGCACAGCGCCAGCGACACGATGGGGTAGGGCAGCCACGGCATCATGGTGCCTCCGCAGTGTGGGTGGGCGCCGGCACGGAAGGCGTACCGCGCACCCGGTCGATGTACAGGCCGGGCCGGTGGATGTCGGCGCTGGCCCGCGCCAGGTAGTCGAACACCGGCTGCGCCTGGATCGTGAGCAGCACCGACACCAGCAGCAGCCCGGCCACCGGCATCGCCTCGGCCGCATGCAGGCGCGGCGGCCCCATGATTTCCGCGGCCCAGAAAGTGCGCACGCCAAAACGCATCAATGACACGATGGTCACCAGCCCGGACACGAACACCAGCGCCATCAGGCCCCATCCGGTGCCGTCGATGGCCGGCATGCCCGGCCCCGGGTTGAGCAGGGCGTGGAACATGCCGAACTTGGCGACGAAGCCCGACAGCGGCGGCAGTCCGGCAATGGTGAGGGCGCAGGCGGCGAAGGCCAGCGACAGGAAGGCCATGGCCGCCGGCAAGCCCTTGCCCTTCGGCTCGGCCGGCAAGTCCTCGACCGCGAACGCTTCCATCGTCAGCGCCAGCATCGCCGCGCCGGGCGTGCGGATGCGGTCGATCAGCTCGATCAACAGTACGAAGGCGGCAACCGCCAGGGTCGAGGCGACGAAGTAATACAGGCCAGCCGTCACCAGCAGCGGCTGGCCGTAGCCGATGACCGCCAGCAGCGTGCCCGAGGAGACGATCGCGGCATACCCTGCCATGCGCCCGGCCGTGTCGGTGGCCAGCATGCCGGCGGCGCCGAACACGATGGTCGCCATGCCGCCCCACAGCAGGGCATCGTAGCCGAAGCGCAGGGTGTCCTCGAAGCCCGCTTCGGTACCCTGTGGAAAAACGAGCAGCCAGATGCGCAGGAGCACATACGCGCCGACCTTGGTCATCAGGACCAGCATCACCGCCACCGGCGGCGACGCCGCCGCATAGGTGGTCGGCAGCCAGAAGCCGAGCGGCCACATGGCGCCCTTGACCAGGAAGGCCAGCGCCAGCACCGCCACCCCGGCCTTGAGCAGGCCGGCCTCGGGGTCGACCAAGGCGGGAACACGGCCGGCCAGGTCGGCCATGTTGAGGGTGCCCGTGGTCGCGTAGATCATGGCGACCCCGATCAGGAACAGCAGCGACGCCGCCAGGTTCACCACGATGTATTGCATGCTCGCGCGCAGGCGCGCCACGTTGTAGCCGTGCAGGAGCAGGCCGTAGGAGGCCGCCAGCATCACCTCGAAGAACACGAACAGGTTGAACAGGTCGTGCGTCAGGAAGGCGCCGTTGATTCCCATGAGCAGGAACTGGAACAGCGAGTGGAAGTGCACGCCGATGCGGCTCCAGCGCGGCTGCGCGTAGTGCAGGGCGGCCAGCGCCATCAGCGCGGTCAGCACCAGCATCATGCTCGACAGGCGGTCGGCCACCAGCGTGATGCCGAAGGGCGCGGCCCAGTTGGCGGCGAAGTAGACGCCGATGTTGCCGGTGAAGCCAGGCCCGCCGCCGTCGGCCAGCCATACCAGGGCCAGCGCGTTGGCCAGCAGGGCGAGCACCGAGCCGTAGGCGAGCGCGAACTTCAGGTGGTGCCGGCCTTGGGTGAGGGGCGCCAGCAGCGCGCCGCACAACAGCGGCAGCAGGACCGGGACGACGACAAGGTGTTGGGTCCAGGCAAGCGTCATGCTTCCGGCTCCTCTCCGTCCACATGGTCGGTGCCGGTGATGCCGCGCGAGCCGATCATCACCACCAGGTACAGCGCAGTGGTGGCAAAGCCGATGACGATGGCCGTGAGCACGAGCGCTTGCGGCACCGGGTCGGCCAGGGCCGCCGGGTCGGGCGTGGTGCCGGCGGGCGTGAGCGGCGGCCGGTCCACGGCCAGCCGGCCCATGGCGAAGATGAACAGGTTCACGGCGTAGGACATCAGCATCAGCCCGGTGAGTACCTGGAAGCTGCGCGGGCGCAGGATCAGCCAGATGCCCGATCCGAACACGATGCCGATGGCGATCGAGAGCACGGCTTCCATTACTGGATCTCCTTGGTTGGGGCGAGGGCGGCGCTGGCGGCGCTGCCCGGGTTGCGGGTGGCGCCGGGCGGGACGCGGCGGCTGCGCAGCGACTGGTGCGCGAGCGCCACCAGGATCAGCATCGTGGTGCCGACCACCACGAGGAACACGCCGAGGTCGAACACGAATGCCGAGGGCAGGTGCAGTTCGCCCAGCAGCGGCAGGGTGACGTGGGCGGTATGGCTGGTCAGGAAGGGGTAGCCGAACAGCCAGGCGCCGATGCCGGTGCCGCAGGCCGTCGCCAGGCCCCAGCCGATCCAGCGGTGCGGACGCAGGCGCAGGTGCGATTCGACCCAGTCGGTACCGGCTACCATGTACTGCACGATGAGGGCGGTGGCAAAGATCAGGCCCGCCACGAAACCGCCGCCCGGCAGGTTATGGCCGCGCATGAAGAAGAACACGGCCATCACGCCCATCACCGGCAGCAGGAAGCGCAGGTAGACCGCCTGCACCATCAGGTAGCCGCTGCTGGCCTGCTGCGCCGGTTTCTGGGTGATGGCCGGGTCGGCGTCGCTGGCCTGCTGGAACGGAATGGCGATGCTTTCGGGCGCCGGCCGGAAGCGGCGCAACAGCGCGTACACGGTGAGCGCCACCGCCGACAGCACGGTGATCTCGCCCATGGTGTCGAAGCCGCGGAAGTCCACCAGCAGTACGTTCACGACGTTTGATCCGCCGCCCTCGGGCAGCGCGCGCAGGACGAAGAAGTCGCGCAGGCTGGCGTTGCCGGGCAGGGTCAGCACGGCATAGCTCGCCGCTGCCAGCCCCAGCCCGCCGGCGACCGCCACCAGTGCGTCGCGCGAGCGGCGCACCCAGGTCCCGGGCGGGATGCGTTCGGCCAGGTTCGACGGCCGCAGGCGCGGCGGCAGCCAGCGCAGGCCGAGCAGGATCAGCACCGTGGTCACGGTCTCGACCATCAGCTGGGTCAGCGCCAGGTCGGGCGCCGACAGCCACAGGAAAGTGACGCTGGTGACGAAACCGGTGCCGCCCACCAGCGCCAGCGCCACCAGCCGGTGGTACTTGGCTTTCCAGGCGGCGGCCACCGCGCAGCCGGCGCCGATCAGCCACAGCAGAGCGAACAGCGGGTCGGCCTTGGTCAGCGGCGGGACGATCAGGTCCTGGACCGGCTTCGCCAGCAGCAGGGGCACCGCCACCAGGGCCAGCATCATCAGCAGCAGCTGGGGCTGCAGGCGGCGCGTCCCGGTCCAGCGCAGCAGCCATGCGGCGCCCTGCGACAGGCCGAGCAGGGTGCTTTCGTACATCTGCGCGCCTTTCAGGCGGTGCAGCACGGGCACCCGGTCGCGCTCGCGCAGCTCGAACTGGTTGCGCAGCAGCAAGTAGCACAGCACGCCGCCGCCCAGTGCCACCAGGCTCATCACGAGCGGCAGGTTGAATCCGTGCCAGATTGCCAGGCTGTACTCCGGCATGGCGGGGCCGAGCACCGACTGCGCCGTCACCGCCAGCACGTCGCCCACCACGCGTTCCGGCAGCACGCCCACGGCAATGCACAGCAGCACCAGGCATTCGATCGGCACCCGCATCCAGCGCACCGGTTCGTGCGGTTCTTCCGGCAGGTCGTGCGCGAGCGGCCCGAAGAACACGCTGATGAAGCGCAGCGAGTACACGACGCTGAACAGGCCCATCGCCACGGCGGCGATCGACATCCACCAGTTCTCGGTGCCTCCCACGTGCATGGTCTCGGCAAAGAACATTTCCTTGGACAGGAAGCCGTTCATCAGCGGCACACCGGCCATGGCGGCGCTGGCCACGATCGCCAGCGCCGCCGTGTGCGGCATGGCGCGCCTGAGGCCGCGCAGCATGCGCATGTCGCGCGTGCCGGTTTCGTGGTCGACGATGCCCACCGCCATGAACAGCGAGGCCTTGAACACGGCATGGTTCATCGTGTGGAAGATCGCGGCCACCACCGACAGCGGCGTGCCGATGCCCATCAGGACCGTGATCAGCCCGAGGTGGCTGATGGTCGAATAGGCCAGCAGCCCCTTCATGTCGTGCTGGAAGATCGCAAAGAAGGAACCGATCACGAGGGTGCAGACCCCGGCGCTGCCCAGGAGCCAGAACCATTCCTCGGTACCGCCCAGGGCCGGCCACAGGCGCATCAGGAGGAACACGCCGGCCTTGACCATCGTGGCCGAATGCAGGTAGGCGGAGACCGGCGTGGGCGCGGCCATCGCATGCGGCAGCCAGAAGTGGAATGGGAACTGGGCGCTCTTGGTCAGTGCCCCCAGCGCCACCAGGACCAGGGTCGGCAGGTACCAGTCGTGGGCGCGGATGGTGTCCCCGGCCGCCAGCACCTTGTCCAGATCGTAGCTGCCGACGATATGGCCGAGCAGCAGCACGCCGGCCAGCAGGCACAGGCCGCCGATGGTGGTGACGGTAAAGGCCATGCGCGCGCCGCGCCGCGCGTCGTTGCGCTCCTGCCAGTAGCCGATCAGGAGGAAGGAGGTAGCGCTGGTCAGCTCCCAGAACACGACCAGCTGGATCAGGTTGCCCGACAGGACCACGCCGAGCATCGCGCCCATGAAGGCCATGATGTAGGCGTAGAAGCGGGCGACCGGGTCGCGCCGTGACATGTAATAGCGCGCATAGAGCAGCACCAGCAGGCCGATGCCCAGCACCATGATCGTAAATACCCAGGCCAGGCCGTCCATGCGCAGGACCAGGTCGAGCCCGAGCGATGGCAGCCAGGAGAAGCGCGCCTGCAGCACTTCGCCGGATGCGATGGAACCGAATTGGGAGACGGCCAGCACCAGCGCGGCAACGGTAATGGTGCCGGAGATGGCGGCCGGCCGGTTGCGTGAAGCGGTGGGCATGCACCCGGCCAGGAAGGCGGCGGTAAACGGCAGCAGGACGAGCAGCAGGAGCATCATCGGGCTTGCCCTCCGTGGCGGCAGCGGTGCGGATCAGCCATCGCCGCCTCCTTGTGCCGCGGGCACCACCAGTGTGTCGCAGGCCAGGTGCTGCAGCAGGTCGTCGCTGCGGCTGCCCATGAACACGCGCGCCATGCCGGACTGGCGCCGCACCCCGAGCACCACCAGCTGCAGCGCCTGCTCCAGTGCGTAGCGGGAGATGGTGTCCGGGACGCTGCCGTGGCCGATGAAGGTCGCAATGTGCTCGCGCGCGCCGGCGGGCAGGGCGCAGCTGTCGAGGAAGCGTTCGCTCGCCGCCAGGGCTTCCTGTACCGCGCCGGCCACCGGCTCCGCAACCGCCTCGAGGACATGGAACAGGACGATCCGGCGTCCCGGGAACAGGCGGACGGCGGTGGCGAGCGCGCGCCGCGCCGCGTCCGAGAAATCGTTCGCCACCAGGATCCGGTCGTAACTGCCGCGGGTGCGCTGGCGCACCACCAGCAGCGGCTGCATCAGGCTTTGCGACAGGCGCTCGGCGGTGGAGCCGAGGATCAGCTGCTGGAAGGTGTCTTCGCCGGATGCGCCGGTGACGACCACGGTGTCGTCGAGGGCAGAGGCCGCGCCGAGGATGTTGTCGATGACGTCCCCCTCCATCACTTGCAGGGAGGGGGAAAGTCCGGTGCCGGCGAACTCCGCCTCCAGTTCGCGGCGCGCGGCAAGTTCGAAGGCTCCGGTGGTGCGCTCACCGTCCAGCCACGAGCTGACTTCCTCGGGCGTACGGGGGCCTTCGCGCACGGTCAGGACGACGAGTTCGGCCTGCCATTCGCGGGCCAGTTGCTTCGCGCGGTCCAGTGGACGGTCGCAGCGCGCGCACAGGTCCGTCGCGAGCAGCAATCGCTGGGGGGATGGTCCGCTGGTACTGTCGTTCAAACAAACCTCCATGCTGGAGTGAGTGGCAAATGGCTCTACTTTACTGTTTTTGCATGGGAAAAGGCAACGCGTTACTCTGAAATCAACTTAAATTCGTAGTGGGCGGAACGCGTGCTCGATGCGGGCAACGACCGGGAACGCCGTGCGCCGCCCCGAACGGCCGCGTTGGTAGCATGCCGACATGCACATCCTCTGGATCTACCTGCGCCCGCACTGGCGCCTTGCCGCGCTGGCGCTGCTGCTGGCCGCTGCCGCACAGGTCCTGAACCTGGTCGACCCGATCATCTTCGGGTGGATCATCGACGACTATGCGCTCAACCCCGGCAGCCGGTCCGACGACGAACTGGTGGCGGGCGTGCTGCGCCTGCTGGGCCTTGCCGTGCTGGTGGCCCTGCTGGCGCGCCTGGCCAGGGCGCTGCAGGAATACGTGACGCGCCTGGTCGTGCAGAAGCTGGGGGTGGCGATCTTCAACGACGGGCTGCGCCACGTGCTGCGCCTGAAATACCAGGAATTCGAAGACCTGCGCAGCGGCGAGACGCTGTCGCTGCTGCAGAAGGTGCGCGCGGACAGCGAACGTTTTATCAACACCTTCATCAATACCGTGTTCGCGTCGCTGGTCGGGGTGGGCTTCCTGGTGTGGTACGCGGTGACGAAGCACTGGCTGCTGGTGCCGGTGTTCCTGGTCGGGGTGCTGGTGCTGGGCGGGCTGACCGGATTGCTGAGCCGCGAGATCAAGACCCAGCAGCGCTCGATCGTGCGCGAGACCAACCGCAACTCCGGCTTCATCACCGAATCGCTGCGCAACATCGAACTGATCAAGAGCCTGGGCCTGACCTTTACCGAGATCCGGCGCCTGAAGGCACAGACCGACAGCATCTTCGCGCTCGAGATGCAGAAGGTGAAGCGCATCCGCCTGCTCTCCTTCCTGCAGGGCAGCACCCTGAGCCTGTTGAAACTGGCGATCCTGTTCGCGCTGCTGTGGCTGATCTTCCGCGACGTCCTCTCGCCCGGCGAGCTGATCGCCATGCAGTTCATCTCGGTGGCGATCTTCGCGCCGCTGCAGGAGCGGGGCAACATCATCCTGGCGCACCGCGAGGTGGAGGCGTCGCTGCTCAATTTCCGCAACCTGATGGACAAGCCGATCGAACGGCGCCCGCAGGACTTCGTCGAGATCGGGCCGCTCGAGCAGATCCGCTTCGCCGAAGTCGGCTTTCGCCACAAGGGGGCGCCGGAGGACGCATTGGTCGACATCTCGTTCAGCGCCTCGCTGGGCCAGACGGTCGCCTTCGTCGGCCCGTCCGGCTCGGGCAAGTCGACCCTGGTAAAACTGCTGGTCGGACTGTACACGCCGGCGCGCGGCAAGGTGTACTACAACGAGATCTCGACCGAAGACCTGCGCTACAACGAGGCGCGCCGCCAGATCGGCTTCGTGACGCAGGAAACGCACCTGTTCGCAGGAACGATCCGCGACAACCTGCTGTTCGTGAAGCCCGATGCGAGCGACGCGCAGATCATCGCCGCGATGGCGCAGGCGTCCTGCGCCGGCCTGGTGGAAAAAGCGCCGCAGGGGCTGGACACCGTCATCGGCGAGCGCGGCATGAAGCTGTCGGGCGGCGAGAAGCAGCGCCTGTCGATCGCCCGCGCCCTGGTGCGCGAGCCGCGCCTCTTGATTTTCGACGAGGCGACGTCGGCGCTCGATTCGCTGACCGAAGAGCAGATTACCAACACCGTGCGCAGCATTTCGGCGCGGGCCAGCCAGATCACGATCCTGATCGCGCATCGGCTGTCGACCGTCATGCATGCGGACACGATCCACGTGCTGGAGAAGGGCCGTGTCGTCGAAACCGGTTCGCACGATGCGCTGGTGGCGCAGAAGGGACTGTATTACGCGATGTGGCGCCAGCAGATCGGCGAGCGTCCAGTGCCCGCCCATCTGTCTTAGCCGGCGGCGCGGCCGCAGGAACGGCGATCAGACGGCCTGCAGATACCGCTGCGCTCGCTTTGTATTTCACAATTGAAGTATTAAATGAGCGTAATAGATTTAGTGAATAATGGATATAAAGAGACTGAAGATTTATTGCCCAGCTCGATTATCTTTTAAATCCATTTGCACCAATGCATATTGTGAGCAGTTCTAGCGATCTCAGCATTTCTTGAGTTTTCTCAAGTTCTGAGTGCAGCATGCCTGCCGCGAAAACTTCACGAACTCAGCAGTAATTTCCTTCATTTGTACGCTTTTGCAGCACTTCTTTGCTGCTTTCCCATGCTTTTGTGCAGCTTCGACAATGAAGTTGTCATCTTTGCGTCGACGCAAAACAACGGTCAAAAATTTTTTTCCGTACGGCAAACACAAATTTTTTCTGGTGTTTAAAATTGCCGTCCATCAGCTTCCTGACGTCAATTTTTAAATCGATGTTTTATTTCAGGTCCGGCTGGCAGTTCTGAATACACCCGAAAAAATTTAACAATTGACCGTTTCGATGCACACCACTGTTTCCGCACCGCGTACTTCCACTTTCGCGCAGACCCAGCAATACACTCTGCCGGTCCTGTTTGCACTGTTCGGCCTGGTCATGGGCTCGTGGGCTGGCCGTATCCCGGCCCTGGCCGAACGCGTCCAGGTCTCCCACTCGGCACTGTCGATGGTGCTGTTGTGCGGCGGCCTCGGCGCCGTCCTGTCGTTCCCCGTCTCGTCCTTCCTGATGGGCCGTTTCGGCGCCCGCAAGTCGCTGCTGATCTCCGGCATGGCGCTGCTGGCCGTGCTGGTCGCGATCGGCATGGCGCCGACCGTGCCGCGCCTGATGCTGGCGGTCCTGATGCTGGGCCTCACCGCCAGCACCTACGACGTCGCCATCAACTCGGCCGCCACCAAGCGTGAAAAGGATACCGGCAAGGCCGAACTGTCGAAGCTGCACGGGATCAGCTGCGCCGGCGGCCTGGCCGGCGCCACCCTCGGCAGCCTGATGGCCAGCATGAAGATTGCTCCGGCCACCCACTTCATCATGCTGGCCGGTCCGCTGGCCCTGCTGCTGTGGGCTGCTTTCAGCATGATGGATGCCGACGACAGCACCGAGCAGGTCGAGAAGAAGTCGTTCTCGCTGCCGCGCGGTCCGCTGGCACTGCTGGGCGCGCTGGGCTTCCTCGGCGCCATGTGTGAAGGCAGCATCGCCGACTGGAGTGGCGTGTTCCTGAAAGAGCACTTCGGTGCATCGGACGCCCTGGCGCCGCTGGCCCTGTCCTCGTTCTCGGTGATGATGCTGCTGGCGCGCCTGGTCGGCGACAAGCTGAAGGTCCGCTTTGGCGCCCAGCGCCTGGTGACCATGGGCTCGACGGTGGGTGCGGCCGGCCTGTTCTTTGCCGTGATGGCGCCGAACGCCTACGCCGCCCTGGCCGGTTTCGCGATCGCCGGCCTCGGCCTGGCACTGCTGTTCCCGTTCGTGTTCAGCGCCGCAGGTAGCCAAGGACCCATGGCCCTGGCCGCCGTTGCCAGCATGGCCTACAGCGGCACCCTGATGGGTCCGCCCGTGATCGGCGGCATCGCCCACTTCGTCGGCATGCAGGGCGCGATCGGTTATGTCGGCGGCCTGGCAGTGGTCATCGCCCTGGTCGCCAGCCGCACCCGCCTGCTGAAGTAATGATTCAGCCGGCCGCGGCCGGCAAGTTCCTCCTGCGCCGTCCCCGGACGGCAACCCTCTCCTCGCGCGGCGAGAGCCGCATTTCCACGCAGACGTGCCACAAGCCGTCTGCGTTTTTTTTGCATTCTCCTTGTTGCGGCACCCGGTTTGCGCTATCCCAAGCGGGGCGTAGCATCACCGAACTTCACCGATTCCGCTGTCTCCAACGGATGTGTTCCCAGTCGAACCTGTCCATGACGGAGACCCCATGTCCAGCACAGTCGATGCTGCCACCCCTGTCGCGGCCCTTGCTGCCGCTGCGGTGACGCAGTTCCATGACGACGAGCTCTCCCGGCCCGACTGGCCGGCTCCGCATCGGGCGGGCGAGCTGCCCGGCGCCTGGCGCGCCATCGACACCAATCACCGCTGCAACTGCCAGCTCTGGCAGGAGGAAGACCGTGCCCGCCGGGTCGACGTCCCTGCGGCCGAGATCGCCGCCAGCAAGCGCCTGATCGACCGCTACAACCAGCAGCGCAACGACGCGGTCGAGGCGATCGACGAGGCCTTGCTTGCGGAACTCGACTGCGCCGATCCGGCGCCCGGGGCACGCCTGTCGAGCGAGACGCCCGGAGCGATGATCGACCGCCTGTCGATCCTGTCGCTCAAGATTTACCACATGCGCCTGCAGACCGAACGCGGCGAAGCGGGGCGCGAGCACGTGCAGGCGTGCAGCGCCCGGCTGCAGCGCCTGATCGCGCAGCGCCATGACCTGGCGGCCTGCCTCGACCAGCTGCTGCGCGAAGCGCGTGCCGGCCAGGCCTATTTCAAGGTGTACCGCCAGTTCAAGATGTACAACGACCCGGCGCTCAATCCCTACCTGTACGGGCGGGCCGCCGGCGAGCGCAGCGCCGGCCAGGAGCGGCCTTGAGCCTGCCGCGCATCGATGTCCTCGTGCCCACCTGCGGCCGGCCTGCAGCGCTGGCAGTCACGCTGACATCGATCAGTGCGCAGGATTATCCCGACCTGCGCGTCGTGGTCTCGGACCAGACCGAAGGAGCAAGTGCCCTCGGCCGGCCCGAAGTCGTGGCCGTGCTGCGCTACCTGCAAGCCAGGGGCCGGCCTGTCGAGACCTGGCACCACCTGCCGCGGCGCGGCATGGCGGAACAACGCGCCTTCCTGTTGGCGCAGGCACAAGGGGAGTGTTGCCTGTTCGTCGACGACGACGTCATCCTCGAACCGGACCTGCTCACCCGCCTGCAGCGCCTGCTTGCACAACACCGGTGCGGCTTCGTCGGCAGCGCCCTCCATGGCCTGAGCTACCTCGGCCAGCAGCGGCCCGAGCAGGAACAGATCAGCTTCTGGGAAGGGATGGTCGAGCCGGAAACCGTGGTTCCGGGTAGCGGCGCCTGGCCAAGGCACCACCTGCATAGTGCCGCCAACCTGTTTCACCTGCAACAGCGCCTTGGCGCACCGCGCGAGGCATCGCGCGCTTACCGCGTGGCCTGGGTGGGCGGTTGCGTCCTGTTCGATACCGCCAAACTGCGGGCTGCGGGCGGCTTCGAATTCTGGCGCGCGCTGCCGGCCGAGCACTGTGGCGAAGACGTGCTTGCGCAATTGCGCGTGATGGCCCGCTTCGGCGGCTGCGGCATCTTGCCATCGGGCGCCTATCACATGGAATTGCCCACGACACTGCAGGCGCGCGACGTCGACGCGCCCTGGGCCTTGCCGGTACAAGGCAGCCCGCCGGCCGGGCCTGGTTCGGAGCAGGCAGGGCCGTGAGCCGGTACGCCCACCACCAGCATGCCGGCCGCCTGCCTGGTGTTGCGAAAATCGCCGTGTTGCGCCCGAATGCCGTGGGCGATTTCGTGTTCGCGCTCCCGGCCTTGCATGCGCTGAAGCAGGCTTATCCGGACGCCGAACTCGTCTTTCTCGGCAAGGCCTGGCATGCGCAGTTCCTGCAAGGCCGGCCCGGTCCGGTCGACCGGGTCATCGTCATGCCGCCGGTTCCGGGTGTGGGCGCGCCGGTCGACGGCACGGCCGACGCCGCCCTCGTGGACAGGTTCGTCGGCCAGATGCGTGCCGAGCGCTTCGACATCGTGGCCCAGATGTATGGCGGCGGACGCTATTCGAACCCGTTCACCATGTGCCTGGGCGCGCGCCTGACCATCGGCGCCTGCGCCCGCGACGCCGCGCCGACCGACCGCTGGGTTGCCCACGTCGAGCCGGGGAACCGGCGGCTGGCCTTGCTGGAGCTTGCGGCCCTGGTCGGAGGCGTCATGCCATTCCTTTCGCGCGAGCTGGCTGTCACGGCAGCAGACCGCGACGAGGCCGCCCGAGTCCTGGCTGGACACGGGCTGTCTGAAAAACCTCTGACTGGAAGGTGCCTGCCTGGGCAGGACCGGCCTGAACATACCCTCTCTAACGGCCCCGCGCCTGAAGGGGAAGCTCGGCGGCTGGTAGTGCTGCAGCCCGGCTCGTCCGACCCGCGCCGCTGCTGGCCGGCGGACCGGTTTGCCGCCATCGGCGACGCGCTCGCCGGCGCCGGCGCCGTCGTCGCGGTCAATGGCACGGTGGACGAGGCGCCCCTGGTGCGCCAGGTGGTCGCCGGCATGCGCCACCCTGCCATCGACCTGGCCGGTGCGCTGGGTTTGGGCGGGCTGTGCGGCCTGCTCGAGCGTGCCCGGCTGGTCGTGTCGAACGACACCGGACCCCTGCACCTGGCGCTGGCCATCGGTACCCCGGCCGTGGGGGTGTTCTGGCACACCAACCTGCTTGACGGGGCGCCATTGCGGCCGAGCCTGTTGCGCGCTGCCGTTTCCGCTCGGGTTCGTTGTCCGGTGTGCGGCCTTGATAATCGCGCTGCCCGCTGCGCACATCAGGCCAGTTTCGTGGCGGAGGTGAGCGTCGACGAGGTAGCCGGCCATGCACTGTCACTCCTGCGGTAAGCCGCCAGGCACCCGATCACGCTTGAGCCCGCCGGGCTCACCAGTACGGCCACATCCCGGTAGCGCGCTGGCCGCTGGGAGCGGTCCCGGCCAGCAGGGCGCGCGCGTGCTGGAGGACGACGGCGGCGCGTTCCGCGGCCGGGTCCCAGATGCAGCGGTGGCGCAGCCGGTCGAGCGGAGCCCAGCGCGCGATGTCGGCCTTGCTGAACACGACCACGCTGTTCAGGCCGAGGCCGGCGGCAATGTGGGAGACGCCCGTGTCGTTGCAGACCAGCAGCCTCGCCCGGCTCATCAGGGCGGCCATCGCGCCGATCGAGATGGGCGCCGCGGCCTCGATTGCGGGCGAGCGCATGTGCCGGGCGACTGCGCGTGCCAGCGGCGCTTCGTCGGCCGAGCCGGTCAGCACGGTGTCCAGGCCGAACTCGTCATGGAGTTCGTCCGCGACCTCGGCGAAGCGTTCCGGCGGCCAGCATTTGTCGCGCTTGCGTGCGCCCGGATGGATGCAGATGTAACTGCCGGGTTCGAGCTCCGGCGCGACTTTGCTCGCTTCGAGCTCGTCGACGTCGTCACGCCGTAGCGGGAATTCGAGATGGCTGCCCACGGCGGGCGCTCCCAGGCGCGCGGTCAGCTGCAGCAGCCGTTCCGGCTCGGCGCCGGCGTCGGGATAGGCCAGGAGCACGGTGCGGTCGGTCTGGGTCGATTCGCCACGGACGAACCCGGCCATGGTGTGCGCACCGAAACCCGCAACGATGTGGTTGGTGATGTCCCCGCTGCCATGCAATTGCAGCGCGAGGTCGCATTCCCTGCCGCAGACCGAGGCGTAATAGGAAGTCAGTTCCTCGTGGCGGACCGGCTGTTCCGGCAGCAGCGGGTGGCCGGGGAAGGGAATGAACTCGTTCACATAGGTATCGAAACGTCGCGCGAACTGGGCCGCCCAAGGCAATCCCGTCAGCACGATATGGGCGCCGGGCAGGGCGGCGCGCAGGGCGCGCAGTGCCGGCACCGCACACAGCATGTCCCCCAGTTGTAGTGCACGAAACACGATGACGGAACGGATCTCATGACGATGAAGTAAAGGGCGCCGATACATGCTTTTCTCCGATAGGTGGCCACCGGACCCGGGTACCCAACCGGGGGGGGGCGGTAGCCGGTCCAGCGGCAACGTGAGGTTTGATTGATAAAACTCAGCCGGCACACAAACGGTCGAGGACATTGCGCGTGATGCGCTCGACCTTGCGGTCGCGTGCACCACCCAGCACCTGCGCCCAGTCGGTCGTCCCCGCGGAGAACACGGTGCCGCCGCGGCGGAACATGCCCATTGCCGCCACGTGCACGCCTTCGCCGGCGCCGTGGCGTTCGCGCGGTGGCAGCTCCTGCCAGCGCCGGTCCAGCGGACACGCTGCCAGCAGCTGGTAGCCGTCGGGCGTGCGTGCCTCGTCGCGCCAGGCGGACAGGGTGACCGCACCGTCCCGGCTGACGTGGTCGACTGGCACGCCGTCGCATTCGTAGCCCGCCAGCGGCGGCCAGGTGTCGTGGCCGAGTACATCGCCCCGCGCCAGTCCGGTTCCCTCGAAGATCCAGTGTCCCGGTTGCTGCACGATGTAGCCGGTGGTATCGCGCGGACCGTCCCACCATCCGCCGCCGTGGCGGTAGCTCGCACCGGTGAGGCTGTCTTCCGGGCGTGCCGCACCGGTGGCGGGCCACCAGTGGTCGTATGCGCCGTGCTTGCCGCCCTGGTGGCAGACCATGGCCGTCCCATCGTCGACGAGATGGATGCGCCACCAGCACAGGTTGGCGCCGAACAGCGCCAGGTTGCCGCCGCCGGTGACGAAGTCTTCGACGGCGTCGCGCGTTTCCTCGGTCCAGTATTCGTCGTGGCCCACGCTGACCAGGAGCCGGTAACTCTCCAGCAGCGAGGGCTGTGCGTGGATATCGAGGTCGGTGCAGAAGTCCGCCTGGTAGCCGTTGCGGACCAGCCAGCGGATGAAGCGTGCATCCCAGTGGGCGAAGGTCTGGCGCAGCGAAGTGCAGTCGTAGTGGTCGAGCGCACCCCAGGTCTCGCCGCCGATGCCACCGCCGGGGCGCTGCAGCGAGACCCGGGCGCCAGGCGGCTGCGCCGACCGCGGCGGATTGATGTAGAAGCAGCCACCCCCGGAACAGTTGTAGGCGTGCCAGGTGGCGATCGGCAGCTTGTACAGGATCGGCTTCGTGCCCTCGCCGCGCACGACGAACAGGGCCGCGGCGGAATCGGCGGACAGGCGCAGCGATTTGCCATGTGGCGTCTCGAAATGGGCCAGGTAGACGCCCGAGGGCCAGTGGGCCCCGGTCTCGACCTGGTAGGGCGGCCATTGCCAGTCTTCGTCGGGGCGTCCGTCGGGGACGTGCTCGGCATGCAGCCAGCTGCTGCGCCATACCGGTACCAGCCCGTCTTCCCAGCGGTAGATGGCGATGCGGAAGCGTGGATGGTCGCCTGATACGTGCAGCGTCAGCGGCGCGCCCGCCTGCACGCTCGGGCTGCCCGGATAGCCCCGGATCATGCCGGCAGCTCCGGTTCGCTGCGCTTGGTGACGAGGAAGGGGGGAATGGCCAGGGCATGCAGGGGCATCTGCCGGAATGCCGCCACCGCTTCGAAGGGCGTCTCGACGATCGGCTCGTCCTTGCCGTTGAACGAGGTGTTGAGCAGGACCGGCACGCCGGTGCGTACCTCGAACCCTGCCAGCAGGGCGCGCAGCAGCGGGTCGTCGGCCGGCCCCACGGTCTGCAGGCGTGCAGTGCCGTCCACATGGGTGATGGCCGGCAGCATCGGGGCGACCTCGGGCCGCACCGGGGCGGCGAACTGCATGAAGGGCGATGCGCCTGCCAGGTCGAAGTACACGGGCGCGCGTTCTTCCGGCACCACCGGCGCGAGTGGGCGGAACCATTCGCGCTGCTTGACGCGCGCGTTGATCCAGTCGCGCACGCGCTCGCGCCGCGGGTCGGCCAGGATGCTGCGGTGCCCCAGCGCGCGCGGCCCGAACTCGCTGCGTCCCTGGTACAGGCCGACCACGCGCCCGCTGCACAGCAGGTCGAGCATGCGTGCGCACAGGGCGTCGCGTCCGCCCGGCTGCTCGACGATGAAATCGCTGGCGCCGTCGAGTGCGGCCTCGATGTCGGACAGTTGCGGCGGCGGGCCGAGATAGTCGGCGCTCCAGCGGAAGTCGCAGCGCTTGCCGGCCAGTTCGGCCAGGCCGTAGATGGCGCAGCCGAGCGCGGTGCCGGCGTCGCTCGGCGCCGGCGGCAGGAACACGCGCCGGAACGGTGTTTCGCGCAGCAGGCGTTCGTTGGCCGAGCAGTTCAGCGCCGTGCCGCCCGCGAAGCACAGGTGCTCGGCCCCGGTCTGGCGGTACAGCCAGTGCGCCAGCGCCAGCAGGGCGTCTTCGAAGGCGCGCTGGCCGGCGGCCGCCAGGTTGGCGCTGTCGGTGAAGCGCGCATCCGCGCCGCCGAAGCGAAAACGTCCCCGCTCGCGCAGCAGCGAGCGCCATGCAGAGGGGATGCCGACCGCCATGCCTTCGACTTCGAGCGGCGGCAGGCCGAGTGCGCGCGGGTCGCCGTACGGTGCAAGGCCCATGACCTTGCCTTCGTTGCCTTCGCCGGGGAACAGCGCCTGCGTCAGCAGGAAGTAGAACATGCCGAGCCCGACGAGCCGGCCGTCGTCGCGGTCCCATACCTGCTTGCCGATGCAACGCACCCCGTCGCGGCTGGCGGCGTAGAAGGAGGAGACTTCGCGCCAATCGCCGGGCGTGGTGGCGGCACCGCTCCAGTGCTCGGTGAAGTCGGCCACCGGGCTGCCCTGGCCATCGATGACCATGACCGCCGCTTCGTTGAACGGGGAAGGGTGGAACACGCTGTACAAGTGGGCCAGGTGATGCGAGATGCGCGCGCGCCGGGCGCCCCGCGACAGCGCCAGGCTGGCGGCCAGTTCTTCCTCGTACAGGGGCAGCTGCTTGAACTCTTCGTCGGAGGAGAAGCATTCGACCACGATGTCGATGGGCCGGTCGAGCCCGGGCAGGCGCGGCAGGTAATGGTCGCGCAGGTCGCCGGGCTTGCCCCAGTGGTGCTTGCGACGCGTGAGGCGTTCTTTCTGGATGGCCCAGGCCAGGTGCGAACCTTGCATGAGGCAGATGCTGGCGTCCTGGGTCCGGTTAATGCCGAGCACAACGGGGGTATCGTCCATCGTCTTCTCCTTGTTGGGGTGCGGTGCAGCGATGCGGCGATGCAGCGATCAGCCACCCTTTGAGCTGGATGAGCAGGGAATAGTTCGAGCCGTTCGATTGAGACCCGTGTGTCCCATGCGGCCAGCTTCCGGGTAGAAGAGACTAGGCGTTCTTAAGCAGGCCGAAGGACGCAGCGGCGAAAGGCGGTATCATCGGACATCCCCTTGCCGGACATATCGCCCCGACCATGCTCCAGACGCCCGCCTCGTTCACGCCACTGTTCGCACCCCGTCCCGATCCTGCACCGCTGAGCTTCCTGTTCCACGGGGGACGGCTGCTGGTGCGCGAGGATGGCCTGGCCCTGCCCGACGCCGCCACCCTCGACCGGCTCGAGGTGGACCGCACCCGGCTGCAGCCGGTCGGCCTGTATGGCGAGCGCTACTGCGAGGCCGGCTGGTTCGACAGCGAGCCGGCGCTGCCGCCAGGCCATGCCTTCCGCGGCCTGCGCTCGCTGTTCGCGGGCATGGACGAAGGGCTGCTGGGACTGGCGGCGCGGGCGGCCCAGGTGGCCGAATGGGCGCGCACCCACCGCTTCTGCGGCGCCTGCGGCAGCCCCACCATGCTCGTCGCCGGCGAGCGCTGCTACAAGTGCGTGCAGTGCGGCCACATGGCCTACCCGCGCATCTCGCCGGCCATGATGGTCCTGATCCGCAACGGCGAGAGCGTGCTGCTGGCGATGCACCTGGCTTCGCCGACCAGGCGCTTCGTGCCGCTGGCCGGCTTCCTGGAGGCGGGCGAGTCGGTGGAAGAAGCGATCCACCGCGAGGTGTATGAAGAGGTGGGATTACGGGTGCAGAACCTGCGCTATTTCGCCAGCCAGTCGTGGCCCTTCCCGCATTCGCTGATGCTGGCCTTTACGGCGGACTACCTCGACGGCGAGATCCGCGTCGACGCATCCGAAATCGCGGAAGCGCGCTGGTTCGGGCCGGACGACGAGTGGCCCGAACGGGTGCCGCACATTTCGGTGTCGAGCGTGCTGGTGGACGCGCACCGTCCGCCCGGCCGCTAGCAGCCCGGCGCCGCAAGGTCAAGGCTGGGCGGCTGCGCCCTCCGGCGCGCTGCGCACGGCCTGCGGCTTGGCGCCGGTGCTGCGCAGCTGGACGGCGCGCTGCAGCAGGTCGAACCAGAACGGGGCGCCGAACAGCGTGGTGCCGGCGGTGATCAGCCAGCCGGCCACCTGCAGCGCAAACGCGCTGTCGAACGTCGGCGGGAAGGTGCTCCAGCCGATCGGCAGCGCCCACAGCTGGCGCAGTGCTTCGCCGTCGAGCGCGGCGGGGGCCGCCTTGATCTGGGCCGCCAGCGCCGGGCTCTGCCACAGGGTCTGGAACAGGTGGATGCTGTCGATGTTGAGCAGGATCGTCAACAGCAGGGCCAGCAGGAAGGAAATGAGCAGCTGGCGCCGTTTATAGACACCGGACAGGCGCTCCATCGCGCTGTTGAACCAGCCGGCGATGCCGTCCTGGAAGCGCTGCAGGTCGCCGCCGGCCTGGCGGTACAGCGCCAGCAGCACCCGCTTGACCTGTTCGTCCGGCAGGGCCTCGATCGCCGCCTGCAGCGGGATGGACGGGCTGCTGCGCAGCGACTCCAGCAGCGCGATCGCGAAGTGGGCGGGTTCGATGTAGGATGGCCGTACCGCGAGCGGGCGCCTGCCGCGCAGTTTGCCGTGCGCGCCGCCGTGCGGATTGACCAGGGGATGGTCGTACAGGCTCTGCGCCAGCGCTTCGCAGCGCGGGTCATCCAGCATGCGCTTGACGGCGTCGAGCAGCATGTTGGCGCGCAGGCTGAACGCCGCCGCCAGCGCTTCCTGCAAGGTACTGACAACCAGCGCCAGCGTGCCGTAGCAAAATGTCAGGCCGATGGCGACTTCGAGGACCGTGCTGCCGAACATGGTGATCTCCAAGGCGGGAACCACCTTCCACGCTACCGAACCGTGGCGTAGAGACATTAACTTTGCTCAATAAATCGGCAGCAGCCAATGCCCCGGGCGCATTTTCTATATACTTGCGGCAATCGATTTTTTAAGGTTCACCATGTCTGACAAAGAAGCTTTCACCGAACACGACTGGCGTCGCCTGCTGGCCAGCCTGGGCGAGGATCCCGACCGTCCGGGCCTGCACGAAACGCCGCACCGCGTGGCGAAGGCCTGGAAACACTGGACCTCGGGCTACGACCAGGATCCGATCGAAGTGCTCAAGGCCTTCGAGGATGGCGCCGAGGAATACAACGAGCTGATCGTGGTGCGCAACATCCCGGTCTACAGCCATTGCGAGCACCACCTGGCGCCGTTCTTCGGCAAGGCCACGGTCGGCTACCTGCCGAACGGGAAGATCGTCGGCCTGTCGAAGCTCACCCGCCTGGTCGACATCTTTTCCAAGCGCCTGCAGGTGCAGGAACGCATGACGATCCAGATCGCCAACGCCCTGATGGAAGTGCTGGAGCCGAAGGCGGTGGGCGTGGTGGTCAAGTGCCGTCACCTTTGCATGGAAAGCCGTGGCATCCGCGCCATCGGCGAAGAAACCATCACCTCGGCCATGCTGGGCGAACTGCAGCCGAACCTGGCGCTGCGCACGGAATTCCTGGCGCTCGCCCGCGATTAAGGACCTGCATCCCTGGTAACCCGGCCACCATGGCCGGGCTTGCCTTGGAACCTGTTCCGGATCGCCCGCCTCCAAGCCATATTTGGAGAGCGCGCCATGGACCGTCCGGCCTACCCCAGCGATATTTCTCGCGAACAGTTCGAGCCCGTGCGCGGGATCCTGGAAGGGGCGCGCCGCAAGACGCGGCCGCGCAAGCACGACCTGTACGACGTGTTCTGCGCGGTGCTGTATTTCCTTCACACCGGCGCGACCTGGCGCAGCATGCCGCCCGGCTTTCCGCCGTGGCGCACCGTGCACGAATACTTCACGCAGTGGACCATGCTGCGCGACGGGGACCGCACCCTGCTCGAAAGCGTGCTCGAAAAATGCGGCCGCGAAGTAGAGCTGACCCAACTGCGTCATATGCTCGATCGTCGTTGAGCCCTAACAGCAAGCAGCAAGATTGTCACTAAATTGTCACAATCTGTTGCACTTCTCGAAATGTGCGCTGCTACAGCTCGGCTAAGCTAATGAAAAATTATCAATTTCTCATCGTTAGCGGCCACCATGTTCGAGCACCTCAACCTCATCCTGTTTTCTGCATTGAACGCCCATGCCGGCCTGACCGGCTGGCAACTGCTGGGCGCCCTGTTCGCGGCCGAATGGCTGATCTTCCTGGTTCCGCTGTCACTCGTGACGCTCTGGATGGCCGGACCCGGCCCGGCGCGCGAGATCGCGCTGCGTGCGTTCATCGCAGCGGCGTGTGCCCTCACGCTCAACGCCCTGATCGGCCAGTTCTGGTACAGCCCGCGCCCGTTCGTCGCCGAGGTCGGCCACACCTTCCTGCTGCATGCCCCGGACAGCTCCTTCCCGAGCGACCACGCCACCAGCATTTTCTCGGTGGCCCTGGTGCTGGCGTTCAGCAGGGTCACCCTGGCGCGCCGGATCGGCCTGGTGCTGCTGCCGCTGGCGCTGGTGATTGCCTGGTCGAGGGTATACCTGGGCGTGCATTGGCCGAAGGATATGGTTGGGGCCTTGCTGGTGTCGGCAACGATGGCGATGCTGGTTTACACGCCGACGTTGCGGGCAGCTTGCGGACAATTGCTGCCACTGGCAGAAAGGGTATACCGCCGCGTGCTGGCGGTGCCGATCGGACGCGGATGGCTGCGTCCATGACCGGGTAGCACGGCCGGCAGCGCGCCGGCCGCCGCCTGCCCCGGCGCGAGGGGATCCAACGCACGCAGGACGCGTGGGCGGGTGCCTGCGCCGGCCGTGCTTCCTGGCGTTGTGGCGTCCACCATGCCGGCGCCGCCGTGCGCCTGCGGCCGGTGCATGGCCCGATGCCTCGCCCTATGCCTCGGCCGCCTCCGCGGTCTCGAACACCAGCTTGCCGTGCTCGTCGAGGTGGAACACGCCCAGTATCTGGCCGGTCACGGCATTCGCTTCCGGCGCCTCGAGCTGGGTGCAGCCCTGGGTTTCGACCTGCCACACATCTTCGCCCGCGCGCAGCGTATAGACGTCGGGACCGCTGGCGAACAGTTCGATTTCCAGCCCCGACAGCGCCACTTCTCCCAGCTCCATTTGCCGCTGGCAGTCCGGCAGGCGCGCGGCCGTCAGGCGCAGCGTCGCTTCCTTGCTCCAGAAGTAATCCTGCAGGACACGCACTGTCAGGGCGTGGTCGTTGCGGTCGATCTGGTAGGTGGCCGTATCGTTCACGCAGCCGGCCAGCAGCAGCGGAGCGAAGAGGGGAAGAAGCTTGCGCATGGGAGATCCGTCGTCGAATGATGCAGGAATGCATCGTCTGACGGAGTATAGAAGCGCCCACAGGCATGCGCAACCCGATGATGTGCTCCCCGCTTTGCCGATTTGCGCGATCATAGGCCCTATGAAACAACATGACACCGAACTGGACATCGAGCTGCTCTCGCCACCAGGCGGCAAACCCGTCAAGATGTGGACGCAGGGCGTCCCGGTCGAGGCCGAAGCGAAGGAGCAACTGGAAAAGCTGGCGCAGTTGCCCTTCGTGTTCCACCATGTCGCCGTGATGCCCGATGTGCACGTCGGTAAAGGCTCGACCATCGGCAGCGTGATCCCGACCCTGGGCGCGGTGATCCCGGCCGCGGTCGGCGTGGACATCGGCTGCGGCATGATGGCGGCCAAGACCACGCTGCGCGCCGGCGATTTACCGGACAACCTGGGCAAGCTGCGCAGCGCCATCGAGCAGGCGGTGCCGCACGGTATGTCGCCCAAGATCCGCAACAACAAGGCCAGCCGCGACATCGGCTCCTGGAACAACGCGCCCCCCACGGTCGACGCCGGCTGGGCCAGACTGAAAGACGAGTTCGACGCCATCTGCCGCAAGTATCCGAAGCTGCGCGGCAGTAATCATTACAAGCACCTCGGCACGCTCGGCAGCGGCAACCATTTCGTCGAAGTCTGCCTGGACGAGGAAGGATTCGTGTGGCTGATGCTGCATTCGGGCTCGCGCGGCGTCGGCAATGCGATCGGCACCCATTTCATCGAGCTGGCGCGGCAGGACATGCGGCGCCACATGGTCAACCTGCCCGACCAGGACCTGGCCTATCTGAAGGAAGGCACCCAGCACTATGACGACTACGTCGAAGCGGTCGGCTGGGCGCAGAAGTTTGCGCGCATCAACCGCGAAGTGATGATGCAGAACGTCATCCACGCGGTGCGCGGCGTCATCCCGAAACCCTTCGAGACCCATGTGGAAGCGGTCAATTGCCACCACAACTATGTGCAGAAGGAGCGCCACTTCGGCAAGGATGTGCTGCTCACGCGCAAGGGCGCGGTGTCGGCGCGTGAGGGCGAGCTCGGCATCATCCCGGGCTCGATGGGCGCCAAGAGTTTTATTGTGCGCGGCAAGGGCAACCCGGAAAGTTTTAATAGCTGCAGCCACGGCGCCGGCCGCGTCATGAGCCGCACCGAAGCCAAGCGCCGGTTTACCAGGGCGGACGCCGAGCGCGCCACCATGGGCGTCGAATGCCGCAAGGACGAAGGCGTGATCGACGAGATCCCGATGGCTTACAAGGACATCGACGCCGTCATGCACGCGCAGCGCGACCTGGTCGAAGTCGTGCACACGCTCAAGCAGGTCGTGTGCGTAAAAGGTTAGCCGCTTTCGAGCTCGGCCGCTTGCGTCAGGAGCGCATGATGTGCAGCAGTTCGGCTGGCGTGCCGAATTCGCGTTCCGGCGCCACCCGCCGCAGCACCTCGATCGGGGCATAGCCCCAGCTCACCGCGCCGAAGGCCACCCCAGCCTTGCGCGCGGCCTCGCCATCCGTTGCCTGGTCGCCCACGTACAGCGCGTGCGCCGCCGGTACCGCCGCCCGCTGCACCACCTTGCGGATGCGCGAGGCCTTGCCGAACACCGACATCCCGCATTCGTACTGCCCCACCAGTCCGCTCAGGGTGGGCCCCAGCACCAGCCGGATGTTCTGCTCGGAGTTCGACGACACGATCGCCAGCCGCACGCCCGCGCGGTCGAGCGCGTGCAGCACCTCGCCCACGCCGTCGAACAGCGGAATGCGCGATGCGTTCTCGCGCATCATGCCGATGAAGGTGCGCGAAGCCAGCGGCAGCTTCCAGGCCGGCATGCCCACGTAGCGCATGATCGCGCGCGTGTCGTGGTGGCGCAGGCCCTGGGCTTCGATTTCGTCGAGGCGGCGGAAGCCGTGCCGGTCGGCGATCGTGTTGAACACGCTGAGGAAGAAAGGGAAGGAATCGGCCAGCGTGCCGTCGAAATCGAAAATGGCGAGGCGGTAAGACATGGCGCGCATGAGCAGGTCGGGACGCCCCGATTATAGGCCGGATGCCCAGTCCGGCCGCACAGTTCAGATGGTGCCGCCGCGGCTGGCCGTTGACTCCCTGAGAGAATAGTTCCGTGGCAAGCGAGTCTGGCGCTGCCTGTCCTAGTAGCAGTCCCTGCTGTCGCTCGTCATGCAGACGGTCGCGGTGCGCCGCCGTTCGGCGTAGTCGGGCGCCTGGACGCTGCCGTTGTCGGGGCAGGAGGACGCGGCGCCGTTGCAGGCGACGGCATCGACCTGGTAGATGTGCTTCACCACCGGCACGCCGGGCGCGGCTTCGCCCTCGTTGAACGGCGTCCGCGCCGTGCACGTCACGGTCACCCGGAACCCGGTGTCCGCCAGGAAGTCGCTGAGGGTCTGGCCCGCCGGGCAGGCAGTTGCGCCGCCATCGTTGGCGATCCGGTAGATCATCCATTCGACGCCGGCCCGTGCCGCCTGGCTCGCCCGTGCGCCAAGGACCGCCTGGTTGACCGTGTCCTGCTGGACCGAGGTCAGGCGCAGCATGGCGGCCGAGATTCCGGCCACCACCACCAGCAGCACGATGGCCGCGATGGCGGCGAAGCCATGCTGGCGGCTCCTGTTCATGGCACGTTGTCCACGTGTGCGCCCAGGGTCAACGGCACGGACTCGCCGCCGGCGCTCAAGGTCAGTTGCAGCTGCAGGAAGCCGCTCTCCTGGGTGGCGCCCAGGTTGGGCGAATAGCGGAAATCGCAGCCTTCCACATGGGTCGCCAGCACGGCCGCCGTCGGCAGCGCAACGTCTGGACAGCTGGCGGCAGGCGCCAGCGCATCGCGCGTGATCCGGTACAGCGTCCCGGTGCCGTTGCCGGCGCTGTCCCTGCCGGCGCCGGCGCACACATACGACACCGAGGGCTGGCTGCCCGGCACCACGACGAAGCGGCCGCCGGTGTAGCCTTGCGGCAGGAGATACGGTACGGCCAGCGTGATGCGGTGCTCGCCGGTGGTGGCGCCGGCGGTGGCGGCGACGGAGCGGATCGCCGCGACGGTGAGCCCCTGGTACAGGTCATCGGTATTCTGGTTGCCGATGACGACGAGGTCATTCGCGGCGACCGGATGGGTAAAAGGCGTCAGCACATCGAAGTCGGCGCTGGCCGCGAACTGGTCGAGGAAGGCGCCCGGTGCTGCGGCGTTTTCGACATCGGGGCCGCTCCGGAAGCGGCCGCCGTCGACGGTCGGCACCAGTTCCACGCACTGCGGCGACACCTGGCGCAGCGAATTCGGCACGGCGCTGCGCACGTCGGTGACGATCCTGCGCAGCGCGGTCTCCGCCTGGTCGGTGAGGGCGGCCCGGCGCTCGACCATCAGGTAGCCCCGGATCGTCGGCCCGAGCTGCATCGAGGCGATGCCGGCGACGATCCCGACCAGCACGATCACGACCACGATTTCGACCAGCGTCACGCCCGATTGCCGTGTCATGGCCGCGTCCTCCATCCGGTCAGCGTAAAACTTCCGGCGCCATGGCGGACCGTGACCCGGATGCGCGCGGCATCGCCCGCCGCCGCAATGCCGGTGACGCCGCCTGCCGCCAGCGCCTCGACGGTGACCGTGACGGTATAGCGTTCCAGGCCGTTGAAGCCGCCGCCGCCGATGTCCGTGACGGGACTGTCGGCCGGGTAAGCGTTGAAATCCCAGATGTCGTTGTAGTCGGTGCGGGTGCTGCCGCCCGCGGCGGGGGCATAGGGCTTGAGCAGGACTTCCTCCATCATGCTCTCGGCGATGGCCACCATCTGCCGGGTGACGACCGGATCGGTGCTGGCGCGGGTGGCGCGGGCGAAGGCCGCCACCAGTCCCGCCAGCGCGACCGAGAGGATCACGATGGCAATCACCAGTTCCACCAGGGTGACCCCGGCCATGCGCCTAGCGGACATGGCCCGTGCTCCCTTCGATGCGGATCGTGCGCCGCACCGCGCCTGCCTCCATGATGCGGATCTCGTCGCTGCGCGCGACCGGCGCCATGCCCGCCACATCCTTCGAGACGGTACCGTCCGGATGGAAGTACAGCGCGATGCTGGCCGCGTCCGCGAAGCCGCCGCGGCCGCTCACGATGCCGCTGCCGCTGCCGGTGATGTCGTATCCTGTTCCCGCAGGGTCTGCGGCCAGGGTACAGGGCGCCGCGCCCGCGGCCGGCATTCCCGCCTGCTGGCGGATGCGCAGCGTTACCGCATTGCCCGCCAGGGTCGCGCACACGAGCCGGCGCCGCGCGACGGCGGTCTTGTGTGCATGGCGCAATGCGCTGCTGACCTGGTCCCCGAAGACCAGGGCCCCGGTGCCGCCGCTGCCCATCAGCCTGGGGAGGCCGATGGCGGCAACCACGCCCAGCAGGACGATCGCCGTGACCAGTTCCACGATCGTGAAGCCGCCGTGCCGCTTCACCGGAAGACCTCGCGCACATGGATGATGCGCCGGGTCTCGGGAGCGAACACGCCGAAGGTCGCGCGGCCGGACGGGTCGACCAGGTCGCCGGGCCTGCAGGCGTGGGCGGCGCGCAGCCACTCGCGCGCGGCCGGGGTGCTGTCCGGGCGGTCGAGCAGGCAGGCATTGTCCTTCATGGCCCCGGCCGGGCCCAGGTTGACCGCGATGTCGGCCCATCCCGAACCACCGCTGGCCTCGTCCACCACGAGCGGCCCGACGCCGTTCACCAGCGCCAGGCCGGCGCTGCCCACCCTGCGCACCTGGAAGGGCACTGTCGCCGGCGTGGACCCCGGCTGCCGGGTCGAGGTGATCGCGAATGCGCTGGCCGGGATGGTGGTGTAGCTGTCGTCGGTATTGAGCAGCCAGCTGCTGCCGGTCCAGTATTCGGCCATGACCGGCAGCGACAGCCGGCTGCCCCGGCTGCCGAAGGCGTTGGCGATGCGCAGGCGCCCGCTGCGGATTTCCGGCATGGCGCCCGTCTCCGCCGCCTCGGGGGCGCCGCCATGGTGCGAGCTCACGGTGCCCGTGGCCTTGGCATTGGTGGCGCGCAGCCGGATGCGGGTGGGCCTGGCGGGTGTGGAACCGAAGGCATACGCCGGCCTGGCGGTCGCGACGCCGCCCGCGAAACTGGATGCCGCGATGCCGGTCACCGACAGGCTGCCGGGCGGGCTGGCGAAGGCGGCGCCGCCCGCGTCGACCGCCGCCAGCGCGACGCCTTCGCTCAGGCCCAGGTCCGCGCTGTAGTTTTCGGTGACGGTGCCCTGGCTGTTCATGGCGCTGACCTTCAGCGTGAACGGCTCTTTCGAGTAATAGAAGGCGCGTCCCGCCTGCACGCCCGTCTCGGCCAGCTCCACCTTGAAATACTGGGGGATGAAGGGGCCGATGGCGCCGGAGCAGCCGGCGGCGGCGCCATCCGTCGTGCCGGCGGCGCCGAGGGAGGGAATGCCCATGAAGCCGGCCAGCGAAGCCTTCAGGTCGATCCTGCCGACCTCCGACCAGTTCAGCGGGACCATTGCCACGCCGTTCGCGAAACGCACGCCCTTGACGTCGAGGGTTCCTGCGGCGCCGCCCTGGGCCAGGCAGTCGATGTTAACGGCGACCGCATGCCCGCTGGCGCCGGCAGCGTCCAGCCTGGCAGTATCGAAGTTCTTGGTCACCGTACCGGCGGCATTCAGCGCTTTTACTTCCAGGGTGAAGTCGGCGCCGGCCCGCAAGGGGCCTGCGGGCTGCGCCAGTGCGAAGCGGGCGGGAACCGTGGTGAAGCGCACGCTGCCCTGCGCCTCGACGCCCCTGCCGGTGTCGATCGACGCGGACAGCATCATTTCTCCTGCGTCGCCATAGGCCAGCCTGATCGGGCTCCTGCCGTCCTTGTCGAAGGTCGTGCTGCGGGCCTGGCCGGGCACATTGCAGACCAGATCCGCGCCATTGAGCCGGAGCTGCTCGCCGCCGGCCGCCGGTTTGTTGTAGGTGCAGGCGTACCGCACGTCGTGGATCGCGTTCGCGAACGCCGGCACGCAGGCGGTGGCCTGCGGGTTGGCCCTGACCGCTTGGATGGCCTTGTCCTGGAGGACGCCGGCGACATGGTCGCCGACATCGATCAGGAGCTTGACGCCGCCGGTGAAGCTCATGTTGCAGCTGCGCGCACCCGTGCTGCTGTCGATGCAGCTGGCGCCCGATGCCGGCATCGGCGACGGGCTGGCAATACCCAGCATGATTTTCTCTGCACGCAGGTATGTGGCGCTGACCTGGGTCGAGGATTGGCCCCGGGGAATCCAGAGCGCGGTGCCGAAAGGGTTGATCCTGCCGCGTACGCCGCCCGTGTGGAGCGCGCTGCAGGCGGCGTCGGCGCAAGCCTTGACGGTCAGGGACTCGGGCACGCAGGTGTCGCCGCTGCCGTCATGGGTGATTACCAGATGGTGCAGGCTTGTGGCCGGGCTGGCACAGGTCGGGCCGCCGGGCATGTTGACGGCATGGCCGCTGTAATTGGTGACGCAATCGCACTTGTTCTGTGCGGTACCGTTCTTGCAATAAATCGTGCCGCTGACGCGGCCTCCCGAGTCGAGGCGAGCCGTCGCGACATAGGCCGAGCCGGTCACGTGGGCGTCCGACGCCTGAAGGTACAGGCTGTGCGAGTCGACGTCCCCATCCACGCTGCTGTGCGAGGCGAGGCTGATCGCGCTGCTCGCATTCACGTGCCCGGTGATGCGTGCGGAGGAGCCGATGTAGACGTTGCCGCCGGTGACATTGGCGCGGATGCTGGCGTTGGCCCCGATGCTGATGGCCCCGCCGGCTTCGATGCTGCCGCCGGAGACCTGGAGCTTGCCCGGTTTGACGGACGCGAGGTTCAGGTCGCCCGAGACGACCAGCCTGGCCGTGCCGCTCATCTTCAGGCCCTGGTTGGGGCCGACGGCAACGCTGCCTTTGACCTCGAGCGTGTAACCGTCGGCGATGACGACCGTGTCGTCCGGGCTCGGGTGGGCCGGCTGGGGGCAGGTATAGACCTTGTCGGCCAGGTGGCAGGTGTCGATGGGCCGGCCATCGAACTTGAGCTCTGCCGCGCAGGCGCTGACGCCGGCCTGCAGTCCCGCCAGCGCCAGGGCAAGCATCGCCAGCCGGCGCAGCAGCGCCCCGCCGGGCAGGAACGTGGCAAGGACCGCGGACAGCAGCGCGGACGAGCGCGCGAACGGGGAGGGAAAAGACACGGCCGGGCCTGCGTCATGAGCATCGATGCACGAAAGTCTGCATCAGATGACCCGGCCGGACAACGCGACTTTCGTTCCGGCAACGTTGCTTTGATCGCTTTGTTGCCCTACCTCAAAAATGTAGGTCCGATATTCCGCGCCGCGTCATGCGGCGATGGCCTGTTCTTTCGCGCCGGTGGCAGCCAGGTGGCGGTTCACCGCCGACACTACCGCCCGGAACGAGGCCGTCACGATATTGCTGTCGATGCCCACGCCGAACAACGTGGCGCCGTTCCCCACGCGCAGCTCGACGTAGCAGGCCGCGCGTGCGTCGGCGCCCATGCCGATGGCGTGCTCGTGGTAGTCCATCAGGCGGATGTCCAGGCCAAGCGCGTTCACGAACGCATCGATCGGGCCGTTGCCGCTGCCCTGGAGCAGCTGAGGCGCCTGGTGGCGCGCCACGTTCAGCTCGATCTGCACGCCGTGCGCGCTGTCTTCCACCATGCGGTGCGAGACGTAATTCCAGGGCGATGCCTGCTCCAGGTATTCGCGCGAGAACAGGGCGTGGATATCGGCGGCGGCGATCTCGCGGCCGGTCTCGTCGGCCACGCGCTGCACGGCGCGCGAGAACTCGATCTGCAGGCGGCGCGGCAGCTCGAGGCCGTATTCCTGCGCCAGCAGGTAGGCCATGCCGCCCTTGCCGGACTGGCTGTTGACGCGGATGACCGCGTCGTAGCTGCGGCCCAGGTCGGCGGGGTCGATCGGCAGGTAGGGCACTTCCCAGATCGCATCCGGCTTCTGCACGGCGAAGCCCTTCTTGATGGCATCCTGGTGCGAGCCGGAGAAGGCGGTGAACACCAGGTCGCCCGCATACGGGTGGCGCGGGTGCACCGGCAGCTGGTTGCATTCCTCCACCAGCTGGCGCACCGCGTCGATGTCGGAAAAATCCAGGCCCGGGTCGATGCCCTGGGTGTAGAGGTTCATGGCCAGCGTCACCAGGTCGACGTTGCCGGTGCGTTCGCCGTTGCCGAACAGGCAGCCCTCGACGCGGTCGGCGCCGGCCATCACGGCCAGCTCGGCCGCCGCCACGGCGGTGCCGCGGTCGTTGTGCGGGTGCACGCTGATGACGAGCGCATCGCGGCGCTCGAGGTGGCGGCACATCCACTCGATCTGGTCGGCATAGACGTTCGGGGTGCTGGCCTCCACCGTGGAGGGCAGGTTGACGATCATCGGGTTGGCAGGCGTCGGCTGCCACACGCTGCTCACGGCGTCCACGATCTGCTTCGAGAAATCGAGTTCGGTGGTGGAGAAGGATTCCGGCGAATACTCGAGGCCCCACTGGGTCTGCGGATGCTGCGCCACCAGTTCCTTGATCAGCTGCGTGCCCTTCACCGCGATCTGCACGATCTCTTCCTGCTGCATGCCGAACACCACGCGCCGGAACACCGGCGCCACCGAGTTGTAGACGTGGACGATGGCGCGCTTGGCACCCATCGCCGACTCCACCGTGCGGCGGATCAGCTCTTCGCGTGCCTGCGTGAGCACGATGATGGTCACGTCGTCGGGGATGCGGTTCTCCTCGACCAGCATGCGCACGAAGTCGAAATCGGTCTGCGAGGCCGAGGGGAAGCCGACCTCGATCTCCTTGATGCCGATTTTGACGAGCATCTCGAAGAAGCGCAGCTTCTTCTCGGGGCTCATCGGCTCGATCAGGGCCTGGTTACCGTCGCGCAGGTCGGTGCTCATCCAGACGGGCGGCCTGGTGATGGCGCGGCCGGGCCACTGGCGGTCGGCGAGCGGGACGGCGGGGAAGGGACGGTATTTGGCGGCGGGGTTCTTCAGCATGATCGTTTGCTCCTGGTTGCGGTACACGGTGGACCCTTCGGGACAAGGAAGGGGAAGGGCCTGGGTGTGGCGAGGGGCTGCCGGACGGGCCACGAACGCTAGGCCCGGCAACCGATCGGTAGCTTTAGCAGCAGGCGAAAACGGGCGCGCGAACCGGCCGCCAGGACAAGGCTGGTGGCGGAAAACGACAGTGCTGGGGCTGGGAACGTGGACATCGGTACAACTTTCCTGGACTGCTTGTGTGGCCGGCTGGTGCCGGGACGTACGGCGTGGATTACGCGCGTAGTAGCAGGGCTGCCGGCGATAGCGCGCCAGCGGCAGTTAGGGAAGTCGACAGATGCAGGTGGAAGGACATGCGGTCCACTCTACGAGATGATCGAACGTCATGTCAAGAAAAAATTTGTGCACTGCGGGAGGGCCGGGTGCAAAGCGGATGAGGCCGCTCAAGCCCCCTTTCTGCGCTGCATCGTCATTACTGGTATACTGGAGGCCTGTCGTTGAAGCAGCGCTTCCGACACTCTTCCGGCAACGCGACGCACCATGCGCGACGTCGCCGCCCAAGCCTCCGCACCTGTCAGGTTGCGCGCTTTCCTCACCGTCCGACCCTGGCCTTGGCCAGGCCAGCACCAACAGCACAACCCGCCGCCTTGGAACGACCTGGCGGTGCGACCGATATTTCCAACGAGCCCG
Source organism: Massilia consociata (assembly GCF_042432755.1). Classification (NCBI taxonomy): domain Bacteria; kingdom Pseudomonadati; phylum Pseudomonadota; class Betaproteobacteria; order Burkholderiales; family Oxalobacteraceae; genus Massilia; species Massilia consociata. The sequence goes on from NZ_JBHLWP010000014.1 coordinate 39,627, forward strand.
TGCGCCGCCCGGGCCGACAGCACGCATTAGGAGAACCAGCATGGCAAAAGAAGAACTGATCGAAATGAACGGACTTGTGTCCGAAATCCTGCCTGAAATGCGTTTCCGCGTTGACCTCGACAATGGCCACAAGCTGATCGCCTACACGTCGGGACGCATGAAGAAGAACCACATCCGCATCCTGGCGGGCGACCGCGTGACGCTCGAGCTCTCGCCCTACGACCTGAACAAGGGCCGCATCATCTTCCGTCACATCGAAACCCGCGGCCCGTCGGGCCCGCGTCCGGCCCCGCGCCGCCGCTGATCCGCTACTGATCCGGCACCTGCCCCGGCAGGTGCCGCGATAGCACCAATCTCTGTTCATCCCGCAATCCGGCGTCGCCCGGATGCCGCTTACCGTACCATCATCCTGCCCTGGCCAAGCCTGGCCGGGGCACGTGAAAACGGGAGCCTGCGATGGATGCGCTGTTACGTTTCCTGGACGATGGCCTGCTGCAGGCATCGGCACTTGGCATCGTGGCCTATACGCTGCTCGCCACGCATGTGACGATTGTCGCCGTCACCGTCTACCTGCACCGCCACCAGGCGCACCGCGCGCTGTCGCTGCATCCCCTCGTTGCCCATTTCTTCCGCTTCTGGCTGTGGCTCACCACCGGCATGGTCACGCGCGAATGGGTGGCTATCCACCGGCGCCACCACGCCCACTGCGAACGCGAGGGCGACCCGCACAGCCCGCGCCAGGTGGGCCTGCGCACCGTACTCTTCCGTGGCGCCGAGCTCTACCGCACTGCCAGCCACGACACCGCCGCCATCGACCGCTACGCGGCCGGCTGCCCGGACGACTGGATCGAACGCCGCCTGTACAGCCGCTTCACGTGGCAGGGCGTGGGCCTGCTGCTGGTCGTCGACGTCGCCTTGTTCGGCATCGTCGGCCTGTCGGTCTGGGGCGTGCAGATGCTGTGGATTCCCGTGCTCGCCGCTGGCGTGATCAACGGCATGGGGCACGCCATCGGCTACCGCAATTTCGACTGCCAGGAAGCCGCGACCAACATCGTGCCCCTCGGGATCTTGATCGGCGGCGAAGAGCTGCACAACAACCACCACACCTTCGCCACCTCGGCCAAGCTGTCGGTGAAATGGTACGAATTCGACGTGGGGTGGATGTATATCCGCATGCTGCAGGCGCTGCGCCTGGCGCGGGCGCGGCCGCTGCCCGCCGCGCCCGGCATCCGCTACCGGCATGCCGAGGTGGACGCCGCCACGCTGCGCGCCGTGCTGGGCAACCGCGCGCGCGTGATGGCGGCCCTGTCCGCACGGCTCAAGCCCGTCTGGCGGCAGGAACTGCGTGGCATCGCCTTCACCGGCGGGCTCGACCGCAAGACGGCCCTGCGCCTGCTGCGCCGCGACCCCGGCTACCTGGACGGCTACGAGCAGGGCATGCTGGGCGGCCTGCTGGCAGCCAGCGAACCCCTGCGCCAGCTGCAAGCCCTGCGCGAGCAGCTGGCGCAGCTGTGGCAGCGCTCGCTTGTCACCGAAGAGCAACTGATGGAGGCGCTGAGCGCATGGTGCGCGAGGGCGGCGGCCGATGGCTGCGCCCAGATGCGCTTGTTTGCCGCTGAATTACGTGGCTATTCGTAGCGCCATTGGCATCCTCCATTTCAACGGTGCTGGTAACAACCGTGATCGGCTTTACAATGTTTTCATCTTAAAAACAGGTGAGCCCGACGATCCATGGCCCATATCCATCCTGCCGGCTGGCGTGAGATGTCCGTCACCGGTTCCGCCGCGCGTGAAATCGAAACCCTGACGCTTCTCGAGAAGCGGCTGTCGGATGCACCCTACGAGATCTACCACGGCGTGCACTGGACGAACGTCGAGCACGGCTTCTCGGCCTACGGCGACATCGACTTCATCATCCTGGCGCCGAACGGCAGGCTGCTGCTGATCGAGCAGATCGCCGGCTTCCTGAACGAGACCAAGGACGGCCTGGTAAAAAACTACCAGGGCAAGCCGCGCAGGATCCGCCACCAGATCTTGCACACCATCGAAGGCTTCTCCAAGCGCTACCAGGGAGAATTGTCGATCGATTACCTGCTGTACTGCCCCGACTACATCGTGAAGGATCCGCAGCAGGCCGGCATCGACCCCAGCCACATCATCGACGCCACCAACAAGGGCCGCCTGGGCGCGATGATCCGCGAAATTTTACCCATCACAGCGCGCACCGAAGAGTTCGACAAGGTCACGCGCTACCTTGGCGACACCCTGAGCCTGCGGCCCGACCCGAGCTCCATGATCGGCTGCGCCACGCAGATGGTCACGCGCCTGTCCGGCGGCCTGGCCACCTGGGCGCGCCGCCTGGAATTCCACCCCTACCGCCTGCGCGTGATGGGCACGGCCGGCAGCGGCAAGACGCAACTGGCGCTGGCCGAGTACACGGCCGCGTTAGATGCCGGCCTGCGCCCCCTGTACGTCTGCTTCAACCGGCCGCTGGCCGACCACATCGAACGCCTGGTCCCGGCCGGCGGGCGCGTGGCCAACTTCCACGAACTGTGCGACGCCTGGCTGCGCGCCCAGGGCAAGACCCCGGACTACGGCAAGCCCGACGTCTGGGAAAAGATCGAAAACGCCCTGGTGGCCGCCGACCTGCCCGAGACCTGGCAGTACGACGTCCTCATCGTCGACGAAGGACAGGATTTTTCCGTCACCTGGCGCGACATCGTGCTGCGCATGCTCAAGGAAAACGGCCGCGGCATCTGGCTGGAAGACCCCGACCAGAACCTGTACGGCAAGCCGAGTGTGTCGCTGCCGGGCTGGGTGGTGCTGCACTCGAACACCAACTACCGCAGCCCGCGCCAGATCGTGCAGATGCTCACGTCGATCGGCGCGGTGAGCCAGCCGGTGGAGGCGGGCAGCCCGTTCAAGGGCGCCGACATCGAGGAACTCACCTACCCGGAAGGCGACGTCGAGGCGATGCTGGCGCAGACCCGGCGCGCCGTCACCACCTGCCTGGCCGCGGGCTTCGGGCGCCAGGACATCGCCATCTGCTCCTTCCGCGGGCGCGAAAAATCCGCCATCCTCAAGCTCGATAAACTGAGCGACGCCCACACGCTGCGCTCCTTCACCGGTGCCTACGACCTGTTCGGCAACCCGGTGTTCCGCGAAGGCGGCCTGCTGGCCGAATCGGTGTACCGTTTCAAGGGGCAATCGGCGCCGGCGCTGATTTTTACGGAGATCGACTTCGAGGACATGGACGAGCTGACGCTACGTAAGCTGTTCGTCGGCATGACGCGGGCGAGACTAAAACTGGTGCTGGTGATGAGCGAGCGGGCGTCAGTACAAATGCTGGACCGGATGTGACGATAGTGTGCAATGCACGCGGCAATAATGAAAAACACTTTCCTTGGAGCCGACATTCCGGCGCAGGCCGGAATCCAATTTTGCATGCATAAGCTGCGCATTTCACCCTGCCGCGAACGCACGACGTGTTAGCATTTTGCTCTTCAACTCCCGGAGATGAGCACATGAAAAAGCAGGTGGTAGCGAACCCGGCGCGCAAGCGCCTCAAGCTGGTCGGGGCATCCGCACTCATGCTCTTGCTGTCCGCCTGCGGCGACCACCCGCCGAAGGATGACAAGAAGGACGACAAACCGCCCCCGGTGCAGGCCGCGATCAGCATCGTCGCCGGCAGCGCCACCGAATCGGGCAGCCGCGACGCCACCGGCACATCGGCACGCTTCGACAGGCCGAGCGGCATCACCATCGACACTGCCGGCAACCTGTACGTTGCTGACCGGGACAACAACACCATCCGCAAGATCACGCCGGCCGGCGTGGTAACCACGCTTGCCGGCTCGGTGGATGCACGGGAAATCATCGACGGCGTCGGCGGTGCTGCACGTTTCCTCGATCCGAATGCGATCACGATCGACAGCAGCGGCACCCTCTTCGTCACGGATTACCTGCATATCCGCAGCGTAGGCACGGGCGGGCAGGTCAACATCGTGGCAACGCTGCCGACCGGGACTGGCGACGGGCGCAACACCGGCGCGCTGGTCCCGCAAGGCGTCGCGGTCGACAAGCGCGGCAACCTGTATGCGACCAACCGATACGGCACACGCCGCATCAGCGGGACGGCCACGACGATACTGGAAGGTATCAATGCGCCGAGCAATGCATTCGGCACCCTGGGTGCGCCGGCACGCGGCATCGCCGTCGACGGCAGCGACAACGTCTATGTTGCCACCATACAGAACACGATTGCCCGGACGAACGGCTCGACCACCCTGTCGCACCTTGCGGGCACGGCGAACGTCACTGGATCGGCTGACGGCACCGGCAGCGGCGCCAGCTTCGGGCAGGTGGTGGCGCTGACTGTCGACCCGCAAGGCAACGTGTATGCGGCGGACGACACCAACTACCTGATCCGCAAGATCACGCCGGCCGGCGTCGTCACCACCGTCGCCGGCACGCGTGGGTCGACCACCCTGGGCACCGGCGCCTTGCCGGGCAGCCTGGCCAGCCTGGGTGGCATCGTCACGGACGGCAAGGGCAACCTGTACGCGACCTCGGGTCACGCCGTCATCAAGATCGTCCTGCCGCAGCAGTAAGGCCTGCCGCCGCTGCCTCAGTGCCCGATGGCGGCGGTGGCCACGCCCTGCGCCACGCTCTTGGTGCTGGTGGTGGTGGTCAGCGCGAACAGCGGCTTGCGCTGCGAGCTGTCGGTGCTCCACTCGTAGGCCACGGTGCGGCGGGTGCCGTCCGTGCCCTGGGTGGAGGTGCTGCGCTTCTTCTCGCTGCGGAAAGGGGCGGGTGCGGCGCTCACGACCTTCTCGAACATGTCCTGCGCCGCCAGCGCCGGGACCGTCTTGGCGTACAGCGCGCACAGGTTCTTGTCGTTGTGGACCACCAGGATGAACTGGCCCTGCTTGCTCGGCACCATCCAGGCCGCGCCTGGTGAACCCTGCAGGAACATGGCGGCCTTTTCCGCCGGCAGCTGCGTGGCTGTCTTCTTCAGCTGGCTGCGCAGGCCGTCGAAATCGTGCAGGTACTTGATGCAGTGCGAGGTGTAGATGTCCATGAAGGCCGCGGCCTGCTGTTCAGGCGCCGCGACGCCGATCGTGGGCAGCAGGGTGCCGCCGACGGCGCCGACGGTGATGGCGGCATTGCGAAAGTGCTTGTGCATTCTTGCTCCGGCTGAGTAAGGACTGGTGCGGCTATGATGCGTTAGTCATCGGATTCGTGTCGCACGGCGGGATGCCTGCGCGCATGCGCCCGTGAAACGACGCACACCGCCTGTGCACCGATGCGCCGGCTGTCCGCTTGACTATGTCCTTAGCTCAACTATTCTGGTTCCAGCCACAAGCACGATGGCTGGAGCGTCGCCCGCCGACGACTCCGCACAACAACGACAACATCGGAGACGGAAAACATGAAGCTTCAACCCGGACTATCCACGGGGCTGACCGCCCTCGTCCTTGGCCTGTTTCTCAGCCTGCCTAGCGCAGGCGCCCATGGCGCGGTGGTCGCGCTCCCGAAGTACAACGTGAGCGTGGATGAGGTGTCGGTCTCCGGCTTCTCGTCCGGCGCCCACATGGCTGCCCAGATGCACTTCGCGTACTCGAAAACGGTGAAGAAGGGCGCCGGCATCATCGCCGGCGGGCCGGTCTACTGCTCGCAGGGCAATGCCGCCATCGCCACCGGCCCCTGCATGGCGAATACCGCCTCGCGCAACCTGCCTTACCTGATCTCGGTGGTGAACACCTGGTCCGGCAACGGTTACATCGACCCGACCAGCAACATGGCCGCCTCCAAAGTCTACTTGCTGTCGGGCACGATCGATTCGACGGTGCGCCAGCCGGTGATGAACGACCTGCGCACCATGTACGGCAGCTACGTGCCGTCGGCAAACATTTTCTACAAGAACAACCTGACGGCAGAACACGCGATCCCGACGGATTTCTTCGGCAACGGCTGTGCCATCAACGGCTCGCCGTTTGTCAACAACTGCAACTTCGATACCGCGGGCGAAATCCTCAAGTGGATCTACGGGCCGCTGAACGCGAAGAATGCCGGCCTTCTAAGCGGCAGCTTCATCAACTTCGACCAGGCCGCCTTCTGGGGCAACCGCAACCCGAACACGCACGGCATGGCGAGCAGCGGCTACGCCTATGTGCCGGCCGCCTGCGCCGCGGGACAGGCCTGCAGGCTGCACGTGGCCTTCCACGGCTGCATGCAGAACGTGGCCAGCGTGGGCACGGCCTTCTACCAGAACGCGGGCTACAACCGCTGGGCCGATACGAACAGGATCGTCGTTCTGTATCCGCAGGCGATGGCAAAGGCGAACAACCCGGGCGGATGCTGGGACTGGTGGGGCCACGACGACGTGAACTTCCCGGCCAAGAGCGGCGGGCAGATGGTGGCGATCAAGACCATGATCGACAAGATCGTCAGCGGCAATGCGGCAGCGCCGTTCACCTGTACCTCGTGGTACAGCAGCAACTACGCGCACGTGGTGAATGGGCGTGCCTACCGTGGGGCTGACGGGCAGGTGTATGCGGTCAATTCGAACCAGTACCTGGGGTATTACCTGACGACGGCGTACACGGATGTGAGAAGGACGTCGGCAGGGTATTACGCCTACGGTAGGTGTTCCTGATCCAGCACCCGGTGTGCACGAAAGGCCCGGCACACCTGTCATGCTGCTCAGTCAAGCGTAGGGTGGCCGGGTTTCCCGGCCGCGCGTCCAACTCCAGTGTGATCCGCCACCGCGCACCAGAGCGTTGGACGCATAGCGGTCACCCACCGTTTTTGCGCTAACTGAACGGCATGGCGGGTATGCCGGGCCCTTTTCGTGGTTGTCGTAATTTGGCGCCAGTCGAATATCGTAGTAACGATTATATTTCCCTCCATCAACGCCGTTTGATAGCATTCCGAAATGAACGCTATCCCTGCTCACCAAGTCACCCCACCACGTATCCGTCGCCGCCAAACCATCGCACTCGTGCTGCTGGTTGTCACCGGCGTCATCAATTACCTCGATCGCGCCACGCTGGCCGTCGCCAACGAATTCATCCGTGCAGACCTCGGCCTCTCGCTCGGCGAGATGGGCCTGCTGCTGTCGGCCTTCTCCTGGAGCTATGCGCTCTGCCAGCTTCCGGTCGGCGCGCTGGTCGACAAGATCGGGCCGCGCTGGCTGCTCGGCGCGGGCCTGGTCGTGTGGTCGCTGGCGCAGGCCGCGGGCGGCCTCGTCTCGACCTTCGGCTGGTTCGTCCTGGCGCGCGTCGTACTGGGTATCGGCGAGGCGCCGCAGTTCCCGGCGGCGGCACGCGTCGTGAGCAACTGGTTCCCGATCAGGGCGCGCGGCACGCCGACGGGAATCTACAACTCGGCCTCGCCGCTGGGCTTTGCGCTGGCGCCACTGTGCCTGTCCCCCTTGATCGCCGCGACCAGCTGGCATTGGGCATTCTTCGTCACCGGTGCGCTTGGCATCGTGGCGGCCGTGGTCTGGGTGATGCTGTACCGCGACCCGGTGCGCGAGCAGATGACCAAGGAGGAGCTGGCCTACCTCGACGAAGGCCAGACGGTGGAGCCGGCGCGGGAAGCCGGTTTCGCGTCGTGGCGTGCCCTGTTCCGGCACCGCGCCACCTGGGGCATGCTGCTCGGCTTCTTCGGCTCGGTCTACCTCAACTGGGTATACCTGACCTGGCTGCCGGGCTATCTGCGCGCGGAGCGCAACATGGACGTCGCCTACGTCGGCGTGGCGGCCACGATTCCCTTCCTGTGCGGCTTCGCCGGCGCCCTGGTGGCCGGGTGGGCTTCCGACCAGATCACCCGGCGTGCGTCATCGGTGCTCGCTGGCCGCCGAACGGCGGTCGTGATCGCCATGCTGGGCATGGTGGCGTTCACGATCCCTGCGGCGCTTGTCCAAAGCAATACGGTGGCCATTGCCTGCATCTCGGTGGTGATCTTCCTGGCCAATGCGGCATCGGCCTGCTCCTGGTCGCTGGTCACGGTCGTGGCGCCGCGCAGCCGCATCGCCTCGCTGGGGGCGATTCAGAACTTCGGCGGCTTCATCGGCGGGGCGCTCGCGCCAATCTTCACTGGCTACATCGCCCAAGCCTGGTCCTTCGTGCCGGCCTTGCTGACCGGCGCCGGCATTGCCTTCCTCAGCGCGATGTCGTATCAGTTCCTGGTGGGTAAGGCCATCCCTGAGCAGGACTGATCTTATACCGGCGAAAAAAAAGCCAAGCTTGAACAAGCTTGGCTTTTTCTTCGTCCATACTGGATGGCTTACACGTCAATATTCCCCGCCTGCAGCGCATTGCTCTCAATGAAGTTACGGCGCGGCTCCACCTCATCGCCCATCAGCGTGGTGAAAATCTGGTCGGCCGCAATCGCGTCCTCGATCTGCACCTTCAGCAGGCGGCGCACGGTCGGGTCCATCGTGGTTTCCCACAGCTGTTCCGGGTTCATCTCGCCCAGACCCTTGTAGCGCTGCTTGCTCACGCCTCGCTCGGCTTCCTCGCGCAGCCATACCATCGCTTCGTGGAACTCGCGCACGGCGAACTCCTTCATCTTCTCGCCTTCGCCGCGGCGGATGATGGCGCCTTCGCCGATCAGGCCCTGGAAGGTGGCGGCGGCGTTGGCCAGCACGGCGTAGTCGTTGCTCTGCACGAAGTCGGCATCGATCGAGGTCACCTGCACGTTACCGTGGCGCATGCGCTCGATGCGCAGCGCATGCTTTTCGCTCAGTTCGTCCGAACGCACGCCCACCTTCACGGCCGGGTCGTTGATCGCCGCTTCCATCGCCTTGGCCGAGGCCGCGGCGTTGTCCAGCGTGGTCATGTCCAGCGTCACGCCGCCCATGATGGCGGTGAGTGCGGCGCGGTCGATCACGCGGGTCAGGCGCATCATGATGGCGTTGGCCAGGTTGTACTGGCGCACCAGCTCGGCCAGGCCTTCGCCGGTGATCGGTTCGGCGCCGTCGCGCGGGATCAGGGACGCGGTGTTCAGCGCCACCATCATCATGTAGCTCGCTTCCTCCAGGTCGTCCTTCAGGTAGCGCTCGTCGCGGCCGGCCTTCACCTTGTACAGCGGCGGCTGGGCGATGTAGATGTGGCCGCGCTCGACCAGCTGCGGCATCTGGCGGTAGAACAGCGTCAGCAGCAGGGTGCGGATGTGGGCGCCGTCGACGTCCGCGTCGGTCATGATGATGATGCGGTGGTAGCGCAGCTTGTCGACGTTGAATTCGTCCGGGCCGATCGAGGTGCCGAGGGTCGCGATCAGGGTGGTGATCTGCTCCGACGACAGCATCTTTTCAAAACGCGCCTTTTCCACGTTCAGCACCTTGCCGCGCAGCGGCAGGATGGCCTGGAACTTGCGGTCGCGGCCCTGTTTTGCGGAACCGCCTGCGGAGTCACCCTCAACGATGTACAGCTCGGCCAGCGCCGGGTCGCGTTCCTGGCAGTCGGCCAGCTTCGACGACAGGCCCAGGCCGTCCATCACGCCCTTGCGGCGGGTGAGGTCGCGCGCCTTGCGCGCCGCTTCGCGGGCACGGGCCGCTTCCACGATCTTGCCGCAGATGATCTTGGCGTCGTTTGGCTTCTCCATCAGGAAGTCGGTCAGCGTCTTGGCCACGATCTCTTCCACCGGGCCGCGCACTTCCGACGACACCAGTTTATCTTTGGTCTGCGACGAGAACTTCGGCTCCGGCACTTTGACCGACAGCACGCAGGTCAGGCCTTCGCGCATGTCGTCGCCCGAGATCTCGACCTTGGCCTTCTTGGCGAAGTCGTTCTCGTCGATGTACTTGTTGATCACGCGGGTCATCGCCGCGCGCAGGCCGGTCAGGTGGGTGCCGCCGTCGCGCTGCGGGATGTTGTTGGTGAAGCACAGCACCTGCTCGTTGTAGGCGTCGTTCCACTGCATCGACACGTCCACCGAGATATTCGTGCCCTGCTCGGACACGCGCTCGCCGGTTGCCTGGAACACGGTCGGGTGCAGGACGGTCTTGGCCTTGTTGATGTACTCGACGAAGCCGCGGGTGCCGCCCTCGAAGGCGAACACTTCTTCCTTGCCGGTGCGCTGGTCGCTCAGCTTGATGTTGACGCCGTTGTTCAGGAACGAGAGTTCGCGGATGCGCTTGCTCAGGATCTCGTAGTGGAACTCGACGGTGGTGAAGATTTCCTCGTCGGCCCAGAAGTGCACCTCGGTGCCGCGCTTGTCGGTGTCGCCGATAATCTTCATCGGCGAGACTTCCACGCCGTCGACGACTTCGATGATGCGGTCCACCGGGACGCCGCGCGAGAATTCCAGCTGATGGATCTTGCCTTTTTGGCGCACGGTCACGCGCAACAGCTTCGACAGCGCGTTCACGCACGATACGCCCACGCCGTGCAGGCCGCCGGAGACTTTGTACGAGTTCTGGTTGAACTTGCCGCCGGCGTGCAGTTCGGTCAGGGCGATCTCGGTCGCCGAGCGCTTCGGCTCGTGCTTGTCGTCCATCTTGACGCCGGTCGGGATGCCGCGGCCGTTGTCGGTGATCGAGATCGAGTTGTCGGAGTGGATCGTGACATGGATCTCGGTGCAGTAGCCGGCCAGGGCTTCGTCGATCGAGTTGTCGAGCACCTCGAACACCAGGTGGTGCAGGCCGGTGCCGTCCGAGGTGTCGCCAATGTACATGCCCGGACGCTTGCGAACCGCTTCCAGGCCTTCCAGGATCTGGATCGAGGAGGCGCCGTAATCATCCGCCTTGGTGGCGGGGGACATTTCTGCTTGGGTAATCTCGGACATGGACTGCTTTCTCTATAAAACGGGTAATTCAGGACTGCTCGGCATTCACCAGCAGCTCCTGAACCGTCGTTCCCGCGTAGGCGGGAACCCAATTGTTGCGTGAGTGCTTACACACTTGGATTCCCGCCTGCGCGGGAATGACGGGTTCAAGCTATCTCTGAACTCTGACGATAGCGGGCGCTCGACTAATCAAATCCGCATCGGCATGACGACATACTTGAAGTCGCCATTGTCGGGAATCGAGATCAGCGCCGACGAGTTCGAGTCGCCCAGCGCGATGTTCACCTGGTCGCACTTCAGGTTGTTCAGTACGTCGAGCAGGTAGGTCACGTTGAAGCCGATGTCGATGGCGTCGCCGCCGTAGTCGATCTCGAGTTCTTCCACCGCTTCTTCCTGGTCGGCATTGGTCGAGCTGATCTTCATGACGCCCGGCTCGATAATGCAGCGCACGCCCTTGAACTTGTCGCTGGTCATGATCGCAGCGCGCTGCAGCGAACGCAGCAGCTCGTCGCGGCTGATCGTGAAGTCGTTCTTGTAGCCCTTCGGGATCACGCGGGTGTAGTCGGGGAACTTGCCCTCGACCAGTTTCGAGACCAGCTCGATGTCGGCAAAGCTCAGCTTGACCTGCGAGGCGGCGATGTCGAGGCGCACTTCCTCGTCGCTTTCTTCCAGCAGGCGCTGCAGTTCGATGATGGTCTTGCGCGGGATGATCACTTCCTGGCGCTCGAACGACTGCTCGGCCGCCACCTGGCAGAAGGCCAGGCGGTGGCCGTCCGTCGCCACGGCGATGATATTGTTCCCGTCCAGCACCAGCAGCAGGCCGTTCAGGTAGTAGCGGATGTCCTGCTGGGCCATCGCGAAGTGCACCATGTTGAACAGGTGCTTCAGCGTCTTTTGCGGCAGGGTCACCGAGGCGTTGTAGCTGTCGGCCACGGAGACGGTCGGGAATTCCTCGGCCGCCAGGGTCTGCAGCGCGAAGCGCGACTTGCCGCTCTGGACGGCCAGGCGCTTGTTCTGCAGGGTCATGGTCACGTCGCCCGATTCCGGCAGCGCGCGCAGGATGTCGAGCAGCTTGCGCGCCGCCACCGTGGTGCCGGTCACGTCGTCGCCGGAGCCGATATTGGCGTGCGTGGTGATCTGGACTTCGGTGTCGGTCGAGAGGAACGAGACGCTTTCGCCGTCCTTGCGAATGAGGATATTGGCCAGAATCGGCATGGTGTGCCGACGCTCGACAATACCGCTCACGATCTGCAGTGGCCGGAGAAGCGTGTCTCGGGTGGTTTTGACCAGTTGCATAGATATCCTCAGTTTTATGTATTAGATGATTTTGTTGCTATTGCACTATTTTGCCAATTGCCGGGAGAGAATACAAACCTCTCCGAATATTGGGGCGGTAACCGCTTTTCGTAGGGTGGTCGGCTTCGCCGACCGCGCGTTCAGCCAGTGCCGGAATGGTCAATGCGCGTCAACTCACCAGGCCGTTGAACGCGCGGCCGGCAGAGCCGGCCACCCTACGCTTTAGCCTTTCAAGGTTTGCTCCAGCACGTGCAGTTCGTGGTTGCACTCGGCATTCTTCTGGCGGTCCTGGGCGATCTTGCGCACGGCGTGCAGCACGGTCGTGTGGTCGCGGCCGCCGAACAGCTCGCCGATCTCCGGCAGGCTCTTCTGCGTCAGCTCCTTGGCCAGGTACATCGCGATCTGGCGCGGGCGGGCGATGTTCGCCGGGCGGCGCTTCGAGTACATGTCCGCCACCTTGATGTTGAAGAAGTCCGCCACCGTCTTCTGGATGTTCTCCACCGAGATCTGCCGGTTCTGCACCGACAGCAGGTCCTTCAGGGCTTCCTTCACCACGTCGATGGTGATGTCCTTGCCGTGGAAGCGCGAGTAGGCCAGGATCTTGCGCAGCGCGCCTTCCAGCTCGCGCACGTTCGAGCGCAGGTGCTTGGCCACGAAGAAGGCCACGTCGTCCGACAGGGTCACGCCTTCGGACTGCGCCTTTTTCAAAAGAATCGCCACGCGCATTTCCAGTTCCGGCGGCTCGATCGCCACCGTCAGGCCGGAGTCGAAGCGCGAGATCAGGCGGTCGTCCATGCCCGTGATCTCTTTCGGATAGGTATCCGAGGTGATGATGATCTGCTTCTTGGCCGCGATCAGCGCTTCGAACGCATAGAAGAACTCTTCCTGCGTGCGGCTCTTGCCGCCGAAGAACTGGATATCGTCGATCAGCAGCATGTCGAGCGAGTGGTAGTAATGCTTGAAGTCGTCGAAACCCTTGCGCTGGTAGGCGGTGACGACGTCGCGCACGTACTGCTCGGCGTGGATGTAGCGGATGCGCGCGCCCGGCTGGTCGGCCATCACCTGGTTGCCGATCGCGTGGATCAGGTGGGTTTTACCGAGGCCCACGCCGCCGTAGAAGAACAGCGGGTTGTACGACACGCCCGGGTTGTTCGCCACCTGGATCGCGGCGGCGCGCGCCAGCTGGTTGGCCTTACCGGTCACGAAGCTGTCGAAAGTCAGGTCCGTGTTGATACGGCTCTGCTCGCGCTTGGGCGAGTTGGCGACGTTGACGTTGCCCTGGGTGGGCGCTTCCGGCTGGCGCGGCGCATTGAAATTGGGCGCCGCGCCGCCGTCGGCAGCGCCAGCCGCGGCCGGCCCCGCCGGCTTCTTGGCCGGGTTGTTCTTCGGGTCGAGCACGAACTGCACCTCTACCGGCGCCTCCCAGTACTGGCAGGCGAGCTCGGTGATGCGCTTGGCGAACTGCGTCTTGACCCAGTCGAGCTTGAAGCGATTCGGTGCGGCGATGCGCAGCTTGCCGTCCTCGTAGTCGAGCACGACGAGCGATTTGATCCACGCACTGTATTGCTGCGGCGTCAGCTCGAGTTCCAGCTGCGCGGAACAGGTCTGCCAAAAATTTTCCATACTTCGCTAGTTGATACGTAACACGCTATTTTACCTGTCTCGGCCGGAGTTATCCACAGGTTGGCCCCACTATTTTCAACCGAAATGGCGGTTGACGGGACGCTGCAGGACAAGTAGGGAGGGAAGGGGAGGCGCTCATCGGGAAACAACAGCGTTCTTGACAGCTGGACTGAAAATCGAGTCTAATTCAGGGTTCCCCGTCCGTGCACCTCATCAAACTGACAATGTTAGTGCGACTTCGCCCGGGCGACATAGAGTATTTGCTGAGGCGTGACGCTGGCTTAACCATCTGCGAACTGTCATTGGCGACGAATCCTGACACGACGTCAGACCCGATTTTGCACTTTCTTTTGCTTTAAGCGAGACCACCATGAAACGTACTTACCAACCTTCCGTCGTCCGTCGCAAGCGCACGCACGGCTTCCGCGCACGTATGGCTACCCGTGGTGGCCGTCAAGTCCTGAACGCACGCCGCGCCAAGGGCCGCAAGCGCCTGGCTGTCTAAGTTTCCTTAGACCAGATCGACGCGGTCGGTATGACAGGCGAAGGTTCGCACGACTTCGCGCGCGTTCGGCGTATCGTTAAAACGGATGAGTTTTCATCCGTTTTTCGTTTGCGGCCGGCGCAAAAATCCGCGCATTTCGTGCTCTATACCCGACCAAGCACGCTGCCGCATGCGCGGCTGGGCGTCGTTGCGGCCAAGCGTTTCGCGCCGCGCGCCGTGACCCGCAACACGATCAAGCGCGTCACGCGCGAAGTGTTCCGCACCAGCCAGCTCCAGCCGCTCGATTGCATCGTGCGCCTCGCGCGCCCGGTCAACACCAAGGACGGGCCGGCGACCACGCGCGCGCTCAAGCGCGCGCTGCGTGCAGAACTGACGCGCCTGTTCGCGTCGCAACGTCCCCGCCGGGCCAACCCGCCCCCGACGCCATGAAGACGCTGCTGGTCTGGTTCCTTCGCGGCTACCAGCTGCTGCTGTCCCCGATGCTCGGGCAGACGTGCCGTTTCTACCCGACCTGCTCCAACTACGCGATCGAAGCGCTGCGCACCCATGGTGCGGCACGCGGTTCACTGCTGGCCGCGCGCCGCGTGTGCCGCTGCCATCCGTGGAACCCGGGCGGCGTCGATCCCGTGCCGCCCGCGCCGGACAAGGGACAAGATCGGCAATCCCCTCCAGCCGCTCGCGGTTGTAACCACTCCTGACTAGACTCCAATGGAACTCAATAAACGTACCGTCCTGTGGATCGTGTTCGCCATTTCCCTGATTGTTCTCTGGAACAATTGGATGGTGGCTAACGGCAAACAGTCGCTGTTCTCGCCGGCACCGCCGACCGCGCAGGTTGCGCAGCAGCAGGCCAACCCGAATGACGTGCCGGCCGCCCCCCAGGCGGGCGCCGCTGCCGTTCCCGGCACGCCGGGCGCCGCCGTCCCGGCCGCACCTGCGGCGCCGGCGAGCCAGCGCATCACCATCACCACCGACGTGGTGAAGGTCGACATCGACACCCTCGGCGGCGTCATCAAGCGCCTCGAGCTGCTGCAGTTCGCGGACGAGATCGACAAGACCAGGAACAAGGTCCTGTTCAACGTGGGCGGCAACAACACCTACCTCGGCCAGACCGGCCTGGTCGGCTCGACCCCGGCCGGCGTCATGCCGAACCACACCACCCCGTTCGTGGCCCGTCCGGGTGTACGCACGCTCGGCGCCGACGGCACCGTGCAGCTGGTGATGGATGCGGAGCAGGGCGGCGTGCGCCTGACCAAGACCTTCACCTTCCGCAAGGGCGACTACACCATCGGCGTGCGCCATGACGTGACCAACCTGACCGCCGCGCCGGTGCAGCCGTCGCTGTACCTGCAGCTGCAGCACGACGGCAACAAACCGCCGACCGATTCGTGGTTCATGCCGAGCTACACCGGCCCGACCATGTACACCGAGGAAGACAAGTACCAGAAGCTGGCCTTCGAGGACATCGAAGACGGCAGCGTCCGCCATTCGACCAAGGCCAACAACGGCTGGATCGCGATCTCGCAGCACTTCTTCGTCTCGGCCTTCATCCCGGCCGACAAGGCGCCGCGCGACATCTTCACCAAGAAGATCGCCACCAACCTGTATGCGATCGGCACCGTGCAGCCGCTGGGCACCGTGGCGCCGGGCGCCACCGTCTCGAACGATTCGCGCCTGTACTCGGGTCCGCAGGACGAGAAGACCCTGGAAACCATTGCCCCGGGCCTGGACCTGGTCAAGGACTACGGCATGCTGACCATCATCGCCAAGCCGATCTTCTGGGTGATGGACCACCTGCACTCGCTGCTGGGTAACTGGGGCTGGACCATCGTCGCGCTGACCGTCCTGATCAAGCTGGCCTTCTTCCCGCTGTCGGCCGCCGGCTACCGCAGCATGGCCAAGATGCGCGTGGTGACGCCGAAGATGCAGGCGATCCGCGAGCGCTTCAAGAACGACCCGCAGAAGATGCAGCAGGCCACCATGGAGCTGTACAAGAGCGAGAAGATCAACCCGCTGGGAGGCTGCCTGCCGATCCTGGTGCAGATGCCGGTGTTCTTCGCCCTGTACTGGGTGCTGCAGTCGTCGGTCGAGATGCGCGGCGCGCCCTGGATCCTGTGGATCGACGACCTCACCCAGCCGGACCCGTACTTCATCCTGCCGGTCATCTACGCGGTGTCGATGTACATCACCACCAAGCTGAACCCGCAGCCGACCGACCCGGTGCAGGCGAAGATGATGCTGTTCATGCCGCTGGCGTTCTCGGTCATCTTCTTCTTCTTCCCGTCGGGCCTGGTGCTGTACTGGGTGGTCAACAACATCCTGTCGATCGCGCAGCAGTGGGTCATTACCAAGAAGTTCGAAGAGGGCAAGGCGAAGTAATCGCCCTCCGGCTTCGGTGGAAAAGCCCGCGCTTGCGCGGGCTTTTTACTTGCCACATCCCTTACAATCCCCCCATGAAACTCGACATCTCCCCCATCGCCGCCATCGCCACCGCCCCCGGCCGCGGCGGCATCGGCGTCGTGCGCGCCTCCGGCAAGTCGCTGGCCGGCCTGATCGACGCCCTGTTCCCCGGCGTGAAGCTGGCCCCGCGCCACGCCACCTACATCCCGTTCAAGGCCGCCAACGACGACGTGATCGACCAGGGCATCGCCCTGTACTTCAAGGGCCCGCATTCCTATACCGGGGAAGACGTGCTGGAACTGCAAGGGCACGGCGGCCCGGTCGTGCTGCAGATGCTGCTCGCGCGCGTGCTCGAAGCGGGCAGCCCGCTAGGGGTGCGCCTGGCCGAACCGGGCGAGTTCACCCGCCGCGCTTTCCTGAACGACAAGCTCGACCTGGCACAGGCCGAAGCGGTGGCCGACCTGATCGACGCCTCCACCGAAGCCGCCGCGAAATCGGCCTCGCAGTCGCTCTCCGGCGCCTTCTCGCAGGTGGTGCATCAACTGGTGGACCAGACCATCAACCTGCGCATGCTGGTCGAGGCCACCTTGGACTTCCCGGAAGAGGAAATCGACTTCCTGGAAAAATCGAACGCGCGCGGCCAGCTCGCCGGCATCGTCGATGCGCTGGAAAACGTGTTCCGCCAGGCGGCGCAAGGCGCACTGCTGCGCGAAGGCCTGAACGTGGTGCTGGTCGGCCAGCCGAACGTGGGCAAATCCTCGCTGCTCAATGCGCTGGCCGGGGCCGATGTGGCGATCGTCACCCCGATCGCCGGCACCACGCGCGACAAGGTCACCGAGACCATCCAGATCGAAGGCATCCCGCTCAACATCATCGACACCGCCGGCATCCGCACCGATGAAGGCATCGACGTGGTCGAGCGCATCGGCATCGAGCGCACCTGGGGCGAGGTCGGCAAGGCCGACGTGATCCTGCACCTGCTCGACGCCAGCCTCGGCCCGAGCCTGGAGGACGAGAAGATCGTCAAGGCCTTCCCGCAGGGCGTGCCGGTGGTGCGCATCTGGAACAAGATCGACCTGTCGGGCCACAAGCCCTCGATCGACGTGGCGCTTGATGCGACGCACCTGTACCTGTCGGCCAACGAGAAGCTCGGCATCGACCTGCTGCGCGCCGAGTTGCTGCGCATCGCCGGCTGGCAGCAGACCGGCGAGTCGCTGTACCTGGCGCGCGAGCGGCACCTGATCGCGCTGCGCGCCGCCCGCGAGCACCTGGAGCTGGCGCGCCAGCATGCGATGCAGGACGACCAGTCGCTCGACCTGTTCGCCGAGGAGCTGCGCCTGGCGCAGGACCAGCTCTCCAGCATCACCGGGCAGTTCACGCCGGACGATTTGCTGGGGGTGATCTTCAGCCGCTTCTGTATCGGCAAATAAGCGGCAAACGGGCGGCAAGCAAGCCGCCGAAGTTCACATTCCCTTCACATGGCCTGCGCGAACATGGCTGCTCCACCATCACGGAGTTTGCCATGTCCACACCAGCACGCCGCATCGCCGCCTGGCTCGCCGCCATCCTTGTCCTGCTGGCGGCCAGCCTGTTTTTCTACATCCGCAGCTTCGGGCTGCACCAGGCGCCGCGCCCCGACCCCCATGCCACGCCCGCCAGCCTGGCCTACCTGAAGGACAGCGTCGGCGAGCGGCGCGGACGCATCCTGGCGGTCGTGTCGAGCACGGCCACCATGGCCGGCGGCAAGAAAAAGGCCGGCTACGAGCTGACCGAGCTGGCGCGCGCCTATTACGTGTTCCAGGCCAACGGTTTCGAGGTCGATATCGCCTCGCCCGCCGGCGGCAAGCCGCCGGCCCGCATCGATACCGACGACATGCAGGATGTCGACTATGCCTTCCTCAACGACGCCGCCGCCCAGCGCAAGGTCGGCGCCAGCCTGCCGCTCGCCGATGTCGACGCCACGCGCTATGCGGCGGTGTACTTCGTGGGCGGCAAGGGCGCCATGTTCGACTTTCCCGGCAACGGGGATATCGCGCGCATCGTGCGCGAGATTGCCCCGCGCGGGGTCGTCGGGGCGGTGTGCCATGGCCCGGCGGCCCTGCTCGACGTGACGCTCGACAATGGCGCGCCACTGGTGGCGAACCGCCGCATGACGGGATTCACCAACGACGAAGAGCTGTTCCTGATGGAGGATGCGCGCCGGATCCTGCCGTTCCTGCTGGAAGAGCGTGCGCGCGAACGCGGCGCCCGCTTCGTCGGCGGCCCGCAGTTCGTCGACACCACCGTGGTGGACGGCCGCCTCGTGACAGGGCAGAATCCATGGTCGACCTGGTCGGTGGCGGAGGCCATGGTGCGCACGCTGGGCCACGAGCCGCTGGCGCGCGAGGCGACGCCGGAAGAACGCAGCGTGCGCATGCTGGCGGCGTACTACCGGGAGGGACTGGAAGCGGGCCGCGCCATGCAGGCGGCGCAAGGTGCGCAGGCTGCGCAGTTCGACCGTTCGCTGGTGCTGCTGCATGCGCTGGTGGCGGTCATGCAATGGCGGGTCAAGGATGCTTTCCAGCTGCAGCGGCTGGCCAGGGGATAGGAAACGAATGGGACTGCATGTGCTGGTGGTCGAAGACCATGCGCCGCTGGCGCGCAACCTGGGCGAGGTGCTGGAAGGGTTCGGCCATACGGCCGATTACGCCGCCGATGGCGTCGTCGCCCTGCACCTGGCGCAAACCCAGCAGTACGACCTGCTGATCCTGGACCTGGGCCTGCCGCGCATGGACGGACTGGAAGTGTGCCGCCGCCTGCGCGCCGGGCAGGCACGGCGCGTGCCGGTGCTGATGTTGACGGCGCGCGACGCCTTGCAGGACAAGCTCGCCGGTTTCGAATGCGGCGCCGACGATTACCTCGTCAAGCCGTTTGCGATGGAGGAACTGCTGGCGCGCTGCCAGGCCCTGGTGCGGCGCAACGGCGACGAGGTGCTGCGCATCGGCAGCCTGTGCATCGACCGCCGCAGCCGTACGGCCGAACGCGCCGGGCAGGCGCTGCGCCTGCAGCCGACCGGCTACCTGATCCTGCTGGCGCTGGCCGAAGCGCATCCGCGCGTGCTCACCCGCTCCGAACTGACGCGCAAGGTGTGGGGCGACGAGCCGCCCGATTCGGATGCGCTGCGCACGCACTTGTACCAGCTGCGCCTGGCCCTGGACAAGCCTTTCGCGACGCCGATGCTGGTCACGGTGCATGGCGTGGGCCAGCGCCTGGTGTCCGACGCGTGATGAAGGCGCACCACGGCCTGCGGCGGCGCATGGTGCTGGCGTTCAGCTGCTTTTCGCTGCTGACCGCCTTGTGCTTCAGCGCCTTCTGCCTGGTCTTCGTGTATGTGGTGGAAGACCGCTTCTTCACCCGGATGCTGGCCGAGGAGGCTGCGCACCAGCAGCGCCACTGGTCGCGCACCGGCCGGCCCGCATCCACGCTGCGCCCGGCCACGACCCTGCATGCCGATGCATCGAGCTTCCCGCCGGACCTGGCGCGCCAGGGACCGGCCCGGTCCGGCGAATTTTTTGGGGACGCGGGCCGGCATTACCACGTCCTGGCGCTGGACCTGGCCGGCGAAGGCCGGCCGCGCTACCTGGTGATGGAAACCAGCCGCGAACTCGTGGTGCGCGCGCAGTTGCCTCTCATCCTCGCGGTGCTGGCGGCGCTGGCGCTGGCCGTCCTGCTGGTCACGCTGGGGGCCGGCTACTGGCTGGCGCGGCGCGCCACCGCGCCGCTGAGCCGCCTGACGGGCCTGGTCGCGCAGGCGCGTCCCGGCGAACTGCCGCGCGGCTTCGCCGCCGGTTTTCCGGACAACGAAATCGGCGTGCTGGCCACGGCGCTCGACCAGGCCATGGCGCGCATCGCCGCCTTTCTCGAGCGGGAGCAGAACTTCACGCGCGATGCCAGCCACGAACTGCGCACGCCGCTGGCCGTGATCGACGGCGCCGCCTTCCTGCTCGCGCAGCAGTCCCTGCCCGGGCCGGCGCGGGAGCAGGTGGAACGCATCCGGACCGCGAGCGCGCACATGGAGCAGGCCGTGCGCACGCTGCTGGCGCTGGCGCGCGAGGAAGAGGGCAGGGACTGGCCGGCCGCCGCCTTTGCCGTGCTGCCCCTGGTGGAGGACACCGTCGTGCGCCATGCCCACCTGGCGACAGGCGAGGTCGAGGTACGGGTGCCGGCGCAGACGCAGGCGCTCTGTCATCCGGAAGCGCTCGCCATCCTGCTCGACAACCTGGTCGGGAATGCCTTCCACCATGGCGGCGAAGGACGGATACGGATCCTGGTCGAGGACGGCTGGCTGGTGATCGAGGACAGCGGGCCTGGCCTCGACCCCGCGGTGCGTGCCCGCCTTGGCGCGCCCGGGGTCAGGCGCAGCGGCAGCGCCGGCTTCGGCCTGGGCCTGTCGATCACCCGGCGCGTGGCCGAACGGGCCGGTATTGCCATCCGGGTCGACAACGGGGCACATGGCGGGGTGCGCGCCGCACTCCGGCTCGACGCACTGCCTATCGTCACAACCTGGCCTGCCGCGCCATGTTAGGCTAGCCTACGGTCTCGACGGGAAAGGAATGACGATGGCAGAGGTGGCAGAGGTGGCAGAGGTGGCAGAGGTGGCAGAAGTGGCAGGCGCATGCCGGCAAGGGCAACGGCGGCGGATCATGCGGGCAGGGGTGGCGCTGGCCATGTGCGGCTTGCTGTCCTCCTGCGCCAGCTTCACCGGCCCGCGCACGGTCGAGGTGCCGCTGCACAAGCTCCAGGCCGGCATCGAGCGCCGCTTCCCCCTCAACCACCCCCTGATGGGACTGTTCGACGTGCGCCTGTCGCGCCCCCTGCTCTCCATCCAGCCCGGGCTCGACCGTGTTGCGCTGGCGCTCGACGCCTCGGTCTCGCCGCCGTTCGCCAGCGACACCTGGGCCGGCAGCGTGGCGTTCTCGGGCCGCCTGTACGTCGATCCGGGCCGCCCGGCCGTGATGATGGCCGAACCGCGTGTCGAGCGCCTGACCATCGGCGCCAACCCCGAAGCCGAGCGCCAGTTCACCCGGGTGGCGAATTCGCTCATCGGCACGGTGGCGCGCGACCTGCCGGTGTACACCTTCAATCCGGCCGACCTGCGGTATGCGGGTGTCCAGTTCATCCCCACCCGTATCGAAACCACACGCTCTGGTTTGCTGGTGACCCTGGAGCCGGTGAAGTAGCGTTGGCGCCACGCACACGTTTGCGTGCGTACAAATTATTGGCAGTACGCTATTATTTTTGCGCGTTGCGATGCGAGGCCTTGGAGAAACGTTGCACGCATGTTGCATCGCCGCGGCACTGTCATGCGGAGATTGCAGAGCCAGCCCAATCGGCGCACACTGAAGCGGTTTTACAAGCACTAGATAGCCGTGGCGCGTGCCTGCTGCGGCCCCTCGTTGAGGTTTCTCATTGGCACCGTGTTCCACTGAAGTAATCTTAATCGGACTTCAGTCTGTCGTAGGGGGTGGATCTTGGAAACCACACAGGAAAGTTTTCCGGACAATGGGCTGGCGGCCGAGCCCGTGCTGGCAGCCGTCACGACGGCCATGCCAACACGACTGAGCCTGCCTGCAAAAGGATCGTGCTGGTATTGTGAAAAACCGCTCGACAGCGTGCGCCGTTTCTGTGGCAAGACCTGCGCCGATTCGTTCGACGAGGAAGCGGAGTTCACCCGCTGACGGGCCGGGCGGCGCCGCCGCTCAGTGTCCCGGGCGCAGCACCTGCAGCGCCCGTTCGAAATCGAAGCGCGCGGCGGCCGATTCCAGTTCCGCCATGCGCTCGGCGCCCAGCAGGGCAAGCAGGCAGGCGTCTTGTTCCGCGATGAGGTTCAGGGCGGCGCTGTCGCCGATGTCGAGCAGTTCGCACAGGCGCGCGATGACGGCCTCGGCAGCGACCCGTGCGGCAGGCGCCACGTCGCGTGGCGGCCTCGGCGCGGCAGGCGCCGGCAGCAGTGCATCGAGTTGCGTCATGACGCGCGCCAGTTCTCCTTCCAGCCGGTCGACCAGTTGCGGATGTACGCGGCCGTTTGCACGCAGTCCCTGTTCAACATCGGCCGCCAGCGCGCGTAGCGGGCGCGCTTCGATCATTGCCGCAGCCCCCTTGAGCGTATGCGCAATGCGCTGGGCCAGCGCCGTATCGCCGGCATCCAGCGCCGCGCGCAGGCGCGCGACGTTGTCGCAGTAATCGAGACGAAAACGGGTGAGGATGCGCAGGTACATGGCCTGGTCGCCCATGACCCGTTCGAGGCCGGCGCAGCAGTCCAGCGGCGGCTCGTGGGCTGCCTCGGGCGTCACGAAGGCGCCCATGCCGGAAGAGGGACGTGCGTTCACCGCGTCGTGAACGACCAGTCCCGGGTGACCGGGGCGCCGTTGACCGTGCCGCTGAAGCTCACTTCGTACGTGGTGTTGGCCCGCAGCGGCGCCAGCGGCACGATTGCCACGGCGGTGCGCTGCGTGGCGCTGCCCGTCGGGTTCACCACCTGCACCTGCAGGTTGGCGCCGCCGCGCGGGCGTACCGTGAAGGCCTGCATCGTCACCGGCGCGTCGATGTTGGCATGCACGCTGATCGGATAGCCCACTTCATTGATGTTCGGGACCGGATCCGGCTCCTCGCTGTCGCTGTAGAAGTTCGGCGTCACCCCGGTCTGGCCGCTGAACGGCCACGTGACGACGGTATTGGCGGCGATGCCGGGACCGAAGCCGCCGCGGGTCGCGAAATTGGCGGTGAAGTAGCTGTAGCCGTTCGCGGAGGTGGCCGCGCCGGTGCCGATCTCGCGGAACTTCGGCTCGAACATGACGAAACGGTGATAGATCGCGGTAATGAGTTCTTCGGCCATGAAGAAGCCGTTGCCGTTGGTCGTCCCCGAGATCACCTCGCCGAAGGCGTAGCCGCTCAGCGGAATCGTGTAGCCGGCCGCGTTCAGGCGCTCGCGCAGGGTCGCGCCGGTAAAGCCCGGCTTGCCCGCGGTCTGGTCGTGGCTCATCACGTTGTTGGTGCGCAGGTACTCGGAGTGGCCGAGGGCGGCGTTGTTGATCTGTGCATTTTCCGTCACGGTCGGCATGCCGGCCTGGGTACGGCGATAGTTGATCCAGTTGCGGCCATCGACGGCGATGTCGTACGTCTGCGCCGGCGCGGCGGCGCCGCCCGACGGGGTGCCGGTGCCGGTGGGCGGCGGAGACCCCGCTGCCGGGGCGACGGCGGCCTGGCCGCCCGTGCCGCCGCCGCCACCGCCGCATGCGACCAGGCTGGAGGCGGCCACCAGTGCGGCGATGAGGGAACGCCAGCGAGGCATATAGCTCATGTTGCAACTCCTGTCAATACAGTGAACCGAATGCGACATTCTAGAGCAAAACGGACGCCGGCGACGCCGGGCAGCCTTGCGCGAGACCAGCTTATTTCGCTGCCTGTAGAATATGGCATCATTCCCTTTGTCGAGCTGTCAATTGAAGCCTTCCAGCCAGCAGCGCCTCGCGCGTGCCAAGTTCGCCCTGCCCAGTTTCGTGACATTGCTGTCGATCGCCTGCGGTTTCGGCAGCATCGTCATCTCGGTGGACAACGCGCACGTCGGCTCGCCCGATGACTACCGCCTGGCAGCGATCCTGCTGGTGCTGGCGGGCGTGTTCGATGCGCTGGACGGCTTCGTGGCGCGCGCGACCAACACCCAGTCCAGTTTCGGGGTGCAGCTCGATTCGATCGCCGACGTGATGAATTTCGGCTGCGCGCCCGGCCTGCTGCTGTACTGCTACGGCTTTGCGCAGATGAACGAGGAGTATGAGACCCTGGTGCGCATGGGCGGGCTGGCATGCTTCGTGTTCGTCGCCTGCGGCGCGCTGCGCCTGGCACGCTTCAACGTCATGGTCGGCCGCACCGATCCGCGCTACTTCGTCGGCATGCCGATCACCGCCGGCGCCGCCTGCGTGGCCTCGGTGGTGGTGGCCTGGCCAGCTCCGGCGACCACCGTGGCGCAGTGCTTCGGCATCATCGCGCTGATGCTCGCCGTCGGCACGCTGATGGTGTCGACCGTCCGTTTCCCGAGTTCGAAGCACCCGCGTGGCAAGGTCATGCTCGCGCTGCTGGCGGCCTGCCTGGTGCTGCTGGCCCTCCTGCAGACGCGTTTCTTCGTGTTGTTCTTCCTGCTGTACGTGTGTGCGACCCTGCTGCTGAACATCGCCTGGCGCACCGGCTGGCGCGGCATTGCGCCGCCGAAAGTCTACGAAGACTGACGGGGAGCTCAGGCGAACTTGTCGAGCATGGCCGCCAGGTGGGCGGCGCGGGCGCGCGCTTCCTCGAGGTCGGCGGCATTGCCGGCCTGGGTCTGGATCGAGGCGGTCAGGAGCTGCACGAACGAGCGGTCGAGCGCCTTGCGCGCCGCCGCCATCTGCTGGGCCACGGCATCGATGTCCGACGGCTCCGCCGCCAGCGCCACCAGTTTCTGCACGCCGCGCAACTGGCCCTCGATGCGCGCCAGCCTGTTGAGCAGGTCTTTCTTCTGCTGCGCGGTGAGGGCGCTGCCCTCGACGATCTTCAGCTGGCTCTCCGCCATGTCAGGTCACCTTCAGGCCACTTCGTGTCCGCGCGCCGCGCGCAGGATGCGGAACCAGTCGTCGCGCGCCAGCGTGAAGCCGGCGCCCCGGACGGCGTCCGCGATCATGTCGATGCGGCCGCTGCCGGTCAGCGGAATCGGGCGGCTCGGCACCTGCATGATCCAGGCGAACAGCACGCTGGGGAACGGCTGGCGCATGCGGTCGGCGATCTCCTGGATGACCGCCCGTACGTTGGCGGCATGCGCATCGCTTGAGGTGAACAGGCGTCCGCCGCCGAGCGGCGACCATACCATCGGCGCGATGCGCAGGTCCTGCAGGCCGTCGAAGGTCTCGTCGAACATCGGGAGGGTGGCCATCGGCGAGAACTCGACCTGGTTGGTCGCCAGCGGCACGCGGCGGTTCAGGCATTCGAACTGGTGGCGCGTGAAGTTCGACACGCCGACATGCAGCACCTTGCCCGACTGTTTCAGCCGATTGAACGCTTCAGCGACTTCGTCGAAGTCCATCAGCGGGTCCGGACGGTGGATCAGCAGCAGGTCGAGGTGGTCGGTGTGCAGCTGGCGCAGCGATTCCTCGGCGGACGCAATGATGTGCGCCGCCGTGGTGTCGTAATGCTGGATGCCGTGCTGCGGACGTTTTTCGGAAATCAGCTTGATGCCGCACTTGCTCACCAGCTCGATGCGCGCGCGCAGCGAAGGCTGCAGGCGCAGGGCATCGCCGAACACGCCTTCGACGCCATAGTCGCCGTAGATGTCGGCGTGGTCGAAGGAGGTGACGCCCATCGCCAGGCACTGCTCGATGAAGGCCACACGCTGCTGCACCGTCATTCCCCACTCGTTCATGCGCCACATGCCGGCCACGATGCGGGACAGTTCAGGGCCGCCCGCGCGGGTGGCGATGCGCGGGCAGTGCAGGTCGGCGGGAAGCGGGTGGGTCATGTAGCGCTTTCGTGATGTCTTGATCGGCTGATTCGTCTGATTATAGCGGCACTGTGCCCTGCTTTTCGCAGGGTGGGAACAGCAAAAAGCCCGCCCGGCTTGCGCACGGACGGGCTTTTCATGGCGATCAAGACGGGCTCACTGCATCCACAAACGCATCGCATCCCACGCGCGCCCGAAGATGCCCGCTTCCTGCACTTCGTCCAGCGCCACCACCGGCAGCGCGATCAGCGGCTTGCCGTCGACCATCATCTTCAGCGTGCCGACCTGGCTGTTGCGCGCCAGCGGCGCAACCAGCGGGTCCTTGCGCTCGAGGACGGGCTTCATCTTCCCGGCCACGCCCTTCGGCACGGTCACCAGGATGTCGCGGGTGAAGCCGATCTTCACGGTCGACGCCGAACCCTTCCATACGTCCGGGGTCGCCACCGCCTGGCCCTTCGAATACAGCTTGACCGTGTCGAAGTTCTGGAAGCCCCAGTTCAGCAGCTTCTGGCTTTCCTGCGTGCGCACCGCGTCCGAGGTGGTGCCCAGCACCACCGAGATCAGGCGGCGCTGGCCGGCGTTGCCGTTCGGGCGGCGCGCCGAGGCGATCATGCTGTAGCCGGAGGAGGAGGTATGGCCGGTCTTCATGCCGTCCACGGTGGGGTCGAGCCACAGCAGGCGGTTGCGGTTCTGCTGGGTGATCTTGTTGTAGGTGAACTGCTTGATCGAGTCGATCTTGTAGAACTCCGGGAAGTCGCGGATCACGCTTGCCGCCATGATCGACAGGTCGCTCGCGGTCGAATAATTGTTCGCGTCCGGCAGGCCGTGCGGGTTGGCCCAGCGGGTGTTCTTCATGCCCAGGCGCTCGGACTCACGGTTCATCAGGGTGACGAAGGTCCCCTCGTCGCCGGCCACCGCTTCGGCCAGCGCCACCGCGGCGTCGTTGCCCGACTGGATCATCAGGCCGTGCAGCAGGTCGTTGACCGACACCGGGGTCTTCGGGTCAATGAACATCTTCGAGCTGCTCGGGTCCACTTTCCAGGCGCGGGTCGAGACGTTGACCATCGTGTCCAGGGTCAGCTTCTTGTCGCGCAGCGCGGCGAAGGTCACGTAGGCCGTCATGACCTTGGTGAGCGATGCCGGTTCGATACGGGTGTGCGGCTCCTGGGCCGCGATGACCTGGCCACTCGTTGCATCGAGCAGCAGCCACGACTTGGCTGCGATGGACGGTGCCGGCACGGTCTGTGCGCTGGCCGTGGCCATCAGCAGGCTGGCGGCCACGGCCGCTAACAGTTTCTTCATGGGAGTGTGTTCGTCAATAAAAATGGTGGTGCGGGTGGTAAAGCGCAAGGCAATGCCGCGAAGCATTGCCTCAGGAGAAGTGCCACATTATATGGCAGGGATCGGATCAAATGTCACGTCGCCACATTTGTACGACAAGATTTTTTATGTGGCCGAGCTTGCGGTGGAAGAAGTGGTCGGCGCCGGGGATGACGGTCACCGGGATGTCGAGCGGGCGCGCCCAGTCGAATACTTCCTGCAGCGTGATCGTATCGTCCAGTTCGCCGTGGATCAGGATCGTATCCTCAGGGACCGGCGGCATCGGCCACTTTCCGGCGGCGGTGCCGACCAGTACCAGGCGCTCGGCCGGTCGGCCCTCGGCGATGAGGCGCTGCTGGAACTGGGCCTGCACGAAGGTGCCGAACGAGAAGCCGGAGAGGGCGACCGGCAGGCCGGGATACGTTTTCGTCATGTGCCGGTACATGATGTCCATGTCGTCGACTTCGCCGCGGCCGTCGTCATGCACGCCTTCGGATTCGCCCACGCCGCGGAAATTGAAGCGCGCGGTGGCATAGCCCAGGGTGACGAAGGTGCGCGCCAGGGTCTGGGCCACCTTGTTTTCCATGGTGCCCCCGTACAGCGGGTGGGGGTGGGCCACCAGCGCGATGCCGCGCGGGGCATCTTCCGGCAGGTCGAGGATGCACTGCATCTTGCCGGCGTGGCCGTCGAGGGTAAACTTGTGCGAATACTTGTTCATTACTTGTTCAGTTCACTACTGGTTCGGATGATCAGATCTTGAGCCGCTCGACGACCTTGCCGCCGATGAGGTGCGTGTCGATGATGTCGTCGATGTCGGCGTTGTCCACGTAGGTGTACCAGGTGCCTTCGGGGTAGACCACGAGCACCGGGCCTTCCTCGCAGCGGTCGAGGCACCCGGCCTGGTTGATGCGCACCTTGCCCTGGCCGTTCAGCCCGAGTTCCTTGATGCGTTTCTTGGCGTGCTTCTGGGCCTTCTCGGCGCCGCACTTGCCGCAGCTCTGGCGCGCGTCCTTGCCGTCGCGTTCGTTCATGCAGAAAAAGACATGGTGCTGGTAGAAGGGTCGTTCGTCGTTCATGTCGTTCATGTCGGTCTCTCGATGGGTGGCCGGCGCCGGGCGCCAGGGCACAATGATACGGCATAAGCCGGTGTTGCCTTGCCGGGATGGGCGGCCGCGGCGCTCAGGCGGCCGGTTCGCCGCGCGGTTCCGGCCGGTTGAGTTGATGCGAGGGCAGCACCAGGAACCACAGCGCAATGAAGGGCCACAGCAAGGACAGGAACTGGGCCGCGCCGTTGAAGTTCAAGAACTTCCCCTGCACCCAGCCCTGCAGGGTCGAGGCGAAATAAGGGTTGGTCGGGATCGTATTGACGACGATGAGGCTCAATACCAGCGTCACCACCGCCAGCCGGCGCTGCGCCACCTGGGGCGCGAACACCAGGCCCGTGAGCATGATGAGGCCGATCAGGAGGCCGCCTTCGGCGCCTGGGGTCATCCACACGAAGGCGTTATCGGGCCGGAAGAACAGGGAGCTGGACAAGGCCTTGACCACCAGCGCCGTGCCGAGGAAGGCCAGCATCAGCAGGAAGCGCGGGGCGCTGCGCCGCACCAGGCACATCAGCGTCAGTACCGCGCCGGTCATGCCGCAGGCGGTGATGATGGTTTCGGACAGCCAGTACTGCTCGACCGTCATGATCGCCCCGGGGCGCAGCATGCCGACCAGGTCGATGTCGGTAGCCAGCCAGCGCGACAGCCAGCCCGAGACGATCGGCAGCACCTGGCCGTTCCCGAACAGGTAGCTTTGCGGGTAGATCTGCGCCAGCGGCCACAAGGCCACCAGCACCAGGCCCTGGCTGGCGTGGGGCGCGAACCAGCGGCGCCGCAGCTGGAACAGGCGGCCGCGGTCGAGCAGGCCCGGAGCCCACCAGGCGCCCAGTATCGCCCCCACCAGGCAGCCGCCGGCATTGGTGACGAGGTCGAGATTCGACGGCACGCGGGTCGGCAGGAAATTCTGCACCGTCTCCATCGTGCCGGTCACCAGGATGCCGGCCAGCGCCGCCAGCAGCACCGCCCACACGCCGCGGATGTGCGGATACAGCGACAGCACCAGCAGGATCCCGAACGGGACGTAGCCGACAATGTTGACGGCGACGTCGAAGCCGGTCCAGTAGCGCGGCATGACCGTGTTCAGGAAGGTGAACAGCGGCACGCCGCTGCTGCGCCAGCCGGTGAACGGATACCAGCTGGCGTAGATGATCAGGAGCAGGTAGGCCAGCAGCGCCGCCCGCGAAATGGGCGAGCCGCGTCCTTCGCGCGGACGTTCGCGTGCATCCACGGGCGCGTCGGGAGCGGTCATCGCTTGCGGGTGTCCACCGATGCCAGCCAGGCCAGGATGTCGGCCGCCACCGCATCGGTGCTGGCCGCGAGCGCGCGCGCGCCGCCCGGCGCGTCGGCGCTGTGGGCCGGGGTACTGCGGGTGAAGGTGCGCTGGTCGATCAGCCGGTGGTCGTTGAACAGCGAGGCGCGCAGGGTCAGCTGGCCCTCGCTCTGGTTCACGCTGGAGAAGGCATGCACGAAGTCGTCCACTTCCACGCGCAGCAGCGGCACGCCGGTGGAGGCGTCGGTGGCCGACAACACCTTCATGCCCGACTGGGACAGGCGGGCCTTGAAGCGCTGGGTAACCATCTGCAGCGGGTTGCTGGCCCAGCGGCTGTTGGCATAGGTGCGCGCCTGCAGCGCGTCGGCGTAGTTCAGGCGGTAGTACATGCGCTCGTTCTCGAGCGCGGCCGGGCCGGTGGCGTCCATGACGACCAGGGCCGGCATGGCGGCGGGCGCACTGGCCTGCGACGCGGCGTGGCCCGCCGGGCCGAAGTCGTAGGTGGAGCTTTCCTGCGTCCTGGTGCTGGCGCAGCCGGCCAGCAGGGCCATTGCAAGGGCGAGGGCGGTCACGGGGGAAGCCGCCAGGCGGAGCGGTTGTACGGTCACGGTGGTCCTCATTTGGTCGGGGGCACGAAGCCCGGCTCGCCGGGGCCGGGCTGGGCGCTCGGGGCGCCGAACAGGATGCTCTGCGGGCGGTCGGAAAGCGAGGTGGCGGTGCGCTTCACGGCGCGCAGCGCGCCGCGCGCTTCGTCGGTCATCTGCACGACGTGCGGCAGGGTTTCGAGTTCGAGTTCGCTGGTGGCGGCCTGCAGCGAACCGATGGCGCCGTTCATGCGCTCGAGCGGGCCATCCGGCGCCTGCAGGCGCGTCGCCAGCTGGTTGTAGTTGGTGGCGGTCGCTTCGATGCTGGCCGCCGTCGCGTCGAACGAGTTCAAGCTGCGCTCGAGCTGCGTGGTCAGCGCCGGCAGGCGCTCGAAGGTCGGCTCCAGCTTGCGCGGGATGGCGGCGTAGGCGTCGGCGGCCTTGCCGATGCTGTCGAACGCCCCGATGATGGTCTGCTGGTTCTCCGGGCCCACCATCCTGCTCAGGCTCTCGGTTATCTGTTCCGTCTTTTCCAGGATGGCCAGGCCGCGCTTTTCCAGCTGGTCGAGCAGGCCGGGGCGCAGCGGAATGCGCGCCGGCTGGTCCTCGCGCTGCGCCAGGCGCGGCGAGCCGGTGCGGTCGTCGTCGAGCTGGATGAAGGCGATGCCGGTCACGCCCTGGTAGCCGAGCGAAGCGAAGGTGGTGGTGGTGATCGGCGAGTTCTTGTCCACCGAGAGGCGGATCAGGATCTGGCCGGTGACGCGCGGGTCGAACACGATCTGGTCCACGCGGCCCACTTCCAGGCCGCGGTAGCGCACCGTCGCCTGCGGGTTCAGACCCGGGATCGACTGCGTCGTGACGATCTCGTACGGCACCAGTTCGGTGCGGTCGCGGTTGAACCACAGTCCGGCCAGCACGGCCGCAACCAGGAGCGCGATCGTGAAAACCCCCGTCATCAGGGCATACGACCTGTTTTCCATACTCAGTCCTCCGAATCGTTCTGGGCGTGGCGCTCTTCGAGCACTTCCAGCGCCCGCTGGCCGCGCGGGCCCAGGAAAAAGTGTTTGATGAACGGATGCTCGATCCGCAGCACGTCGCACGACGGCCCTACCGCGATCACGTGCTTCTCGGCCAGCACCGCGATGCGCGAGGACAGGGCGAACAGCGTGTCGAGGTCGTGGGTGACCATCACCACGGTGAGTTTCAGTTCGCTGTGCAGGGTCTGGATCAGCGACACGAAGGCATCGGACAGGTCCGGGTCCAGCCCCGCGGTCGGCTCGTCCAGGAAGAGTAGCCGGGGTTCGAGCGCCAGGGCGCGCGCCAGCGCGGCGCGCTTGACCATCCCGCCCGACAGGTCCGACGGCATCTTGTTCGCGTGTTCGGGGCCGAGCCCGACCATGTCCATCTTGAGCAGCACGGCGTCGCGGATCACGTCCTCGGGCAGCGCGCGCAGCTCGCGCATCGGTAGGGCGATGTTGTCGAACACGGTCAGCGCCGAGTACAGCGCACCCTGCTGGAACAGCATGCCCCAGTGGTTGCGCATGTGCTGCAGCTGCTCCGGCGCGGCCGTGCTGATGTCTTCGCCGAACACCTTGACGCAGCCCTGCGCCGGCTGCTCCAGGCCCAGCATCTGGCGCAGCAGCACGGTCTTGCCGGTGCCGGAGCCGCCGACGATGCTCAGGATTTCGCCCGAATAGATGTCGAGGTTCAGGTCCTGGTGGATGACGGTGCGCCCGAAGCGCGTCCACAGGTTGCGGATTTCCACCACCGGCGGGCCGACGTCTTCCTCGGGCCGCTTGTTCAGGCGCTGCGGCGGGCGCATCGGCTTGGCGTCGCTCATCAGAACCCCACGTCGTTGAACACGATGGCGAACACGGCGTCGGCCAGGATGACCACGGTGATCGCCGTGACCACGGCGGTGGTGGTGCCGCGTCCCAGGCTTTCGGTGTTCGGCTTGATGCGCAGGCCAAAATGGCAGGAGACCAGCGCGATCAGCATGCCGAAGACGCAGCCCTTGAGCAGGCCGATCGTGTAGTTCACCACCGGCACCGCGTCGGGCAGTTTCTGGACGAAGTAGCGGAACGACAGGCCCAGCTCGATCTTGGCCGAGACCATGCCGCCGATCAGGGCCATCGCGTCGGTCCACACCACCAGCAGCGGCATCGAGATCGCCAGCGCCAGCACCTTCGGCATGATCAGGCGGTAGCCGTGCGAGATGCCCATGACACGCATGGCATCGAGTTCCTCGGTCACCCGCATCACGCCCAGCTGGGCGGTGATCGACGAACCCGAGCGGCCGGCGACCAGGATCGCCGCCAACAGCGGACCGAGCTCGCGGATGATGCTCATGCCCAGGATGTTGACGAGGTAGATGTCGCCGCCGAACATGCGCAGCTGCTGGGCGGACAGGAAGGACAGCACGACCCCGATCAGGAAGCCGACCATGGCGGTGATGCCGAGCGCCTGGAAGCCGGAATGGTAGATGTTGGCCGAGATCTCGCGCCACGGGCCGGTGCGCGGGTTGCGGATGAAGCGGCCGATGTCCTGGACCAGCTGCCCGACCAGGATCAGGAAACCCTTCATGTGCTCGAAGAAGGAAAGGATCCCGGCGCCCAGGACGATCAGCCAGTTGAGCGGGCTGGTGCGATGGCGCGCCAGCTGGATCGCGCTGGCCTTCTCGATGCGGCCGAACAGTTCTTCCTGGCGCGGGTCGAGCGTGAGGCGGGCCGGGCGCTTCTTGCCCCACGCGTTCCAGAACATCTGGGCGCCGATGTGGTCCAGGCGCTCGACGTTCGACAGGTCCCAGGCCAAGGTGTCCTTGTGCTTGAGCGCCGCCAGCGTGCGGGTGATGCCCTTGAGGACGCCGCGCCGGGACAGCGTATGCACCTGCCATACGCCGCTCGCCACCACGGCCTGACCCGCGTCAGTGGTGTCGGAGTGCTGGATGGTTAATATTGGCGCATTTTCAATCTGCATTGCGCCAGTGTAAAAGAGAATCGTTATCGCTGCTACCGATGGGCCTCAACCGTGTCAGGCCGCCAGGTGGCGCACCTGGCGGGCAGGGGCGGCCGCGGTGACGGGTTTCGTCGCGGCCGGGGCATCGGCCTTGCCGTCGACCTTGCCGGCATAGTCGCTGGCGAGCAGTGCCGCCGCGGCATCGCGCGCCATGCCGCGCAACTGCAGCCACTCCTGCACCAGTTTCGCCAGCTTCTCGAGCGCGATGCGGTGGGTGGCGTCGGTTCTGGTGTAGATCCAGTCCGAGAAGGCCATGAAGTTGTCGAACGGTTTCTCTCCCAGCAAGACGCGCGCGGTGTTGGCGAAGCGTCCGGAATTGGCGACCAGGTCCCAGTAGCGGGCGAAGCGCACCAGGCGCTGCATGGTCGGGAAGTCGATCAGGTTCGTGGCCAGCACGGTGTAGGGCGGGTAGGGGTCGTACACCATGCCGAACGGTTCGGTGTGGCGGATGATCGGCGTGCCGCGCAGGCGCTTGAGGATGCCGAACTGGATCTCCTGCGCGCCGAGTTTGACCAATTGGTCAAATCCGCGGGCGAAGCTGGCGACGTCCTCGCCCGGCAGGCCGGCGATCAGGTCCACGTGCAGGTGGGTCTGCGAGTGCTCGCACAGCCAGCGGATGTTGTCGGCCGCCTTGGCATTGTCCTGGCGGCGGCTGACCAGGGCCTGCACCTCCGGATTGAAGCTCTGGATGCCAATCTCGAACTGCAGCGCGCCCGGCGGGAACCTGGCGATCGACTCCTTCAGCGCTTCGGGCAGGTGATCCGGGACCAGTTCGAAGTGGGCATACACGGGATCGTCGGGATGCGCCTCCAGCTTGTCGAGGAAGAACTGCATGATGCGCAGGCTGGTCTTGACGTTCAGGTTGAAGGTGCGGTCGACGAACTTGAACAGGCGCGCGCCGCGTGCATACAGCGACTCCATCTCGGCGAGAAAAGCGTCGAGCGGGAAGGGCCAGGCGGTCTTGTCGAGCGAGGACAGGCAGAATTCGCACTTGAACGGGCAGCCGCGCGAGGCTTCCACGTACAGGGTGCGGTGGGCGATGTCCTCGTCGCCATATAAAGAATAGGGCAGGGCGACCTCCGCCATCGGCGGCTGCACGCCGGCATGCACCTTCATCAGCGGCTTGGGGCCGGCCAGGATCTCGCCGCACAGCTTGGGGAAGGTGACGTCGCCCCAGCCGGTCACCACGTAGTCGGCCAGTTTCACGATCTGCTGCTCGGCGGTCTCGTAGGAGACTTCCGGCCCGCCCAGCACCACGGTCACGTCCGGGGCGACGCGCTTGAGCATCGCCACCAGCCGCGTCGTTTCCTCGACATTCCAGATGTAGACGCCGAACCCGACGATTCTCGGCCGCGGCTGGTGCGCCAGGATGCGCTCGACCAGGTCGGCGGTCTTGGCGCCGATCACGAATTCCTGGATCCGGGTCTGCTCCCGGAGCGGCCCCATGTTCGCCAGCAGGTAGCGCAGGCCGAGCGAAGCGTGCGTGTAGCGGGCGTTAAGGGTGGATAACAGGATGGTCATGACGGGCGCCGGATCGGTAAAGCCGCCATTTTAAGCGTTGGCCTCATGAAAAGCGCTGGCATTGTGCCAATCCGCCAGCCGGATTTTGCACAGGCAGCCCTGGTGGGCCTGCGTTGTCGGGGTGTCGCGCGACGTCGATTTAATGAGTGTTGCATATCGTGCGGGGGTTGTTGAAGAGTTAAAGTAATGCGCTTTTAACGCTCTTCCATTCGCGCTCAGAACGCAGAAAGGTTCCCATGCAAGGTCGTACCAGCGCATTGCAGCATTCTTACCGGCTTCTATTTGCAACAACGATTGCGCTGGCGTTGGGCGCCTGCAGCAGTGACCCCGAGGGCGAATCGACGGCGTCGATGTCGCGCACCGCCGGCCAGGTCCAGGCGTCTGCGCGTATCCAGGTCGAGGTCGCCCGGACGACCCATGGCGTGCCGCATGTGCGCGGCAAGGATTTCCGCAGCGTCGGCTACGGCCTGGCCTACGCCTATGCCCAGGACAACGTCTGCATGTTTGCCGACTCCGTGCTGACGGTGCGCGGCGAGCGTTCGCGGTTCTTCGGCGCCGACGCGTATCCACGCCAGCGCACCGGCGACGAGTACGGTGGCGGCAGCGGCTTCATGAACCTGAACAATGAAGAAAGCGACTTCTTCTTCAAGGGCTATCTCGACCTCGACCAGCTGCGCGCCAATTACGCCGCCGGCGCCGCGGAGCCACGCCAGCTGCTCGAAGGCTATGTCGAGGGCTACAACCGCTACCTGAAAGACGCTGCCGGCAAGCTGCCTGCCGCCTGTGCCAACGCCGCATGGGTCAAGCCGATTACCTTCGACGATATGGTGCTGGTGGTGGCAGAGAAGGCGCTGCATGCTTCCGCCCAGGTCTTCGCCAGGGATTTCGTCGCCGCCGGACGCGTACCTGGGGCGTCGGTCAGCCTGGTCAAGGCTGCGCCGCGCAAGCTCGACACGCGTACCCTGCTGGCCCAGCTCGACCACCTCAACAAACAGGGTTTCGGCAGCAATGCGCTGGCGGTGGGCAAGGACCTGTCCACCAACGGACGCGGCTTGCTTTTTGGTAACCCGCACTTCCCCTGGACGACCTCCGACCGCTTCTACCAGGCCCACCTGACGGTGCCGGGTCGTTACGATGCCATGGGCGTGATCATCGGCGGCGTTCCCGCGATCGTCATCGGCTTCAATCGCGACGTGGCATGGAGCCACACCGTCACCACGGCCTACCATTTCACGACCTTCCGGCTGGCGCTGGACACCCGCGACGCCAGCGGCACGACGTATGTCTATGACGGAGAGCGCCGCAAGATGACGTCGAAGACGGTCAGCATCGACGCGCTGCTGCCGGATGGGTCGACTGCCAAGCGCAGCAAGACCTTCTACTTCAGCCACCAGGGCGCCGTCATCGTTCGTCCCGAAGCCGGCCTGACCTGGAACGCGAACGCCGCCTTCGTGCTGGCCGACCCGAATCGCAACAATACCCGCATGCTCGAGCAATGGCTGGGTATCGGTACGGCGAACAGCGTGCGCGCGCTGAAGGATTCGCTCGACAAGGTGGTGGGCCTGCCCTGGGTGAATACGATCGCGGCCGACCGCGACGGCAACACCCTGTATGCGGACGCCAGCGTCGTGCCGCACATGAATACCGACAAGTTCATCAACGGCTGCCTGCTGCTGCAGGAGGCGTTGCTGTTCGACGGTTCGCGCAGCAGCTGCGGGTGGGGCCAGGACCGGGGCGCGCCGAGCGGCATTTATTCGCCGGTGAATGCACCGTGGATGATGCGGACGGATTACGTCGGCAATTCCAATGACAGCTATTGGCTGACCAATCCGAAGTCCTTGCTCTATGGCCCGGCGCCGCTGGGCTACTCGCCGCTGTATGGACAGACCGATGTCGAGCAGAGCCTGCGCACCCGGATCGGTTTCCTCCAGCTCGAGGAACTGTTGAAGCAGAAAGGCAGGCTGAATCTGGCCGACATGCAGGCGCTGGCCTTCTCCAACCGTGTGCACGCGGCCGAACTCGTGCTGCCGGAATTGCTGGCCGCCTGTGCCGGCGCGAGCGATGCGCTGAGCCGTCAGGCCTGCACGACACTGGCAGCCTGGGACCGCCGCGCCGACGTCGACAGCCGGGGCGCCGTCCTGTTCCGCGAATTCTGGAACGTGGCAATGGCCATTCCGGGCAAGTGGGCCACGCCGTTCAATCCGGCCGATCCGGTGCGTACGCCGCACGGCGTGGCGCCGGCAGCCATGCCGGCCATGCTGGCGGCCATGCGCGGTGCAGCCGAGAAGCTGCAATCGCTCGGCATTCCGCTCGACGCCCGCCTGGGTGACTACCAGGTCGAGCCGCGCAACGGTGTCCGCATTGCCCTGCACGGCGGAATCGGCAGCGAGGACGGTACCTACAGTTCGCTGACGATGCGTACCGGGCTGACCGCGCAAGGCTATGTTGGGGTCGACTGGGGGCAGAGCTACATCCAGACCGTGAGCTTCGACGCACGCGGTCCGGTGGCCCACGCAATGCTGACCTACGGCCAGTCGGTCGATCCGAAGTCACCCTGGTATGCCGACCAGACCATGGTGTACTCGCGCAAGCAGTGGCCGCTCCTTCCGTTCACGCCGGACAAGATCAAGGCCGATCCGAACTACAAGTCCTTCATGCTGAAGGACTAAGCCGGCGGCCGGGCCATGCGCGCCCGGTCCGGCACAAGACGCGGGCCGTGCAGATCTCCTTGCACGGCCCATGCATGTCCCGCCCGGGATATGCAAATAGCATTGCTTCGCATAAAGTTTGCTGTCTACAATCGGACACTATCTTTTTGCGCGATCAGCCATGCTCCTCACGAATATCGAAACCATCCCCGGCAAGTCCATCACTGTGTGCCACGGCGTTGTCTCCGGCAGCTCGGTGCGCTCCAAGCACGTCGGGCGCGACATCATGGCCGGCCTGAAGAACATGGTCGGCGGCGAGCTGCGCGGTTATACCGAACTGCTCGAAGAGTCGCGCGCGCAGGCGACCGAGCGCATGCGAGCCCAGGCGGCGCAGCTGGGCGCGAATGCGATCGTCAATGTGCGCTTCTCCACCTCGTCAGTGGCAGCCGGTGCGGCGGAAATCTACGTGTACGGCACCGCAGTCACCGTCGAGTAAGCAATGGAATACCTTATCCTGCTGGCCTTCTGGTCGGTGCCGGTGGTGCTGGGCTACGTCTTCGGGCGCGCGGCCGAGTCCCGGCATTACCGTTCGATCATCGCCAGGGAAAAAGAGCAGTTGCACCTGCCTGCCACTTCCTTGAAAACCGTGCTGCGTAGCGACGACGTGGCGCGTAGCGAACTGGTGACGGGGAGCGTGGTCGTTTCCATCGACTATTTCAAGAAGGCCGCGGCGGCACTGCGCACCGTGGTGGGCGGGCCGGTCAAGTCATATGAAACGCTGCTCGACCGCGCCAAGCGCGAAGCGGTGCTGCGCCTGAAGGAGAGCTGCCCCGGCGCGGACGAGATCGTCAACCTGCGTCTTGAAACCATGCCGCTGGCGGGCAGCCAGCGCAACCAGGTGACGAGCGTCGAAGTGCTGGCCTACGGCACCGCCATCTATTACAAGGCAGACAAGGCAGGCACCGCCACCGCATGAAGTACCGGACATCGCTGCCCGCACATAACGACAACATCTCGCACGAGCACCCGCTCAAGGATTTCGTGCTGATCCTGGTCGGCCTGTCGTTGGCGGTGTTGCTCGCCCTGTGGGCACTGGGCTTGGTGGTGGACCGGGTCGTCGACCGCCTGAGTCCGGAAACCGAGGCGAAGCTGAGCGCGCTGGTCGCGCCCCCGGCGCCGAAGGCCGAGGCGGCGATGAAGGAGCGCGAAGCGTGGGCGCAGTCGCTGGTGGACCAGATGCGCCAATGTGCCGGTCTGCGTACGCCGGTGCTCGTCCGGATGACCCAGTCGAAACAAGCCAATGCCGTCGTCGTTCCCGGCGGTACCGTGATCGTCTATTCTGGCCTGCTTGGACACCTGCGGTCGGAAAACGGCATGGCTTTCGTGCTCGCCCATGAGTTGTCCCATCTGGCGCATCGCGACCACCTGCGCGCCATCGGGCGAAAAGTCGTCCTGATTGCCGCCGCGGCACTGCTGACCGGAGACGGCTCGGGGACTGCGAGCGTACTGGCCCCGGCCGAGCACCTTGGCGAATCCGGTTACTCGCGCGGCCGCGAGGCGAGCGCCGACCGGCAAGCACTGGAGATCCTGCAATGCCGGTACGGGCATGTCGGCGGCGCGACCGAATTCTTTGAATCGCTGCGGCATGGCAAACGCGATGCACCGGTCCTTGCCCACTATCTTGCATCGCACCCATCGATGACCTCGCGCAGCGGTTCGGCAGGCGATCCGCCAGGGCGCTCTGCCGGAGGGCGCCGTGCGCCCATTGCCGCGCTGGGACTGAGCGGCCGGCAAAGCTTAAGCGTGGCTGAAATCGCTATTTCAGCTGCTTGCGCAGCACACGTGCGTTTGCTATAGTCTCGTTCCTCCGACGCCGGCGCAGCTTCCAAAGCAGCGAAGCGAAGGAAAAGAGGGAGTTGACGAGAAACGCGAAACACTGCATAATCTCACTTCTCTGCTGCTGACGAACACAACGCTTCGTCGGATACAGCAAGGTGCAAGACACCGATCTTTAACAATCAACAGTCGATAAGTGTGGGCGTTTGATGAAGGTGCCGGCTGGCTTAGGTTAGCTGCATACTTAAATTATCAAATGTTCACAAAAAAGAAATACGTTGCTCAGAAATGAGTAACGGTCAGTATTTTGAGTGAGCGACTCCGTAGCAATACGGATGGCAGCAATGCCAACAAACAGAGATTGAACTGAAGAGTTTGATCCTGGCTCAGATTGAACGCTGGCGGCATGCTTT
>NZ_JBHLWP010000015.1:0-72529 GCF_042432755.1 Massilia consociata
GTGATTTACGCTCCGCGCTTCCTCCCCACGGTCGATTACTCTTCCGCAGTTGCGCTTCACTTCGCTCGCTGTGGTCAGCTTGCGGCCGGACTTTCACCCGCAGGAGTGCGCCCATGCTGGGCGCACAAACAAAAAGGGCCGCATTCACATGCGGCCCTTCGTATTCTGGCTCCCCGACCTGGACTCGAACCAGGGACCTGCGGATTAACAGTCCGTCGCTCTACCGACTGAGCTATCAGGGAAAGGAGGCCGCATTATAGCGGCTCGATGGCGGTTTGCCTAGTGCCGAGCATGAACAGTGCCCGCATGCCGTCCGCGCCAGCAGCCGGAGAGGCGCTTTGCTATAGTCGCAGCATTTTCACTATCCGCCATCGACCATG
Organism: Massilia consociata; assembly: GCF_042432755.1. Lineage (NCBI taxonomy): Bacteria > Pseudomonadati > Pseudomonadota > Betaproteobacteria > Burkholderiales > Oxalobacteraceae > Massilia > Massilia consociata. The sequence continues at coordinate 381 of NZ_JBHLWP010000015.1, forward strand.
ACCACACCACGCCTCTTCGGTACCCCGCTCTCCCCTTCCGCCACCAAAGTCATGCTGCTCGGCTCGGGCGAACTGGGCAAGGAAGTCATCATCGCGCTGCAGCGCCTGGGCGTGGAGACCATCGCGGTCGACCGCTACCCGAACGCGCCGGGCCACCAGGTGGCGCACCGCGCCCACGTGATCGACATGACCGACGGTGCCGCGCTGTCGGCCCTGATCGCACTGGAAAAGCCGGACCTGGTGGTGCCGGAAATCGAAGCCATCGCCACCGAGACCCTGCTTGCGCTGGAAGAGGCCGGCAGGATCACCTGCATCCCGACCGCGCGCGCCGCGATGCTGACCATGAACCGCGAAGGCATCCGGCGCCTGGCCGCCGAGGAGCTCGGCCTGCCCACCTCGCCCTACCGCTTCGCCAGCAGCCTCGAGGAACTGCAGCAGGCCTGCGCGGCGGTGGGCTTCCCCTGCGTGGTCAAGCCGGTGATGTCCTCGTCCGGCAAGGGCCAGTCCAAGCTCGACGGCGCGGCCGACGTGCCGGCGGCGTGGGAATACGCGGCCAGCGGCAGCCGGGTCGATGCCGGCCGCGTGATCGCGGAAGGCTTCATCGACTTCGACTACGAGATCACGCTGCTGACGGTGCGCTCGGTGGGCAGCGACGGCGGGATCGAAACGAGCTTCTGCGAGCCGATCGGCCACAAGCAGGTGCAGGGCGACTACGTGGAGTCGTGGCAGCCGCACCCGATGAGCCCCGTCGCGCTGGAGCGTGCGCGCGACATCGCGGCCAAGGTCACGGCCAACCTGGGCGGCTGCGGCGTGTTCGGCGTCGAGCTGTTCGTCAAGGGCGACGCCGTGTGGTTCTCGGAAGTGAGCCCGCGTCCGCACGACACCGGCATGGTGACAATGGCCACGCAGGTGCAGAGCGAATTCGAGCTGCACGCCAAGGCCGTGCTGGGCCTGCCCGTGAACGTGGCGCTGCGCGCGCCGGGCGCCTCCGCCGTGATCTACGGCCAGCTCGAAGGCAGCGGCATTGCCTTCGAAGGCGTGGCCGAGGCGCTGCGCGTGCCCGATACCGACATTCGCCTGTTCGGCAAGCCGGAATCGTTCGCGCGCAGGCGCATGGGGGTGGCGCTGGCGACGGCCGGGGACGTCGAATCGGCGCGCGAACGGGCGCGCGAGGCGGCAGCCAGGGTCAGGCCGCTACCTTTCCGCCCATAGAGGCAGGCGGGAAGCGCCGCACCGCGCATCGGACGAAGGGAGCCCGCTGTCCAGGGGCTCGCGAATATCCGGTGCAGGCCCGAAAAACAAAAAGGGCCGCATCTTCATGCGGCCCTCCGTATTCTGGCTCCCCGACCTGGACTCGAACCAGGGACCTGCGGATTAACAGTCCGTCGCTCTACCGACTGAGCTATCAGGGAAAGGAGGCCGTATTATAGCAGCGCTTTTCGATTTCGCGAACCCCTGAGCTATCGAAAAGCAAGATTTCTACGCCGGCGACTGCGAGCGGGTCCGCGCGACCAGCTTCGATAGCGCTTCCAGCACCACGTGCGGCTCCGACACCTGCGGGAAATGCGCACTGCCCCTGGCGATGATGCGCTCGCCCAGCGGCGACAGGCGCGCCAGCGCCTCCTGGTTGCGTTCGCGCTCGAGCAGCGCTTCGCGCGAGGCCATCCAGCGCGGCAGGCGCTTGCCGCCCGAAATCACCGTCACCGGAATCGGCGGGAAGTCCGGCGCCTCGCCGATCTCGGCCACGGTTTCGAGTTCGTTGCTGATTTCGTCGTTCGGATCCGGCGGCGAAAAGCGGTCGAGCAGGCCGGCCACCACGCGCTGCAGGGTCGAGCGGTATTGCTTCATGTTGAGCACGTCGTCGGGCGCCGTCGCCTCGATGAACAGCACGCCGCAAGTCTCGTCCGAATACACGCGTGCGAACAGGTTCGCATGCAAGCCGCCGAACGAGTGGCCCACCAGCAGGAACGGGGGGCGCGCGCCGATTTCGCGCAGCAGCGCGCGCAACTGCAGGACGACCGTGGTGCCGAGCTGCGGCTCGCGGGCGCGGGCGCTGCCGCCGATGCGGGGGCGGTCGTAGGTCACCACCGTGCCGAGCGCCTCGATTTCCGGGAACAGCTTGAACCAGCCTTCGAGCGGGCCACCGGCGCCGCTGAACATGACGATGGTCGGGCTACCCTGCCCCGACATGGAGAAGCGGAGCACGTGCCCCGCGACGGCAACGCTTTTGCTGGTTGGTAATTGCTTCACTATGCAATCCGGATAACGAAAGTGTTGCCAGCGTACTCCTACTGCCCATGAATAGGCAACTACTATCGGTCACCCTTTCACAACTCCCTTCCGGCGCATGTTCGAACAAGAGCCGCAAGCGGATCGGCCCGGGCCAACGACACAGGCCATGTGCGAAAGGCGGAAATGACAAAGGGCCGCGTTTTCACGCGGCCCTTCGAATGTTCTGGCTCCCCGACCTGGACTCGAACCAGGGACCTGCGGATTAACAGTCCGTCGCTCTACCGACTGAGCTATCAGGGAATTGAAGACAGCATTATATGTTTGCGATGACACGTTGTCAAACCTGGATCGTGTCGCGCAGCCACTTTTGCTGCTCTTCGGAATCAAGTCGCCTTAGTTCCGAAGAGCCAAGATTTTAAAGAACTTTCGCGACGGCGTCAACGACGCGATCGATATTCGTCGAGTTCAGTGCGGCGACGCAGATGCGGCCGGTGTCCACGGCGTAGATCGACTGCTCGCGCAGCTTGGCCACCTGCTCTTTCGTCAAACCCGAGTACGAGAACATGCCCACCTGTTGGCGCACAAAGTCGAAATCGTGGCCCGGGGCTTTTTCCTTGAGCTTCTCGACCATGCTGCCGCGCATGTCGCGGATGCGCACGCGCATGCCGGCCAGTTCGTCTTCCCACAGCTGGCGCAGCTCCGGGGTCGACAGCACGGTGGCCACCACCTTGCCGCCGTGGGTCGGCGGGTTCGAGTAATTGGTTCGGATGACGCGCTTGAGCTGCGAGAGCACGCGTGCCGATTCTTCGGCACTGGTGGCGACGATCGACAGCGCGCCGACGCGCTCGCCGTACAGCGAGAAGGACTTCGAGAACGAGTTCGACACCAGCAGCGGGATGCCGGTCTCGGCGAAGCGGCGCACCACGGCGCCGTCTTCCGCGATGCCGGCGCCGAAGCCCTGGTAGGCCATGTCGAGGAAGGGCACGAGGCCGCCGTCGACCACGGCCTGGATGACCTGGCTCCACTGTTCCTGGGTCAGGTCGGCGCCGGTCGGGTTGTGGCAGCAGGCGTGCAGCACCACGACCGCGCCCTGCGGCATGGCCTTCAGGGAGGCCAGCATGCCGTCGAAATTCACGCCGTGGGTGGCCGGGTCATAATAGGTGTAGTTGTTGACCACGAAGCCGGCGCTCTCGAACAGCGCCCGGTGGTTTTCCCAGCTCGGGTCGCTGATGTAGACCTCGGACTGCGGCGAGAAACGCTTGAGGAAGTCGGCGCCCAGCTTGAGTGCGCCGGTGCCGCCCAGGGCCTGCACGGTGATCGCGCGCTTGTCTTGAATTACGGCGCTGCCGGCCCCAAATACGAGCTCCTGCACAGCCTTGTCGTACGCCGCCAGCCCTTCGATCGGCAGGTAGGTGCGCGGCGCCGGCTGTTCCATCAGCTTCGCTTCCGCTTTCTGAACGCACTGCAGCAAAGGTACCTTGCCGTTATCGTCGTAATAGACGCCGACCCCCAGGTTGATCTTGGCCGGGTTGGTATCGGCGTTGAATGCTTCGGTAATGCCCAGGATCGGGTCGCGCGGGGCCATGTCGATGGCGCCGAAGAGGCTGGCGGAGGCTGTGGAAGTCATCGTGATAGACTGAAGAAACTGAGTGAGTTGTCGGTGGATTCGCGGTGGGTTCGCAGCGGTTGTATAGACAAAGACGTCATTGTCACGCATGTGCTGCACTGCGGCATGCGGACTCCCATTCTAGCAAAGGTCTGAAAGTATGGCAGATTTATCCATTGCAAATGCCCCCGAGCCGACCGTCATCACCTATCCGGGATCGCCTTTCAAGCTGCACCAGCCCTTCCCGCCGGCTGGTGACCAGCCGACCGCGATCGCCGGCCTGGTCGAGGGCATCAATGACGGCCTGATGTACCAGACGCTGCTCGGCGTGACGGGTTCCGGCAAAACCTACACGATGGCCAACGTGATCGCGCAGGCCGGCCGTCCGGCCATCGTCTTCGCGCCCAACAAGACGCTGGCGGCCCAGCTGTATGCGGAGTTCCGCGAATTCTTCCCGCAGAACGCGGTCGAGTATTTCGTGTCCTACTACGACTATTACCAGCCGGAAGCCTACGTACCCCAGCGCGACCTGTTCATCGAAAAGGACTCGTCGATCAACGAGCATATCGAGCAGATGCGCCTGTCGTGCACCAAGTCGCTGATGGAGCGGCGCGACGTGGTCATCGTGGCCACCGTGTCGGCCATCTACGGTATCGGTAACCCGAACGAATACCACAAGATGATCCTGACGCTGCGCCACAAGGACAAGGTGGCGCAGCGCGACATCATCGCGCGCCTGATCCAGATGCAGTACACGCGCAACGAGATGGACTTCGCGCGCGGCTCCTTCCGCGTGCGCGGCGACACCATCGACATCTTCCCGGCCGAGCACGCCGAACTGGCCATCCGCGTCGAGATGTTCGACGACGAGATCGAGTCGCTGCAGCTGTTCGACCCGCTGACCGGCCGCGTGCGCCAGAAGATCCCGCGCTTCACCGTGTACCCGGGCTCGCACTACGTCACGCCGCGCTCGACCGTGCTGCGCGCGGTGGAATCGATCAAGGCCGAGCTGCGCGACCGCCTGGAAGAGTTCCGCCAGCAGAACAAGCTGATCGAAGAACAGCGCCTCGAACAGCGCACCCGCTTCGACCTCGAGATGCTTGCCGAGATCGGTTTTACCAAGGGCATCGAAAACTACTCGCGCCACCTGTCCGGCTCGATGCCGGGCGAACCGCCGCCCACGCTCATCGACTACCTGCCCAAGGACGCGATCATGTTCATGGACGAGTCGCACGTGATGATCGGCCAGCTCAACGCCATGTACAACGGCGACCGCTCGCGCAAGGTCAACCTGGTCGACTACGGCTTCCGCCTGCCCTCGGCGCTGGACAACCGGCCGCTCAAGTTCCAGGAATTCGAGAGCAAGATGCGCCAGACGGTCTTCGTCTCCGCGACGCCGGCCGAGTACGAAAAGGAAAAGGCCGACAACGTGGTCGAGCAGGTGGTGCGCCCCACCGGCCTGGTGGACCCGAAGGTCATCGTCAAGCCGGCGCGCTCGCAGGTCGAAGACCTGATGAGCGAGATCACCGACCGCATCACCAAGGACGAGCGCGTCCTGGTGACCACGCTGACCAAGCGCATGGCCGAGCAGCTCACCGAGTACCTGAGCGACCACGGCATCAAGGTGCGCTACCTGCACAGCGACATCGAGACGGTGGAGCGCGTGGAGATCCTGCGCGACCTGCGCCTGGGCACCTTCGACGTGGTGGTCGGCATCAACCTGCTGCGCGAGGGCCTGGACTTGCCGGAAGTGTCGCTGGTGGCGGTGCTGGATGCGGACAAGGAAGGCTTCCTGCGTTCGGAACGCTCGCTGATCCAGACCATCGGCCGCGCGGCGCGTAACCTGAACGGTATGGCGATCCTCTACGCCGACCAGATGACCGATTCGATGAAGCGCGCGATCGACGAAACCGAGCGCCGTCGCGCCAAGCAGATTGCCTTCAACGAGGCGAACGGCATCACGCCGAAGGGCTTGAACAAGAAGATCAAGGACATGATCGACGGCGTCTACAGCAACGCCGCGCAGAAGGCCATGGTCGAGGGCATCCAGGAAGATGCGGCGACGGCCAAGGTCGAATCGATGAGCGAGAAGCAGATCAGCAAGGAGATCAAGCGCCTCGAGAAGCTCATGGTCGACCACGCCAAGAACCTGGAGTTCGAGAAGGCGGCGCAGGTGCGCGACCAGCTGCATGTGCTCAAGCAGCAGGCGTTCGGGGCACCGGGGGCGGACAACGTGGTGTCGATGCTGGGCAAGTAAGGCTCAACGGCAGCGGTATCGGCACTGCCACCTGCAAGACCATCGTTCCCGCCTGCGCGGGAACGACGGTCTTTAAGCCAACAAAATCGTCATTAACTCACGACGTTCCGCGATTGGTGGGACTGGGTGAGCATGGCTCGCCATTAGTCCTTCCGATTGAACATCCTCGGATCAAAACTGAACGACCGCACGATGCTCAGCTTCACCCGCTCATACGCCGGATGCGCCGGATTGATGACCAGGTTCAGCCCCTCCCCCACGATCACGGACGGCACCCGCATGTAGAGGTGCTTGCAGTCCTTGAGAAAATTGGTGCCGAAGGCGGTGGCGCTGCCGCCGTCTTCCAGGTCGTCCCAGCCGTTGGGCAGCCGGTCGGCCGGGATGTCGATGCCCAGTTCCGGGTCGTCCGGCACATCGACCGCCACCAGCACCAGGGTCGGGTCGTCGCCCTCGGTGTGGACGAATTTCTCCAGCACCGCTAGCTCGGGCGTCATCGCGGAATACAGGGCGGGGCAGCCTTCCATGTGCCAGTGTCCGCCGCTCTTGCGCGCGCCTTCGCAGTTGCGGTCCAGCGCCACGTCTTCGTTTGCAATTCTCCAGGTTCGCATGCCAGTCCCATGATGTTCAGTCCGGAACCCAGCATACAACGGGACGCGCGCGCGCCCGCGCACGGATAAGCTAGCCGGACTGGGTGCCGACTTGGCCTAGGATGTCGAGCAGCTGGCCCAGGTCGGCCGGTTTGACCAGATGGTGGTTGAAGCCGGCCTCGCGCGCGCGCTGGCGGTCTTCGGCCTGGCCGTAGCCGGTCAGCGCGATCAGCGTTGCGCCGGCGGTCTCGGGCGAGCCGCGCAGCTGTCGCGCAAGCTCGTGGCCGTCCATGTCGGGCAGGCCGATGTCGAGCAGCATCGCTTGCGGGCGCTCGCGCAGGGCACGTTCGAGCGCGCCCTTGCCGTCGTATTCGACCGTGACCGCGTGGCCGTGCGCCTCGAGCAGCGTCGCCAGCATCTGGGCCGCGTCGACGTTGTCGTCGACCACCAGCACGCGCACGGCCCCAGGCGCCAGGGCCGGCTCGCCTTCAGCGGGTGCTGCGGGCGCGTCCTGGCGCAGATGCAGCGGCAGCCGCACGTCGAATTCGCTGCCGCGGTTCAGGCCGTCGCTGTAGGCCGCCACGCTGCCGCCATGCAGTGCCACCAGGCTCTTGACCAGCGCCAGGCCGATGCCCAGGCCGCCCTGCGAGCGGTCGGGGGTGCGCTCGGCCTGCGTGAACAGGTCGAAGATATACGGCAGCACTTGCGGATCGATGCCCTGGCCATTGTCGCGCACGCCGATCACGGCCTGCTCGCCCTCGACACGCGCGCGCAGCACGATGCTGCCGCCCGCCGGCGTGTACTTGGCTGCATTGTTCAGGATGTTCGAGACCACCTGGACCAGGCGCGTGCGGTCGCCGCACACGTAGGCAGGCTCCCGGGGCACCTCGACCTGCAGCGCATGGCGCTTCATGTCGAGCAGCGGCCGCACCTGCTCCACGGCGCCCTGCACGATTTCGGCGGCATCGATCACTTCCTTCTCGATCGCCACCAGGCCGCGCGTCACGCGCGAAACGTCCAGCAGGTCGTTCACCAGCGCGGTCATGTGCTCGGCCTGGCGCGCGATGATCTCGCTGGCGTGGCGCGTGCGCGCCGGGTCGAGCTGGCCGCCGCGCAGCAGCTCGGCGGCGGTCGTGATCGGCGCCAGCGGGTTGCGCAGCTCGTGCGCCAGCATTGCCAGGAACTGGTCCTTCTGGCGGTTGGCGGCGCGCAGCTCGTCCTCGACCCGCTTGCGCACGGTGACGTCGCTGCCCTCCACGAAGATGCCGACCACGTCGCCCTTGGGGTCGCGGATCGGCTGGTACACGAAATCGATGAAACGTTCTTCCAGCGGGCCGTTGGCCTCGCGCTGCACGCGCAGCGGCAGCGCATGGCCGACGAAGGGCTCGCCGCTGCTGTAGACCTGGTCGAGCAGCTCGAAGAAGCCCTGCCCCTCCACCTCCGGCAGCGCCTGGCGCGCCGTCTTGCCCACCAGCTCGCGGTGCCCGACCAGCTGCAGGTAGGAGCGGTTGGTGATCTCGAACACGTGTTCGGGCCCGCGCAGCACGGCAATGATGCCGGGCGCCTGCTCGAACAGCGTCACCAGGCGCTGGTTCTCTTCCTCGCGGTAGCGTTCGGCCAGCACCTCGGCCGTCGTCTCGACGCAGGCGCAGAACATGCCGGCCACCGTCCCGTCCTCGTCGCGCACCGACGAATATGAAAACCGGAACCAGGTGTCCTCATCGTACCCATGGCGGTTCATGCGCAGCAGCATCCGGTCCACATACGTGGATTCGCCCTTGAGGGCACGCACGATCAGGGGATGGATATCGTCCCAGATCTCGCCCCAGATGTCGTGGAAGCGGTTGCCGAGCGAGGCCGGGTGCTTCTCGCCCAGGACCGCGGTATAGGAGTCGTTGTACAGGAAGCCGAGCTCCGGTCCCCAGGCGACGAACATGGGGAACTTGGAGTTGAGGATGAGCCCGACCGTGGTGCGCAGGGCCTGCGGCCAGGTGCGCGGATGGCCCAGCGGGGAACCCGACCAGTCGTGGGCGCGCATCATCGCCCCCATCTGGCCGCCGCCGCTGAGGAAAGGCAGCCATTCGGAAGGCGTAGCGTGTTCCTGTTTCATTCGTTTCTTACCGGGTTTGTCGTCGATCGTTGCCGCGTTCGCGCCGGCAAAGTGTGCCAGATTTGACCGTTTCGCCCCGCACCGCTCGCATCACAGCGTTTGTACAAATTCACGTATGCCGCCAAGCAGCATCTCGACCGCCATGGCCGTCAGGATCAGGCCCATCAGGCGCTCGAAGGCCGTCATCACCTGCGGACCAAGCCGCTGCTGCAGGCGTTCCGCGCTGAGGAACACGGCCAGCCAGACCACGCCGACGGCAGCCAGCGCCGCAACATGGACCAGGGTGTCGTTCAGGCTGCCGGAGGTGAACAGCAGCACGGTCGCCAGCGCCGACGGGCCCGCCAGCGCGGGAATCGCCAGCGGCACGATGAAGGGTTCGCCATGCTCGCTGCGGCCGAGCACGCCGTCCGGGTGCGGGAAGATCATGCGGATCGCGATCATCAGGAGGATCACGGCGCCGCCGATGCGCAATGCGACCGGACTCAGGTGCAGCGCCTCGAGGAAGGGCGTGCCGAAGAACATGAAGATCAACAGCAGCAGGAAGGCGATGGCGCATTCGCGCACGACGATACGGGAACGGCGCTCGACCGGCACGTCCTTCAGGGCGGCGGCAAACAGGGGGACGTTACCGAAGGGGTCGGTGACGAGGATCAGGAGGATGAAGGTCTGGAAGAAGCTCTGGGTCATGGATTTCTTATTGTTTGCATAGCCCGTTTCTAGGATTTTGCAATCTTAACAGAGAAACAGCATTCGAGAACTATCTGTGCGGAAAACACTTATACCGCCAGTAAATACAATCAGGCGTGGCAATAAAAAAGCGGGGAAGGCTTGCACCCTCCCCGCTTCGTCCGGCGCCTGCGGCGCCGATTGTTGATTGCTGGATTACTTCTCGAACTTCTTCATCCACGCCGCCAGCTGGTGCGGGCGCAGGCCGTCGTAGTCTTCGAACGGCTGGTGGATCCACGGATTGTGCGGCAGGTCTTCCAGGTGGTAGTCCGGCTTGAAGGCCGAGGTACCTTTCACCCAGATGACGGCCGAGCGCACTTCCGAAACGTCCGGGTAGTTGGTCTGCAGGTGCTCGCGCACCTTTTGCAGGGTCACGCCGGAGTCGGCCAAGTCATCGACCAGCAGGATGCGGCCGGCCAGCGGGCCCTTGGTCATCGTCATGTACTTGGCGATGTCCAGGTTGCCCTGCTTGGTGCCGGCTTCTTCTCGGTAGGAGCTGGTCGACAGGATCGCCAGCGGCACATCAAAAATGCGCGAGATCACGTCGCCCGGACGCACGCCGCCGCGCGCCAGGCACAGCACCATGTCGAACTTCCAGTTCGATTCATACACTTGCAGGGCCAGGCGCTCGACCAGGCGGTTGTACTCGTCCCACGAAACCCAGAGGTCCTTGTCGGTCGATGCAGGGGTGTTCATTTCAGGTAATTCCTATCTTCTACTTTTATGCGTTGGTGCTTATGCCGCGAACGGATGGCGCAGCACGATGGTTTCTTCGCGGTCCGGGCCGGTCGACACCATGTCGATCGGCACGCCCACCAGTTCTTCGATGCGCTTGATGTAGGCGCGGGCGTTGGCCGGCAGCTCATCCATCGACTTGGCGCCGACGGTCGAGTCAAGCCACCCCGGCATTTCTTCGTAGATAGGCTGGCACAGCGCGGCTTCCTCGGCGCCGACCGGGAAGATATCGACGTCGCGGCCGTCGATCTTGTAGCCGGTGCACAGCTTCAGGGACTCGATGCCGTCCAACACGTCCAGTTTGGTCAGGCACATGCCCGACACGCCGTTGATCTGCACCGAGCGGCGCAGCAGGGCGGCGTCGAACCAGCCGCAGCGGCGGGCGCGGCCGGTCACGGTGCCGAACTCGTGGCCCACGCGCGACAGGTGCTCGCCGACGCCAGCGTCGGTCGGCAGTTCGGCCGGGAACGGGCCCGAACCGACGCGGGTCGTATACGCCTTGGTGATGCCAAGGATGTAATGCAGCATGCCCGGGCCGACGCCGGCGCCGGCGGCGGCATTGCCGGCCACGCAGTTCGACGAGGTGACGAACGGGTAGGTGCCGTGGTCCACGTCCAGCAGCGAGCCTTGTGCGCCTTCGAACAGCAGGCTGCCGCCGGCCTTGTGCGCGGCGTACAGTGCCGAGGACACGTCGCCGACCATCGGGCGCAGGCGCGGCACCAGTGCCATCGCGTCGTCGTAGGTCTGCTGGAAGTCGATCGCTTCGGCGCCCAGGTAGTTGACCAGCACGTGGTTGTGGTACTCGAGGTTTTCACGCAGCTTCTCGGCGAAGCGCTCTTCGTTGAGCAGGTCGGCGATGCGGATCGCGCGGCGGGCGACCTTGTCTTCGTAGGCCGGGCCGATGCCCTTGCCGGTGGTGCCGATCTTGTTCTCGCCGCGCTTGGCTTCGCGTGCCTTGTCGATGGCGACGTGGTAAGGCAGGATGACCGGGCAGGCTTCCGAGATCTTCAGGCGCGACACGACTTCGATGCCGGCGGCCTGCAGCTTGTCGATCTCGCGCATGACGTCAGGCACCGAGACCACGACGCCGTTGCCGATGTAGCAGGCCACGCCTTCGCGCATGATGCCCGACGGGATCAGCTGCAGCGCGGTCTTCTGGCCCTTGATGACGAGCGTATGGCCCGCGTTATGGCCGCCCTGGAAACGGACGACGCCGGCCGCATGGTCGGTCAGCCAGTCGACGATCTTACCCTTGCCTTCATCGCCCCACTGGGTGCCGATGACAACGACGTTCTTTGCCACGTTAGTATTTGACATCACTTAACCTAAGTTTTTGAGAATCCAATTTCCGTTTTCGAGGACGAGCACGCGGTCGCACTCGAACTCGTCCTGAACATTGTCGTGACCCGGCATGCTTTGGATCACGACTTCGCCTGCCTTGCGCAGGTCAGCGATTTTTTCGCGCAGCTCGGGGGCATTGCCCCACGGCGCGCGGATGGAGTGCTTGCGCTCGGCCGTCGGCAGCAGCCGCGCCAGTTCGCGCAGGTCGAGCGAGAAGCCGGTTGCCGGACGCGCGCGCCCGAATGCTTCGCCGACATGGTCGTAGCGCCCGCCCCGGGCCACCGCGTTCGGCAGGCCCGGTACGTAGAGTGCGAACATGGCGCCGCTTTCGTACTGGTAGCCGCGCAGGTCGGCCAGGTCGATCGCCACTTCGGCGCGGCCGATGGCGCCCGCGGCCAGCGCTGCCAGTTCGGCCAGCGCGCGGGTGATGCCCGGCAGTGCCGGCAATTCCTCTTTGGCACGCGCCAGCACGTCGATGTCGCCGTACAGGTGCGGCAGCGCCAGCAGCGCCTGGCGCGTGGCGGGCAGGTAGTGCTGCGTGAACTCATCCAGGCCCGGCGCATCCTTGGCGCGCAGCAGGCAGGTCAACTGGGCTTCGTCGCGCTGCGCGGCCGGGTCCTCGGCCAGCAGGGCGCGCAGGATGCCGACGTGGCACAGGTCGAGGCGCACGTCGTCGAAGCCGGCCAGCGCCACCGAGCTCAATGCCAGTTCCTGGATCTCGGCGTCGGCTTCCAGGCCGGCGTGGCCGTAGATCTCGCAACCGACCTGGATCGGCTCGCGCGTGGAGTGCAGGCTGGAGGGACGGGTGTGCAGCACGCTGCCGGCGTAGCACAGGCGGGTGACGGTGTCGCGGTTGAGCAGGTGGGCGTCGATGCGGGCGACCTGGGTGGTCATGTCGGCGCGCAGGCCGAGCAGGCGGCCGGACAGCTGGTCGACCACCTTGAAGGTGCGCAGTTCGGTATCCTGCCCTGCCCCGGCCAGCAGCGACTCGACGTACTCGAGCAGCGGCGGCATCACCAGCTCGTAACCGTACAGGCGGAAGGTGTCGAGCATCCTGCGGCGCAGGTCCTCGATCTTGCGCGCTTCGGACGGCAAGACATCGGCGATATTCTCAGGCAATAGCCAGTTCGGCATGGGCTAGCAGCAGTTTGTTATCAAGATCAAAGGGAGCACACGGGACCCGGGGTACGGGCGTGCTGGCGCACGGTGCGAGCGCCGAATCGGCAATTTTACCCGAAAATGGGGAGGCGTAGGCGGGGGATGTTGGTTTGACAGCTTATGCGGCTTGCCTGAATGCCACTTTGCAACGCTTGTCTATACCGATGAGTGAGCGGCCTGCAAAGTAAATTGGGCTGCACAATGCCGGTGACATCGTGCAGCCCAAGTTTGTCGCGCAGGGTTGGCGCCGGTGGATTACCTGCTGGCTCCCGGCTGCCTGAAGTACTTGAAGAACTCCGAGTTCGGATCCACCACCATCACGTCGCCGCGGTTCTTGAACGTGGCGCGGTAGGCTTCCAGCGAACGGTAGAACTTCGCGAACTCCGGGTTCTTGCCGAACGCGTCGGCGTAGATCGCCGATGCCTTCGCATCGCCTTCACCCTTGATCTTCTCGGCCTCGCGGAAGGCTTCGGCGATGATCACGGTGCGCTGGCGGTCGGCGTCGGCGCGGATCTGCTCGGACTCGGCGGCGCCGGTCGAACGCAGTTCGTTGGCCACGCGCACGCGCTCGGCCCGCATGCGGTCGTAGACCGAAGCGTTGATCTGCTCGATGTAGTCGACGCGCTTGAGGCGCACGTCCACCACGCCGACACCGATCTCCTTGGCTTCGGCGACCACCTTCTGCTTCACCGCTTCCATCACGCGGCCGCGTTCGCCGGAAATCACTTCGCGCACGGTGCGCTTGGTGATCTCGTCGTTCAGGGCCGCCTTGATGATCTGCGACAGGCGGTTGCGGGCGCGGGCCTCGTCGCCGCCGAAGCTGACGTAGTACAGGCGCGGGTCGGTAATGCGCCATTTCATGAAGGCATCCACCAGGATGTTCTTCTTCTCGGCCGTGATGAAGCGGTCGGCGTCAGGCGTGTCCAGCGTCAGGATGCGCTTGTCGAGGTACACCACGTTCTGGAACGGCGGCGGCAGCTTGAAATGCAGGCCCGGTTCGGTGATGACGTCGCGCACCTGACCCAGTGCAAAGACGATGGCGAAGCGGCGCTGGTCGACCACGAACACGGTGGACGACAGCAGCATCAGGGCAATGAAGCCCGCCACAAAAATAGTTACCAGGCGGTTCATTAACGGCTCTCCCGATCACGTGAGGAATCGCGGCTCCGGCTGTCGCGTTGACGAACCGAATCCATTGCTTGCATGACATCTGCCGACGGCGCGGACTGCGGTCCCTGAATCTGCTGCGGGCCCGACTTGCTGCCGACGCCTTCGCCGCCTGCGGCCTGCTGGATCAGCTTGTCGAGCGGCAGGTAGATCATCGGGTTGCCGGCGCGCGAGTCGACCATCACCTTGCTGGTGCTGGAGAAGATCTGCTGCATCGTGTCGATGTACATGCGGTCGCGGGTGACGGCAGGCGCCCTGGCGTATGCCGCGACCACCTGGTCGAAGCGCGATGCGTTACCGGTCGCGTTCTCCACCACCATCGAGCGGTAGGCTTCGGCGTCCTGCTGCAGGCGGAAGGCCTGGCCGCGTGCCTGCGGGATCACCTGGTTGGCATAGGCTTCACCCTCGTTGCGGGCACGGGCGCGGTCCTGGCCGGCCTTGACCGCGTCGTCGAAGGCTTCCTGCACCTGCTCCGGCGGCTGCACCGCCTGCATGGTGACGTTGGTGACCAGGGCGCCCAGCGCGTAGCGGTCGACGATCTGCTGCATCATCTGGTGCACGTCCACCGCGACTTTCTCGCGGCCTTCATACAGGACGAAGTCCATCTTGCTCTTGCCGACCACTTCGCGGATCGCGGTCTCGGCGACCTGGCGCACGGTCTCGTCGTTCTCGCGGTTATTGAACAGCCACTGGACCGGGTCCTTCAGCGTGTACTGCACCGCGAACTGGATGTCGATGATGTTCTCGTCGTCGGTGAGCATCAGCGACTCTTGCGGCTGCTTGTTGCGCACGTTGGCGCGGTAGCCGATCTCGGCGGTACGAATCTGCGAGACGTTGACGGTCTCGTGCGCCTGGATCGGGTACGGCCAGCGCCAGTTGAAACCGGGGCCGGCAGTATGACTGAGCTTGCCGAAGGTCGTGACGACGCCGGCCTGGCCTTCCTGCACGATGAAGGCGCCGCTGGCCAGCCAGATCAGGCCGACGATGACGGCCACCACGCCGGCAGTGATGCCGGCGCCGCCGCCGCCGCGGTAGGGAGTTCCCCCGTCGCCGCCGCCGTTGTTGCCATTGCCGCGCGAACCGAACAGGCGGTTGAGGCGCGCATTGAAATCGCGCCAGAGTTGATCGAGGTCGGGCGGACCTTCACCCGGACGGCGGCCCTCCTGGGCCTTGTGGTCACCGTCGGGCTTGTTGCCCCAACGTGGATCGTTCAGCGACAGTTTGATGCCGCAACGTTTTAATAAAGAAACGAGCATAGGCTAGTGGGGCCCGACATGGGGGGGAGTTGGCATATTATCGGCAGGACCACCCAAGGAGCCGCCACCCGTCGGCCCGTCTTCGGTGAAGCCATGACTGAATTCGTCATCGCTCAGGTCCTGCTCTTCGTTCGAATTATCGCCGCCTTTCACGGACTTGGCGGCCTCGACGATGGCGTCGCGCAGCAGGTCCAGGCCAGCGCCGCTATGGGCGCTGATGAAAACGCGGCTGATCTTATCATACTCATCACGCTCGACCCCAGGTTCCAGCCCGGCGGCATCGATCTTGTTCCAGACCAGGATCTGGGGAACATGGTCGGCCCCGATCTCGCGCAGCACGTCGTTGACCTGCTCGATCTGCTCCATGCGCACCGGCGAATTGCCGTCGACCACGTGCAGCAGCAGGTCGGCGTGGATGGTTTCCTCGAGCGTGGCGCGAAAGGCGGCCACCAGCTGGTGCGGCAACTCGCGCACGAAGCCGACGGTATCGGAAATTACGACACTGCCGACCTCGTCGCCGAGGTACAGGCGGCGGCTGGTCGTGTCCAGGGTGGCGAACAACTGGTTCGCAACATACACGCCGGCCTTGGTGAGCGTATTGAACAACGTCGACTTGCCGGCGTTGGTATAGCCGACCAGCGACACCGAGAAGGTCTGGTTGCGTCCGCGCTGGCGGCGCTGGGTCTCGTGCTGCTTGCGCAGCTTGGTGAGACGGATGCGCAATTGCTTGACGCGCTCGCCGATCAGGCGGCGGTCGGTCTCGAGCTGGGTTTCACCCGGGCCGCGCAGGCCGATACCGCCCTTTTGACGTTCCAGGTGGGTCCAGCCGCGGATCAGGCGCGTGGCCAGGTGCTGCAGCTGGGCCAGTTCCACCTGCAGCTTGCCCTCGTGACTCTGGGCACGCTGGGCGAAAATGTCGAGGATCAGGCTGGTACGATCGACCACGCGCACCTCGAGGCGACGCTCGAGGTTACGCTGCTGCGCAGGCGACAGTGCATGGTTGAAGATGACGATCTCGATGCCGTCGGCCTTGCAGGCCATGGCGATTTCATCGGCCTTGCCGCTGCCGACGAAATGGGCGGGATCGGGGCTGCTGCGCTTGGCCGTGATCGTGGTGATCGGGTCGGCGCCGGCGGAGCGCGCAAGCAGCGACAGCTCTTCCAGGCTGGCGGCAAAGTCGCCAGCACCGAAATCGATGCCGACCAGCGCTGCGCGCATGGTGGTGTTGCCGGGGGCGTCAGCCATCGGCCTCACTCGGCTTCGGAGTCGAGGTTAAGGTTGACGGCGCGGGCCGGGACGACGGTGGAAATGGCATGCTTGTAGACCATCTGGGTCACGGTGTTACGAAGCAGGACGACGTACTGGTCGAAGGACTCGATATGGCCTTGCAGTTTGATGCCGTTGACCAGGTAGATGGAGACGGGGACGTGCTCCTTGCGCAGTGCGTTCAGGAATGGGTCTTGTAACAGTTGCCCTTTGTTGCTCATAACAGCTCCGTAATGTTGTTGTAGTTCAGGTGTATAGATGCGAGTTGGAGGCGTTTTGCCAATTTTCAAGTGCTTGGGCTACATTCCGCTGTGGCGAATGAAAGCCCTGAGCTACTGTAACCTGTTTCGCCGCTTTTTGTCGTACTGCTACGCCTACTTCTGCTCCTTGGCAAAAGGATTCTTGCCGGTACGCATTTCAAGACGCACCGGGGTGCCCACCAGGTTGAAGGTCTCGCGGAAATGCTTTTCCAGGTAGCGCTTGTACGGGTCGCTGACGGCCTCGAGCGCGTTGCCGTGGATGACGATGATCGGCGGGTTCTGGCCGCCCTGGTGGGCATAGCGCATCTTCGGCCGCACGCTGCCCTTGCGCTTCGGCTCCTGCTTCTCGATCGCTTCCTGCAGCGCGCGGGTCAGGCGCGGGGTCGAGAGGTTCGCCGTCGCCGCCGCATAGGCCGCGTCCACCGACTTCATCAGCTGGCTGATACCGGTCCCCTTCAGCGCCGACACGAAGTGGGTCTTGGCGAAGGACAGGAAATCGAGCTTGCGGTCGAGGTCCATCTTGACCTGGTCGCGCTGGTCCGAGGTCAGGCCGTCCCACTTGTTGACCGCCACCACCAGGGCCCTGCCGGACTCCAGGATGAAGCCGGCGATGTGAGCGTCCTGCTCGGAGATGTCCTGCTGCGCGTCCAGCAGCAGGATGACCACGTTGGCGTCCGAGATCGACTGCATGGTTTTAACCACCGAGAATTTCTCGATCGCCTCGAAGATCTTGCCGCGGCGGCGGATGCCGGCGGTGTCGATCAGCGTATAGCTCTTGCCGTCGCGCTCGAACGGCACCTCGATCGAGTCGCGGGTGGTGCCCGGCATGTCGAAGGCGATCACGCGCTGTTCGCCGACCAGGGTGTTGATCAGGGTCGATTTGCCGACGTTCGGGCGGCCCACGATGGCGATCTTGATGCCGTGGTCGGCCGGCTCCAGTTCTTCCTCGTCTTCCGCGCGGTTCTCGAAGGCGAAGTCGAGCGCCTCGACCACCAGGTCGTGCACGCCGTCGCCGTGGGCGGCCGAGATCACGTACGGGTCGCCCATGCCGAGTTCGTAGAAATCGGCAGTGACCGAGGTGTACTTCATGCCCTCGGACTTGTTGACCACGAGCATGACCTTGCGGCCCGTCTTGCGCAGGTAATCGGTGATGGTCTTGTCGTGCGGCGTCAGGCCCTGGCGGCCGTCGACGATGAACACGACGACGTCGGCCTCGGCCACCGCCTGGCGCGTCTGCAGCGCCATCTCGTGCATGATGCCCTCTTTGGCCACCGGTTCGAAACCGCCGGTGTCGATGACCAGGAACGGACGGTCGCCGATCCGGCCTTCGCCATAGTGGCGGTCGCGGGTCAGGCCAGGGAGGTCGGCCACCAGCGCGTCCCGCGAACGGGTCAGGCGGTTGAATAGGGTCGACTTCCCGACGTTCGGGCGACCAACGAGTGCAATTACCGGCTTCATGTAGTTATTCTATTCGACCGCGATAGCGGCCACAGTTCCATTTTGTGTTTGAAAAATCAGGTTCGATCCGGCCACCAGCGGGCTGCCCACAATCGGGCTGCCGTCGGTGGCGGCGCGCGCCAGGAAAGAGCCGTCTTCGCGCGACAGGAAGTGCACGATGCCCTGGTAGTCGCCCACCGCCACGGCGCGGCCGTACGAGAGGGGCGTGGACAGGCGGCGGAAGGCCAGCTTGTCGTTCTTCCAGGCGTTCGAGCCGGTGTCGCGGTTGAAGGCGTACAGGGCGCCCTTGTCGTCCGATGCGAAGACGAAACGCTGGTCCACGGCCACACCGACTTCCGACGACAGGTCGCGGGTCCAGCGCGCCGAGCCGGTGGCCAGCTCGAAGCAGCCCACGCGGCCCTGGTAGGACACGGCGCAGACGTCGTCCTCGAACAGCACCGGGGCGCCGCCGATGTCGGTGACGCGCTCGAGTTCCGTCGCGCCGCGCGCCACGCCCACTTCGACGTCCCAGCGCGGGGCGCCGGTCGCCAGGACCAGCGAGGACAGGCGCCCCGCCGGCTGGGCGATGATGACGTCGTTGCCGGCCACCACCATGCCCGGCGCGGTGCGCAGGGTCAGCGGCGGGGCGATGCGCTGCACGGTCCATTTCTTTTCGCCGGTCCTGGCGTCGAAGCCGACGATGCGGTTGTCGAGGCTGCGCGCGACGACGATGCCCTGCCCCACCACCGGCGAGGACAGGATTTCGCTCGACAGCTGCGCGTTCCACAGCTTCTTGCCGTCCATGTCGAAGGCCAGCAGGGTGCCCTTGGTGCCGCCGACCACGATCAGGTTGCCGTCGGTGCCGACGCCGGCCGAGAGTTCGGTGCCGGCCTTGACGCGCCACAGCAGTTTGCCGCTGGACGCTTCCACACGGGCGATGTCGCCGCTGTTGGCGGCCACCACCACGGTGTTGCCGGTCAGCGCAGGCGAGAACTGGTAGCTGCCGGCCTTGCCGATGTCGAGCTTCCATGCGGTACGCACGGCCATCGAACCCTTGAGCTCCACGAGCGGCGCCGGCTGGTCGCCTTTCGACTTCGAGGCGAACGGATTGAGCGAATTCAGGGTCGAGCAACCCGTCATCAGGGCCAGTACACCAACACCAACAAGTTTGCTGCTAATACGCATATTCTTTTACCTTGTTCCTGGACTGTAGAGGACGCAAAGCCCGCGCGCGCCTGCGTGGCGCGCGCGGGCCCGTGAAACTGGAGCTTACGCTGCGGCGGCGTTCTTGTCCGCCTTGTCTGCCTCGTCCGCCGGGACGGTGCCGCCGATCGCTTCGAGCTTGACCTGGACCAGTTGGCGGCCCGGGTTTTCCTTGCTCATCGCGGCCAGCGCGGCAACGTAGGCCTGGCGTGCTTCGGCAATCTTGTTCTGGGCCACCAGCACATCGCCCTTGCGGTCGCTGACTTCGGCCGAGAACTGCGCCGGGAATTTCTCGTTCAGCAGTTTCAGAGCAGCATCGTAGGACTTTTCGTCCAGCAACACGCCGGCCAGGCGCAGGCGGGCGATGGCCTTGTACTCGTCGTTGCCATTGTCCACCACCCACTGCAGCTGGGCCTTGGCGGTCTTCAGGTCGTTCGCCTCGAAGGCGGTCTTGGCGGCGGCGAGCGCGCTCATCTGCGCGTAGGCGGTGCCGTCGTACTTCTTCTGGATGTCGCCGGCGATGCGCTGGGCCTTGGCGTTGTCGTTCGCGATGAGCGCATTCTGCAGCTCGTCATACAGCGCGGATGCTTCGACGGTCTGGGTGCGCTTGTGCGAGTTCCAGAAGTTGTAGGCGGCGTAGGAACCGAGCGCGATGATCAGCACCCAGATGATGAGGTTGCCGAAACGGGCCCAAAAGGCCTTGAAGGTCGCTATCTGTTCCTGTTCTTCGAGATCGTATGCCATTGTCTGCTCTGTTGTTCTGGTCTGTGGTGGTGGATCGGTACTCTTCTTGCCGCCTGTTACGCGACGTCCGCTTACGGACGGTGGTGATGCCCGTGCTCGTTGCAGTTCTCGTCGTCGCAGTCGTGGCCGCCCCCGCCGACGATCTGGTCGACCACGTAGTCGACCACCTCCTCGAACGGGACGCTGGCCTGTTGCTGCTCGCCGGCCTGGACGTCGACTGCGCGCATCGCCTTGACGTTCGCCTTGCCGCTGGCGACCTCGTCTTCGCCGATGATGACGGCGAACGACGCGCCGCTGCCGTCGGCCTTCTTCATCTGGCTCTTGAAGCTGCCCGCACCGGCCGGCGTTGCGCAATGTAACACAACATCCAGCCCGGCATCCCGAAGTCGCTCGGCCAGGATGAAGGCCTGCAGCTGGGCGTCCTCGCCCTGGTGCACCATGTACACGTCGCACTGGCTCGGCGCTTGCGTCTCGCCCAGGCCCTTCATCAGCTCGATGATGCGTTCGATGCCCATCGCGAAACCGACCGCCGGGGTGGCCTTGCCGCCGAACTGCTCGATCAGCGGGTCGTAGCGCCCGCCGGCGCAGATCGTACCCTGCGAGCCCAGCTCGTCGGTGACCCACTCGAACACAGTGCGGTTGTAGTAGTCCAGGCCGCGCACCAGGCGCGGGTTGATCGTGTACTGCACCGCGTTGCGGTCGAGGATCTTCTTCAGGCCCTCGAGGTGGGCCATCGACTCCTCGCCCAGGTAGTCGAGCAGCTTCGGCGCGCCGTTGACCATCTCCTGCATGGCGGGATTCTTGGTGTCGAGGATGCGCAGCGGATTGCTGTGCAGGCGGCGCTTGGCCTCGGCGTCGAGGATGTCCTCGTGCTTTTCAAGATAGGCGATCAGGTCGGCGCGGTGGCGCAGGCGCTCGTCGGCGTTGCCGATCGAATTGAGCTCCAGGCGCACGTTCTGCAGGCCGAGGTCGTCCCACAGGCGGCGGCACAGCATGATCAGCTCGGCGTCGATGTCCGGTCCCGAGAAGCCGACGGCTTCGGCGCCGAACTGGAAGAACTGGCGGTAGCGGCCGCGCTGCGGACGCTCGTGACGGAACATCGGGCCCTTGTACCACAGGCGCTTGGGGCCGTCGTACACGAGGTTATGCTCGAGCACGGCGCGCACCACGCCGGCAGTGCCTTCCGGGCGCAGGGTCAGCTGGTCGCCGTTCATCGAGTCCTCGAAAGAGTACATCTCCTTCTCGACGATGTCGGTGACGGCGCCGATGGCGCGCGCGAACAGGCTCGTATCCTCGACGATCGGGGTGACGATCTTCTGGTAGCCGTAGCTCTTCAGGATGGTTTCGGCGGTGTTCTCGAACAGCTCCCACATCGGCGCATCAAGCGGGAGGATGTCGTTCATGCCTTTGACGGCGACGATTTTTTCTGGTTTGGACATATTGTTAGCCTCAAAACCGTCGTTCCCGCGCAGGCGGGAACCCAATTTCAGCGTGCGTTTCGACTGCTCTGGCAAAAATTGGGTACCCGCCTTCGCGGGTACGACGTGCTAAGGGCGCAGGTCATTGCCTGCGCACCCGGTTATTTTATTGTGCGACTGCCTCTTGGCGGCCGTAATTCTTCTGCACGTAGTTCAACACGATGGTCTTGAACTCATCCACGATCCGCTCGCCGCGCAGCGTGGCAACCTTCTGGCCGTCGACGAACACCGGCGCCGCCGGCGATTCGCCGGTGCCCGGCAGGCTGATGCCGATGTTGGCGTGCTTCGACTCGCCCGGGCCGTTCACGATGCAGCCCATCACGGCCACGTTCATCGCTTCCACGCCCGGATAGGTCTTCTTCCACTCCGGCATCTGCTCGCGCAGGAAGGTCTGGATGTTGTCCGCCAGTTCCTGGAACACGGTCGAGGTCGTGCGGCCGCAGCCCGGGCAGGCGATCACCATCGGGGTGAACTTGCGCAGGCCCATGGTCTGCAGGATCTCCTGGCCCACCACCACTTCCCTGGTGCGGTCGCCGCCCGGTTCCGGCGTCAAGGAAATGCGGACGGTGTCGCCGATGCCTTCCTGCAGCAGCACCGACAGCGCGGCGGTCGAGGCGACGATGCCCTTGCTGCCCATGCCGGCCTCGGTCAGGCCCAGGTGCAGCGGGTAGTCGCAGCGGCGCGCCAGTTCGCGGTACACCGCGATCAGGTCCTGCACGCCCGACACCTTGCACGACAGGATGATCTTGTCGCGCGCCAGGCCCACTTCCTCCGCGCGCACGGCGTTCTCGATCGCCGAGGTGATCAGGGCTTCGTACATCACGGCCTGCGCGCTCCAGGGCGTGGCGCGGGCGGCATTCTCGTCCATGATACGGGCCAGCAACGACTGGTCCAGGCTGCCCCAGTTGACGCCGATGCGCACCGGCTTGTCGTACTTGGCGGCGATCTCGATCATCTGGGCGAACTGGGTGTCGCGCTTGGCGCCCTGCCCCACGTTGCCCGGGTTGATGCGGTACTTCGACAGCGCCTGCGCGCATTCCGGATAGTCGCGCAGCAGCAGGTGGCCGTTGTAGTGGAAGTCGCCAACCAGCGGGGTATCGATTTCCATGCGGTCGAGCTGTTCGCGGATCGCCGGCACGGCGGCGGCCGCGGCCGGCGTGTCCACGGTGATGCGGACGATCTCGGAACCGGCGCGCGCCAGTTCCTTCACCTGGATCGCGGTGCCGATCGCATCGGCGGTGTCGGTATTGGTCATCGACTGCACCACGACCGGCGCGTCGCCGCCGACCCAGACCGTGCGCTGGCCGTGCGACACCGCCACCTTGCGGCTGACGCGGCGCGCCAGCGGGCCGGAGGGGATCGGCTCGCCGATGCAGGGTTCGTTCGGGATCATGTTCTGTTCCATAGCGTTTGCGTTTGCTTCAGCTTATTGCAGGGCGACGCGGGCGATGGTCTTGCCCGGCACCTGGGGCAGCGCGACGTTCGCGCCGCGCAGGGTGGCCGTGACGCCCGACGGGTTGCCGACCACGACGTTCACCGGTTCGGCAACCTCGACGGTCTCGGTCGAACCGGCCTTGACGAGGCGTGAAATCAGCGGCCTGCCGCCCTTGGCCGGGCGCACTTCGATCCAGGAATCTTCGCGCACGTTCAGCACCAGCGGATTGGCGCCAGCAGGAGCGGCCGTGACCGGTGCGGCCAGGGTGGTTGCCGGTGCCGCCGGCGGCGTTGCAGCGGGCGTGGCCGGTGCCGTTGTAGCCGGCGTGGCCGGAGCGGCGCCGGGTGTGGCTGCCGGCGCGCTACCCGGCGTGGCGCCCGGCGCCGTCGCGGGCGCGGCAGGCGTCGTGGCCCCGCCTGCCGGCGCTGGCACCGAGATCAGCGGCACCGAAGGATTGAGCAAGGGATCTTGCGTAACCGGCGCGCCGGCGCCGGGCGTGGTGACGACCGGCGACTCGAGCACGGCCTCGGTGTCGGTAGCCGGCAGCCGGCTGCCCGGAACCAGGCCGAAGTGCCACAGCGCGGCGCCGGCTGCGATCAGGACGGCCACGCCGGCGATCAGGCCGACCGGCACTTTGTTGCGCTTGCCGCCCATCGGGAAACGGCTTTGCGAGAACGAGGCCGGACGCTGCTCGCGGCGCGGAATCGAGGCGGTGGCGCCGGCCTGGGCCTCCGGCGGCATGTTCATCTCGATCTTCGCAACCAGCGGCGTGGCGTCGATCTTCAGCAGCTTGGCATAGGCGCGCACGAAGCCGCGCGTCACGGCCGGGCTCGGCAGCGAGGCGTAGTCGCCCGCCTCCAGCGCCACCACCTGGCGCGGGGCCAGCTTCAGCTGGTCGGCCACCTGCTCCACGCTCCAGCCCATCGCTTCGCGCTGGGTCTGCAGGGTCTTGCCAGGGATGGCGGCGTCGTTGCCCGGCGTCGCCGGCTGGTCTGCATGCTCGTTCATTGTCCTCGTCTCACTTTGATAGTTTACTCATCAAATGCGCCGCGTTCGAAGGCCGCGTACTCGGGCGAACCGGGGAAGCGCCTGCGCAACTGGGCGGCCATGCTCGCTTCCTGGGTCCGGTCGCCGAGCTTGCGCTGCACACGCATGGCGAGCCATAGCGTGTCGGCCGGGAGCGTGTCGAGTTTCGTTGTCTCGATCAGGCGATTGATGAAAAAACCGGCGCGCTGGTAGTCGCGCCGCTCGTAATAGATCCGCGCCAGCCCGGCGTTCGTGGCCTGCAGCTCGGGGTTGTAGCGTAAGGCCTCGAGCAGGTAGCGCTCGGCCGCCTCGTGGTTGCGGGTGCGCAGGCTGCACATGCCGGCGTTCACCAGGGCGCTCACCGGCGTCTGGTAGGCACGGTTACGCAACGCGGCGTCGAAATACGGCATGGCCTGGGCCGGCTTGTTCAGCGTCTGGCACAGGAAGGAACCGTAGTTGTTTGCCAGTTCCGGGTTGTTCGGCGCGATGCGCAGCGCCTGCTGGTAATTCTCGTCGGCCAGCTGCTGCTGGCCCAGCGCGGTGTAGATCAGGGCGCGCAGGCCATAGGCCTCGGCATAGGCCGGGTCGGCCGCAATGGCCTGCTTGACCTCGTCGAGGGCGATCTCGTGCTGGCCGTTCTGGTAGTAGCCGACGGCCAGCTGCAGGCGGATCGCCGCGCGCTTTTCCGCCGCCGTCTGGTCGGACGCGGTCTTCAGCTCCCCGCCGCCATGGCTGGCACAGCCCCCGAGCAGGGCCAGGGCCAGGCCCAGGGCCGGCAGAAAGGCGGCGCGGCCGGCTTTGCTTCCCATCAGGACGGGATCTCCACGATGCGCCCGAAGTCGGCGCCGAACTTCTTCTGGTACTCGGCCATCTTTTCCATGCGCTGCGCCACCCGGGTGCGGTCCTGCACCTCGCCGGCCAGCTGGCCGCAGGCGGCGTCGATGTCGTCGCCGCGCGTCTTGCGCACGGTGGTGACGATGCCGGCGTCCATCAGCACCTGGGCGAAGGCCTTGATGCGCGGGTTCTTGGAACGGGTCAGGCCCGATTCCGGGAACGGGTTGAACGGAATCAGGTTGAACTTGCAGTTCACGCCGACCACCGGGTCGTTCACCAGGGCGATGAGTTCGCGCGCGTGCTCGTCGCTGTCGTTGTAGCCGTCGAGCATGCAGTATTCAAACGTGATGAAGTCGCGCGGGGCGAACTCCAGGTAGCGTTTGCACGCGGCCATCAGCTCGCGCAGCGGGTATTTTTTATTCAAAGGCACCAGCACGTCGCGCAGGGCGTCGTTCGACGCGTGCAGCGACACGGCCAGGGCCACCGGCACGTCCTGCGCGAGCTTGTCGATATTCGGCACGACACCCGAGGTCGACAGGGTCACGCGGCGGCGCGACAGGCCGTAGGCGTTATCGTCGAGCATCATCTTGAGCGCGGTGACGGTCGGCTCGTAGTTGAGCAGCGGCTCGCCCATGCCCATCATCACGACGTTGGTGATCTGGCGCTCGCCCTTGGGACCGGGCTCGATGCCCTTGGTACGGCGCAGCTCGAACTCGGCCATCCACAGCTGGCCGATGATCTCGGCCACGGTGAGGTTGCGGTTGAAGCCCTGCTTGCCGGTCGAGCAGAAGCGGCAGTTGACGGCGCAGCCAGCCTGGGTCGAGATGCACAGCGTGCCGCGGTTTTCTTCCGGAATGAACACGGTTTCCACGGCGTTGCCATTGCCCACGTCGACCAGCCACTTGCGGGTGCCGTCGCTTGACGTGTGGTCGCTGATGATGCCCGGCGCACGGACTTCCGCGCGGGTCTTGAGCTTTTCGCGCAAGGACTTCGCGAGATCGGTCATGCTGTCGAAGTCGGCCGCGCCGAACTGGTGGATCCAGCGTTGCAACTGCTTTGCGCGGAACGGCTTCTCACCCAGCTCGGCGCAGTAAGCGACGAGTTGCGCGGGATCGAAGTCCAGCAGGTTGGTGAGAGTCGTCATGATTGTTCCTGTTTCTATACTAAAACCCGCCTGCAAGCGCCCGTGGCGACGTGCAGGCGGGGTACATCGATCAGTATCCGGCCTGGAGCCGCCTACCGATTGGCGTTAAAAGATTAACGCGAGTAGACGTTCAGTGCCGGGAAGAAGTAAGCGATTTCCACAGCAGCGGTTTCAGCGGCGTCCGAACCGTGGACGGCGTTGGCGTCGATCGAATCGGCGAAGTCGGCGCGGATGGTGCCGGCGTCTGCCTTCTTCGGATCGGTTGCGCCCATCAGTTCACGGTTCTTCAGGATCGCGCCTTCGCCTTCGAGCACCTGGATCATGACCGGACCCGAGATCATGAAGTTGACCAGATCCTTGAAGAACGGACGTGCTGCGTGCACGGCGTAGAAGCCTTCGGCTTCGGCTTGCGACAGCTGGGTCATGCGTGCAGCGACGATCTTCAGGCCAGCGCCTTCGAAGCGGCTATAGATTTGGCCGATCACGTTTTTTGCAACTGCGTCCGGTTTGATGATCGACAGGGTGCGTTCGATTGCCATGTAAACTCCAATGAAAGAAAGATTTATATCAAGAACTTGAGGGGGTTCTTGCAACCCAATTTGGAACTGAATCAACCTTTAATTTTACCATACATCCCTCATATAGCCGATATTGCGGCACTGGCAAGCAAAGTGGTAGAGTTGCGGGGACGAACGTCCTGATTTCACCTCTGCCTTAATGCTCGGCTAAGGAAAATGTTGTATGTTTTCAGTGACGCACCATCCAACTAACCGGAGGCACGAATGTTCCCTAACACGCAAACACAACGCACTGTCGACCTGACCAAGGGCGGTCAGGTAGCGACGCGCAACAAAGTACTGCGCAACACCTACTGGCTCCTGGCCTTGTCGATGATCCCGACCGTCCTGGGCGCGTTCATCGGCGTGTCGATGGAGCTGCCGATGCTCGGCGGCGGCATGGGCTTCATCATCTTCCTGGCCATCGCCTTCGGCTTCATGTTCGGCATCCAGAAGTTCAAGGACTCCGGGGTAGGCGTTGCCCTCCTGCTGGGCTTCACCTTCTTCATGGGCCTGATGCTGACCCCGCTGCTGCGCCACACGCTCGGCTTCGCCAACGGCGGCACCCTGATCATGACCGCCTTCGGCGGTACGGCCTGCGTGTTTGCCGTCATGGCAAGCATTGCCACCACCACCAAGCGCGACTTCTCGGGCATGGGCAGCTGGCTGTTTGCCGGCGTGATCGTCCTGATCCTGGCCGCGGTGGCGAACATCTTCCTGCAGATGTCGGCACTGTCGATCGTGATCTCGATGCTGGCCATCGGTATCTTCTCGGCCTTCATCCTGTATGACGTGCAACGCATCGTCAACGGCGGCGAGACCAACTACATCACCGCCACCCTGGCGATCTACCTGGACGTGTACAACATCTTCACCAGCCTGCTGCACCTGCTGGGCATTGCCGGCGGCGACCGCGAGTAAGCGGCTTCAGCCGGAATGAGAAAGCCGACCCTTGAGGTCGGCTTTTTTTCGTCCGGTTGCCAGAGCTAACGCGGCGCGACGAACTTGGATTCCCGCCTTCGCGGGAATGACGGCGTTCAGGCCGGCGGAAGAACAGCGATAGCTTGTTTCTGGCTGATACCTTTCAAACTGTCGTTCCCGCGAAGGCGGGAACCCAATTTCTGCTTGTTAAACCACCTCAGCCGGCACCTCGTATGCAGCAGCCGAAGCCGGCTTCGGCCCCAACTCGAACACCGCAATCGACTCCACGTGCGAGGTATGCGGGAACATGTTGCACACCCCCGCCTTCTTCAGCACGTAACCCGCCTTGTGCACCAGGATGCCGGCGTCGCGCGCCAGCGTCGACGGGCTGCACGACACGTACACGATCCGCTGCGGCATCAGCTCCTCATGCGTCTCGCGCAGGTCGGCCAGCGCCAGCGACAGCGCCATCGCGCCGTCGCGCGGCGGGTCGACCAGCATGCGGTCAAAACGGCCGAGCGCGACCAGGTCTTCCTTGGTCACCTCGAACAGGTTACGGGTAGAAAACGACGTTTTGGCCGCCAGCCCGTTGGCCTGCGCGTTCTCCAGCGCGCGCGTGGTCAGCGCGGTGCTGCCTTCGATGCCCACCACTTCGCGCGCCTGTGTCGCCAGCGGCAGCGTGAAGTTGCCCAGGCCGCAGAACAGGTCGGCCACGCGGTCGTTCGGCTGCACTTCCAGCAGGCGCAGCGCCTTCGACACCAGCACGCGGTTGATCTGGTGGTTCACCTGCGTGAAGTCGGTGGGCTTGAAGGGCATGCGGATGCCGAATTCCGGTAGCAGGTAGTACAGTTCCTTGCCGAGCGGGTAGTACGGGTAGGCCGTGTCCGGGCCCTTCGGCTGCAGCCACCACTGGATGTCCCACTTGTCGGCGAAGGCCCTGGCGAGCTCTTCGTCGGCCGGGGTCAGCGGCGCCATGATGCGCAGCACCAGCACGGTGACCTCTTCGCCGATGGCGACCTCGATCTGCGGCATCTGGTTGTAGATCGACAGCTGGCCGACGAACTCGCGCAGCGGCACGATCAGGCGGGCCACGTGGTCCGGCAGGATCTCGCAGGTGGTGATGTCGGCCACGTAGGACGAGGCGCGCTCATGGAAGCCAACCAGCACCCCGCCCTTCTTGGCCACGTGGCGCACCGACAGGCGCGCGCGGTAGCGGTAGTCCCAGGTCGGGCCGTACAGCGGGCGCATGATGTTTTCGGCCTTGACCTTGCCGAGGTGCCACAGGTTGTCCTCGAGGACGCGCTGCTTCATCGCCACCTGGCTTGATGCCTCCAGGTGCTGCATCGAGCAGCCGCCGCAGTAGCCGAAGTGCCGGCACTTCGGCTCGACGCGCATCGACGAGGCGCGTTGCAGCGTGACCATCCGACCCGACTCCCAGTTCTTCTTCTTGCGCAGCGTTTCAAAACTGACGCGCTCGCCCGGCAACGCGCCTTCGACGAAGATCACCTTGCCCGGCGTGCCGTCTTCGTTCTCGAGGTGGCCGACGCCGCGCGCGTCCGCATCCAGGGATTTGATGTCGATGAAAATTTCTTGCATGGTGGTCAAAAGAAAGTGGGGGTGGGCACAGGACTCGTTGTGCGGGGAGTTCGCAAACAAAAAAAGGGCTTTTTCGGCCCGGCGGGCATGATAGCAAGGAATTGGGGCGGGCGCCACAAGCGGGCTTTTCAGACTGGGGGCCGATCGTCGTGCGACGATGCATTCGCTGGATGAACTTGGGCCCCACCCAAAGCCGCTACAACAGCGAATCGCGCACCACCCCGCGCGCCGCCATCGCTCTCTTGAGCTTGACCAGCGCCTCCTGCTGGATCTGCCGCACCCGTTCGCGCGTTACGCCCATCTCTTCGGCCAGGGTCTCGAGCGTGGCCGGGTCGTCGTTGTCGAGGCCGAAGCGGCGCGTGACCACCTGGCGCTGCTTGTCGGGCAGGCGCGCCAGCCAGTCGCGCACCAGCGCCGTCATTTCGTGCTGTTCGGCCTGCGCATCGGGTGCGTCCCCGCCATCGTCGGGCAGCATGTCCATGAGGGTGGACTGGGGATCGTTGTCGAGCGGCGCGTCGAGCGAGGCCGCATGCTCGGACAGCGCCAGGATGTCCTGCACCTCTTCCACCGGCCGCCCCAGCAGGCTGGCGATATCCTCGCAGGAGGCATCCTTGCCGTCGCGCTTCTGGGCTTCGAGGTGGTACTTGGCGCGCAGCACCCCGTTCAGCTCGCGCACCATGTGCACCGGGAGGCGTACCGTGCGCGCCTGGTTCATGATGGCGCGCTCGATGCTCTGGCGGATCCACCAGGTGGCGTAGGTGGAAAAGCGGAAGCCGCGCTCGGGCTCGAACTTGTCGATCGCACGCATCAGGCCGATGTTGCCCTCCTCGATCAGGTCGAGCAGCACGACGCCGCGGTTGATGTAGTGCTTGGCGATCGAGACGACCAGGCGCAGGTTATGCTCGATCATCTTCTGGCGCGCCGCGAAGTCGCCGGCCTTGGCCAGGGTGGCGACCCGGACTTCCTCGGCGGCGGACAGCAGCGGGCGGGTGCCGATCTGGTTCAGGTAGTGCTGGGTGGTGTCGGTGGCAAGCTCGGCCTGCAGGACCTTGCGCAGCTCGTCGACCGAATCGACGTCGGCACCGGGGAGGATATCCGCTCCGTCCGCAGCCGCAAGCGCGCCCTCGTTCTCCGGTTCGTCCGGAAACTCGTCCGAATGCTGCTGGTCCAGCGGGTGCGGCGGCTGCGTCATACCCTTCCTACGCGTGTGTGAAAAATTCGTCCATGGCTGCGTTGCCTCGTCTCGCCGTATCAGCGTACTGTCTTCGAGTCGCCGTCGGATTGCCGCGCCACGTGCCCTGGCCGTTTTTTCACACCCTTCAACGGCCGGGCAGGAACCTCGACGGATCGACGGGCTTGCCCTGTTGGCGGATCTCGAAATGCAACTTCACCGAGTCGGCATCCGAATCGCCCATTTCCGCGATCTGCTGGCCCTTGGCCACGTTGTCGCCTTCCTTGACGATGATCTTGCGGTTGTGCGCGTACGCCGACAGCAGGTTGTTGCTGTGCTTGACGATAACGAGATTACCATAACCACGGATACCGCTGCCAGCGTACATTACCTTGCCGGCACCGGCGGCCACCACCTGCTGGCCGGGCCTGCCGGCGATGTCGATGCCCTTGTTCCTGCCTTCATCGAAGGTGGCAATGATGCGGCCGTCGGCCGGCCACATCCAGCTCAGCTTGTCATCGTCGCTGGCCGTCACGGTGCTGCCGGCGGCGATGACCGGGGCCGGGGCCGCCACCTGCGCGGCCGGCTCGGCGCGCGCACCCGATTCGCGCTGGACGCTGGCGACGCTGGCTTCGCTGTACGGCTGCTTGTCGACGCGCGGCGTGGTCTTGCGCGGCGGCGTGGCCGGCGGCGGCATCGGTACCGGCTGGGTCTGGATGCTGGCGGTGCGTTCGCCGCGCTCCGGCGGCGCCACGCGCAGGGTCTGGCCGACCTTGATGTCGTCCGGGTCGGCCAGGTTGTTCCAGGCGACGATGTCGCGGTAATTCTGGCCGAAGTCCAGCGCGATGCGCAGCAGCGTGTCGCCGCGGCGCACGGTGTACATGCCCTTCTCGTCCTTCGCTTCCTCGACGCGGGAGGCAGGCGCCGGGCGCGCCTGCGATACGCCCGATGTGGTGCGCTCGACGACCGGCGCCTGGCGGGTGATGGAATTACATCCGGCCAGCAGGCCGAGGGCGAGGGTGAGCAGTGCTAGGCGGGGTGCTTGGTTCATTGTCTTTCTATTTTCTGTTTCATGTACTGTGGTGCCGGACCGGGGCCAGGCCGGGTGCGCATGGCTGGCTCGCCAAGCTCGGCTGCGAAGCTCTACAACGCCGCCGACAGGCGCGGCGATGACAGGCGGTCCTGGCCGGGCCGGGACGCACTGTACTGTCAGACGGTGCCCGGGCGCAGCGGCACGAAGTGGCACGATTCCAGCGTTTCGCTGGCCCATTCGCTTTTGCCGATACGGGTGATGCGCTCCAGGCGCTGGACCTTGGCGCCAACCGGCGCGACGAGGTGGGCGCCGATGGCCAGCTGCTCGAGCAGGGCTTGCGGTACTTCGAGCCCTGCAGCCGCGAGAATGATGCCGTCGAAAGGTGCAACCTGCGGCAAGCCTAGCATACCATCGCCATATTGCAAACGAAGGTTGGAAATCCGCAAGGGCCGCAGCTTGGTCTTGGCCAGCTCGTGCAGCGGCTTGATGCGCTCGATCGAATACACTTCGCGGGCCACGAACGACAGCACCGCGGCCTGGTAGCCGCAGCCGGTGCCGATCTCGAGCACCCTGCCCAGCTGCGCCCCGGCTTGGGTCGAGGCGCGCATCGCCTCGATCATGCGCGCGACGATGTAGGGTTGCGAAATCGTCTGGTTGTGGCCGATCGGCAGCGAGGCGTCGATGTACGCCTGGGCCCATAGCGCCGGCTCGATGAACAGGTGGCGCGGCACCGCTTCCATGGCGCCCAGCACGACACCGTCCTGGACACCCTGGCGCGCGACCCGCGCCACCATGGCGCGCCGCACCGCCTCCGAGGCCATCAGGTCGGAACGCTGCACCGTGGGCGCGCTCGGCGTATGCGCCTGGGCATAGCCCGGCGGACGCGGCGATGGCGCAGGCGCGGACAGCGCCTGCGCGGCGCCGCCGTTCACCGCGGTGATCGCGGCGTTGCGGGTCGCGGTCTGGGGCGTGGCCACCGGCGCCGGCGCGCCCGGCTTGCGCGCCCCGCCCCCGGTGACCGACGAGAGCGGCAGCGGGAAGGTGCTGCGCTGGTCCTTCATACGATCCCCCGCAGCAGCTCCAGCTGCGCCTTGTGGGTCAGGTCCACCTGCAGCGGCGTGATCGACACGCAGCCCTGGGCGGTGGTATGGAAATCGGTGCCCTCGCCCGCATCGCGGCAGGCGCCGGGCGCGCCGATCCAGAAGATCTCGCGGCCGCGCGGATCCTGCGAACGGATCACCGGCTCGGCCTGGTGCCGGCGCCCGAGGCGCGACGGCGTCAAGGGGCCGATCTGTTCGTACGGCAGGTTCGGGATGTTCACGTTGAACAGGAACGGCAGTTCGAGCTTGTCGAAACGGCGCTCGACCACCTCGCGCGCAATGCGTGCGGCGGCATCGACGTGGGCCCAGCCGGGATTGACTTGCGAAAAAGCGATCGCGGGGATACCGAACAGGTAAGCCTCGGTAGCGGCCGCGACAGTACCCGAATAGAGGGTATCGTCGCCCATGTTCTGGCCGTTGTTGATACCGGAAACGACGAGGTCGGGCGGCGCGTCCATCATCGCGGTCAGCGCGATGTGGACGCAGTCGGTCGGCGTGCCGTTTACAAAATAGAAACCGTTGGCAGCTTTCTGGACCGACAGGGGACGGTCGAGCGATAACGAGTTGGATGCGCCCGAGCGGTTGCTGTCGGGAGCGACCACCACGATGTCCGCGATCGCGGACAACGCATCGGCCAGCGCACTGATACCAGGCGCCAGGTAGCCGTCGTCGTTACTGATAAGAATTCGCATGCTGCGATTTTACCTGAAGCAACGGCCGGATCGCTCGCCGCCGCCGCGTTTTTGTTGCCCGACGGCGATTTTCCTGGCTGCCGGACCGTGCTAACGTGGTGACATCGGGTTGTCCGGCCCTGCCCGGAACAGGGCTCCTTCCAGGGAGGAAACCAGATCCTGGGTAAAGGCCAGCAAGGCGTCCTTGTCCCCTTCCTGCTGGTACACCTGCTTGATCATCGCAGCCCCGCGCCGCCGTAGCGGATGTGCCACACTCGGCCACAGGACCGTATGCCGCAGGCTGTCGGCCAGGGCCCGGGCTTCGCGCGGGCTGCGCTTGTCGATGAGATCCTGGAGCTGCGCGAGCTGGTGCTGGAGGCTGTCCGAAGCCGGGTGCGCCGTCGCCTGTGCGGCCCGGGGCCCGTCCGCGCCGGCCGTCCCCTGGCAGGACCCGCCCGCCTCTTCCAGCCGCTGGCGCAATTCCGCCACCCGCTCGCGCAGGCGCCGCGCCGCGTCTTCCTCGCCCTGCTGGCCGAGGGTGGAGGCCAGCCGCAGCTGGATGCTCAGGGTGTCCGGATGGCTGGCGCCGAGATGGCGCTCGCGCGTCCACGCGAGCGATTCCTGCAGGCTGCGCACGGCCGCCAGGTCGCCCTGGGCCGCCAGGATCTCGGCCAGCGCCTCGCGCGCCTGCAAGGTGACCATGGCGTCGGTGCCGTCGTGGCGTTCGCGCCCGCGCAGCACGGCTTCGAGCAGGCGGCGTGCGTTGCCGAGGTCGCCCATCTCGCCAAGCAGCTGGGCCAGCCGCTGGCCGCAACGCAGCGTGTCGTCGTGTTCGCCGCCCTGGAGCCGGCGGCGGCCGTCCAGCACGCGCTCGTAGAGGACGCGTGCGCGGTCGAACTCGCGCTGCCCGGCCAGCGTCACGGCCAGGTCTTCGAGGCTGTCGAGCGTGATGGCGCACGCCTCGCCCCACAGGCGCTCGCAGGCGGCGACGACCTGTTCGTGCAGCGCCAGCGCGCGCTCGCCCTCGCCCAGCTGGCCGAGCACGCAGGCCAGGCGCGAGCGCGCCGCCAGCGTCTCGGGATGCTCGGCCCCGAGGCTGCGCGCGCATCCTTGCGCCAGCAGTTCGTAGTCGCGGCGCGCTTCCTGCAGGCGCCCGCTCGCGTGGCGCAGCGCCGCCAGCGCGCGCAATCCGGCGCGCGTATCCGCATGGTCCTCACCCAGGGCGCCGCGGCGCAGCGCCAGGCTTTCGCGCAGCAGGTCGTCGGCCTCGCCGGTGCGCCCCTCGTCGCGGCACAGCGCGCCCAAGCGTGCAAGGTCGGCCGCGAGCGGCACGCTGGCGATGGCCGCGGCGGCCGTGCCGTCCTCGGCGCGATTGCGCGCGATGGCCGTGCGCAGGCGCACCTCGGCCAGCGACTGCCATGGAAAGAAGCCCTGCCCGAACCAGGACAGCAGGCGGGCGGCCGGGCGCGCCAGCGTGCGCCGGTCGGCGCCGGGAGCGGCGACGGCCAGGACGTCGGCCAGCGCCAGCTGCAGCTCGTCGAACCAGCTGTCGAGGCGCAGGCGGGTGATGCCGTAGGCGCCGCGCAGCAGCGCCTCGAGGCGCGGCTGGTAGCCGGCCAGGCCCTGGCTGCTGTCGCCGCGGCGCCAGCGCTGGCCTGGGTCGCTGCGCGGGCCATCGACGCTGCACGCGACCGGATACACCAGCAGCGGCCGCTGCTCGTCTTCGTGGGTGCAGCGGTATTCGATGGCGCGCTGTACGACGCCCTCGAGACCGTCGAGGCTGCCGGGCGCGGGCGTGAACAGGCCGACGATGCGGTCCGGGACCAGCGTGGTGCAGACGCTGACCCCGGACGAGCGGCCCGCGCGGCTGGCCACCAGCACGTGGCGGAAGTGGCGCGTCATGCGCGCGGCGAAACGGCGGTACAGCGCGGGACAGGCGTCGAACAGGGCGTCCCAGTCGAGGCGGCCGGCGCGCTCGGCATAGCTGTCGTCGAAGCGCCCGGCGCGCATCAGGTACAGCGGCCGGCGACCGTCCGCGCGCACCACGTGGGCGCGCCAGTCGATGGCGTCGAGCAGGGCCTCGGCCAGTTCTTCGCCGCCGTCGTGCTGCGCCGGCCGGTGCCGCCGCAGCATCTCGTGCAGCCGCCCCTGCAGGGCGGACATGTATTCGACCAGCCCCGGCGGCTGGGCCGTCCCCATCCCCTCTTCCACATCCGTCGCGTCGATGCCGTCGTCCATATGGGCATGCAGGGAAGGCGACTCCAGGTCCCAGTCGATCATCAGGACCGGCGCCTGGGCAGCCTCGCCTGCGAGCTGCAGGGCCATCGCGGCCAGCAGGCCGTTGCGGGCAGCGCCCCCTTCGTACGCATAGAACGTCGTCACCTCGCCGGCGTCGTCCAGCGGCCGCAGCGCAGGTGGAAACAACGTGAAACGGTTCTGTTCCATGTGGCTCCTCATTTTTTTGGAAAAGTCAGGCCTGGCGCCGCGCGCCATTCAGGTGGGACATCGGGGAGCACGAATTGGTTGCAGTCATGGCCAGGCGGTGTATGCTTTTTTTGATACTGGTAATGCGTGGCGATGCGCTTGACCATCTTGTCGATGTCGGGGAGGAAGTCGGGATTCGATTTCAGGTCCGCCGTCGCCATCGTGAAATGGGAAAAGTCCACATAGAAGCTGCTCTCGGTGATCTGCGGCGGCAGCGAATCGGGGTGCCGCGTCATGATGACCGGGATGATCAGGCGGCTCGGCAGCGCATACCAGGAGGCGCGCTCGAGCTCGAGCTGGCGCATGGCGGCGTATTCGCGCCGCGTGTACGCATGGGCTTCGTACTTGGGCGTGTAGATGAGGATCATGCAGACGCTTTCGCACATCGCGCGCGCGATCTTGCGGTCGAGGTCGTCCCCGCCGCCCAGTTGTTCGGTGTCGATGAACAGTTCGTCCTCGTTGTCGAAGTAGGGTTCCAGATAGCAGCGCAGCGCGTCGGCCAGGGCCGTCTTGAACCGTTTCATCAGGTCATGCCTGCCGTGTGCGTAGCTGAAGAAACACCCGTAGCGGATTGCCATGCCTGCCCTCCCCATTCCAATTTGCTAACGCGGTATCCCTCGACTCTAGCGCTGCCGACCCCAGCCATTTTGCGGGCGCACAAGCGTGCTGGCGGACTCGACAGCACAAGCTGCGCTGCCTCTTCAGGCATAATTCCGCCGATTAATGAACATGAGATTGGAGAGCAAATGAAAGCCGTGCGATGCAAGGATTGGGGACCGATCGACAAGCTGGTGGTCGAGGACCTGCCCGACCTGGTGCCGGGCCCTGGCCAGGTCGTGGTCGATGTCAGGGCCGCCGGCGTGAACTTTCCGGACGTGCTGACGGTCCAGGGCAAGTACCAGGTACGCCCGGAGCTGCCGTTCACGCCGGGTAACGAGTTCGCGGGCACGGTGCGCACCCTCGGCGAAGGCGTCACCGGCTTCGCCCCCGGCCAGATGGTGATCGGCTTCACGCGCACCGGCGCCTTTGCCGAGCAGGCGCTGGCGCCGGTGGAAGCCCTGATGCCGATGCCGCCCGGAATGGACTTCGATACCGCCGCGGCGATCACCCTCACCTACGGCACCTCGCACCATGCGGTGGTGGACCGCGCGGCCCTGCAGCCGGGCGAAACCATGCTGGTGCTGGGCGCGGCCGGCGGCGTGGGGCTGGCCGCCATCGAGATCGGCAAGGCGCTGGGCGCGCGCGTGATCGCGGCGGCGTCGAGCGACGAGAAGCTGGCGGTCTGCCGCGCGCACGGGGCCGATGCCGTCATCAATTACGAGAAGGAAGACCTGCGCGAGGCGCTGAAGGCGGCGACGGACGGGCGCGGCCCCGACGTAATCTATGACCCGGTGGGCGGGCCGTACAGCGAGCCGGCGCTGCGCTCGATCGCCTGGCGCGGGCGCCACCTGGTGGTCGGCTTCGCGGCCGGCGAGATTCCGAAGCTGCCGTGGAACCTGATGCTGCTGAAAGGCGCCTCGGTGGTCGGCGTGTTCTGGGGCGACTTCGTGCGCAAGGAACCGGCGGCGAACCTGGCGGCGATGCGGCAGATGCTGGGGTGGATGGCGGAAGGCAAGCTCAAGCCGCTGGTGTCGGCGCGATATCCGCTCGAAGCGACAGCGCAGGCTTTGAATGATATGGCGGCGCGCAAGGTGACCGGCAAAGTTGTGATTTGCCCTTAACTGGGAAATGCCGATTTCGTAGGGTGGGCGGGAGACCGCCCACCCTACAAAAAGCTATGCGTTCAAGTCCGCCGCATCCCCGATCGTCCCCGGCCGGAAGAACTCGATCACGTCTGCCTGCACCCGGGTGCGCTTGAACGGCGGCAGGCTCTGCCAGATACGGCGCCCGTACGGCTTGGTGATGAGGCGCGGGTCGCAGATCATCAGGACGCCGCGGTCGTCGACGTCGCGGATCAGGCGGCCCGCGCCCTGCTTGAGCGTGATGATCGCTTCCGGCAACTGGTGGTGCATGAAGCCGTTCATGCCCTGCTTTTCCATCACCTCGATGCGTGCGGCCAGCACCGGGTCGTCCGGCGGCGCGAACGGCAGCTTGTCGATGATCACGAGCGACAGCGCGTCGCCGCGCACGTCGACGCCCTCCCAGAAACTCTGGCTGCCGACCAGCACGGCGTTGCCGGCATTGCGGAACGAATCGAGCAATTCGGTGCGCCCGCGCTCGCCCTGCACGAACAGCGGGAAGTCCAGCCCGCGCGCGGCAAACTCTTCGCGCAGGCGCTCCGCCACCTTGTTCACAGCGCGAATCGTCGTGCACAGGAAGAAGGTACGTCCACCAGCCGCCTCGATCACGGGCAGCGCGATGTCGACGCAGGCGTCGGTGTACTGGAAGGAGTTCGGCTCCGGCAGCCCGGTCGGCACGTACAGGATGCCCTGCTCGCCGTAGTTGAACGGGCTCGGCCAGGTCATGGCCGGCTCGCCCGTCAGGCCCATCTGGTCGGAGAAATGCTTGAAGTCGTTCTTCACCGCCAGCGTCGCCGAGGTGAAGATCCAGCTGCGCGGCGTGCCTTCGCGCTGGTTCGAGAAGATCGGCGCGATCGACAGCGGCGTCTTGTGCAGCTGCAGCGACGAGTTGAATGCCTCGACCCACAGCACCGCCGCCTCGTCGCCTTCGGCCGGCTTGCCTTTTTTGCTATCCGGCTTCCAGGCGTCGATCGAGGCGGACAGCTCCTGCGCGCGCACGCGGCAGGCCTCGATGGTCTCGGCGCGCGCCGCGTGCTCCTCCAGCACGGTGATCAAGCCGCCCAGCTCTTCCTTGAGCTTTTCCAGCGCCGGGAAGAAGGCGGAGGTCGGCAGGATCTGCGGCAGCGACAGGCGCGTGCCGCCTTCGGGGAAGGTCAGGCGCAGGTCGCGCGCCGCCTTCTCGACGCTTGTCACGACCTTGGCCCAGTCCGGACCGCGCGCGTGCGCCAGGCCTTCGGCCAGCACGTCGCGGCACAGTTCCAGCACCTGCGAGGTCGACACCGACTGGCCGAAGAACAGCGTGGCGGTGTCCGGCAGCTGGTGCGCTTCGTCGAAGATGATGGTGTTGGCCGACGGCAGCAGCTCGGCCACGCCGGTGTCCTTCAGTGCCACGTCGGCGAAGAACAGGTGGTGGTTGACCACCACCACGTCGGCCTGCTGGGCCTCCCTGCGCGCCTTCATGACGAAGCAGTCCTGGTAGTACTGGCACTCGGCGCCCATGCAGGTGTCGCGGGTCGAGGTCACCAGGTTCCATACCGAGGCGGTCTCGGGCACCTTGGTCAGCTCGGCCTTGTCGCCCGAGTTGGTCATCTTCATGAAGCGCGAGATCTCGCGCAGGTGGCCGACGTCGTCGCGCGAGGTCAGGCGCCCGTTGTTCAGCGTGCGCTCGAGGTGGAAGTGGCAGACGTAGTTCGAACGGCCCTTGAGCAGCGCCACCGACACCGGCGCGCGCAGCGCGGCCCGGATGGTCGGGATGTCGCGCAGGAACAGCTGGTCCTGCAGGTTCTTGGTACCGGTCGAGATGATGGTCTTGCCGCCCCACAGCAATGCCGGGACGAGGTAGGCGAAAGTCTTGCCGGTGCCGGTGCCGGCTTCGGCCATCAGGACTTTCTGGTCGGCGATGGCTTGCGCGATGGCCTTGGCCATCTCGGTCTGGGAAGTGCGCGGCTTGAAGGTGCCGACGGCAGGCGCGAGCGGGCCGCCCGCGCCGAACAGGCGGTCGAGCTCGTCATCGTATTTGCCGGGAGGCCTGGCGGCGGCGGGGAGAACGTCGCCCTGTGGCGCCGCGCTCGCCGCATTCGCCGGCCCGGCGGCGGCGCCGGGGGCCGGAACGGAAGCGGGGAGATGGTCGGTCAAAATGCGTGTTTCTTGTTAACCTGAAATTCAGGCGGGGATATCGGGTACCAGCTGCATCTTCAGCAGCGTAATATGATCCTTGAGCTGCAGCTTACGCTTTTTCAAACGGCGCAGCTGGAGCTGGTCCGCATGGCCGTCCGCGGTCAGCATGGAAATGACAGCATCGAGGTCGCGATGTTCCACATCGAGTTCAATGATGCGGCGCTGGATATCCTGGACGTTGCTCATGATTGCTGTTCCAAACAGTTCTGTTCAAAGCGTTTGCGGGAAAATTGTCGGCGTCATGCGCCGGCGTCGGACGCCGGACGGCGCCGCGTGCTGCGGCGCAGGCCCGTTCGAGTGTTCGGCTTGCAACACTGGGGCTTCTCGGTGCATAGTTTAATCTACGCTGAGGTTGCCGCCAACAAAGATTGGCGCTGGCGCTACGAAACACACCATTTATGACACGATACAAGATCGAAGCGGGAACCGCGCAACACATCGGTAACCGCCCGCAGCAGAACGACCGCGTCGCCCTGCTGACCGGCGCCCGCGCGCCCGGTTACATGCTGGCGGTGCTGTCGGACGGGATCGCCGGCTGCTCGGGTTCGGAGCAAGTGCTGCACACGGCGCGGCAGGTCTTCGACGAGTTCAAGCCAGGAGACAATCCGGGCACCGAACGCCTCGGCGACCTGCTGCGCGAGATGGTCGGCGAGACCCACCTGGTCATGAAGATGAATGCCATGATGGCCGGCGCAGGCGCCCAGGCCGAGGGGCACGCGAGCTTCGTCGCGCTGGTATTGTCGCCGCACGGCCAAGCCGTATGGGGGCATGTGGGCGATTCGCGGCTGTACCGCTTCCAGGGCGACCGCTGCCTGTCGCGCACCAGCGACGCCGCCTATATCGAGCACCTGGTGTCGAGCGACAAGCTACCCGAAGACGCGGCCAGGAACCACCGCAAGTCCAAGCTGCTGCTCAACGTACTGGGCAACAGCCGCAAGGAACCGTTCGTCACGATCGACAGCGCAACCGGACTGGCGCCCGGGGACAGCTTCCTGCTGGCCACCGACGGTTTGTGGCACTTCTTCACCGATGCCGAACTGGCGGCGGCGACCGGCAAGGCTTCGCCACGCCAGGCCTCGGAGATGCTGATCAACAAGGCATTGGAACGCTCGCAGGGCAAGGGCGGGAACTGCACGATGGCGATCGTGAAGCTGGTGAAGCCGGCGCAGGAAGGACTGACGGGGGTGGCCGGGCGCGTTGTGTGATGCGGTCGCAAGCCTCATGCGCTCGATAGCACCGCCGGAGCGACGGCGTGCGTTGTAGCGACTGAGTAGAAACGCAACCGTCAGCAAGCCAACGCTTACTTGTTCGCCGGCGCAGCCGTCTTCGCCTTCTCTTCCTCCGCCTTGCGCGCCGCAGCCTTCGCCTCGCGCTCGGCCACGCGCTGCGCGACTTCGCGCTGCTTCTGTTCCGACTTGCGCTTGCGCTCCTCGAAGGCCGCCGCGTTCGCTGCCGCCTTCGCGGCCTCCTCCGGCGCGCGCGCCGCTTCTTCCTTCGCCTTGGCGTTACGGCGCGCGATGCGCGATGCGGCCGGTGACGGCTTCGGCGGCGGCAGCGCCGTGGTCTCGCGCGGCGGTGGCGGCGGCTCGGCCGCCAGGCGCGCCTCTTCCGCCCTGTATTCGGCTTCCGCAGCCGCGATCTCGCGGTCGCGCTCCTCGACCTTCAGGCGACGCTTGAAGCGCTCGGCTTCGATCTCGATGTTGCGCTGGGCGGCCAGTGCCACCCTGCGCCGCTCCTTGGCTTCATCGAGGCAGTGGTTGACGAAGAATTTCTCGTAGCACTCGGCCTCGCGCTCGGCAAAGCGCGCTTCGATGGCGGCGCGTTCGCGCGCCACTGCGGCGAGGCGCTCGTCGGCCTGGGCCACCGACGTGGTCGGATCGACCGCGACGACGGCCGGACCCGGCTCGACCGTCGAGCAGGCGCCCAGAGCAAGGGCTGCTGCCGCCGCGAACAAGGCGCGCAATGCTGGATGACTCGTCATGGATGTCCTTTCGTTCAGGCGATGGCGTCCGCGGCACCGCGGCGCTCGGCAAGCATATACTCGCGCGACTGCATTTCAATGATACGCGACACGGTCCGGTGGAATTCGTTCGCGAGCATGCCTTGCGTGTACAGCGCTTCCGGCTCCACCGCCGCCGACATGATCAGCTTGACCTTGTGGTCGTAGAACACGTCGATGAGCCAGGTGAAGCGGCGCGCTTCCGACGACTGCGCCGCCGACATCGCCGGAATGCCCGAGAGGATCACGGTGTGGAAGCGCGAGGCCAGTTCCAGGTAGTCGTTCTGGGAACGCGGCCCGCCGC
Source organism: Massilia consociata (assembly GCF_042432755.1). Lineage (NCBI taxonomy): Bacteria > Pseudomonadati > Pseudomonadota > Betaproteobacteria > Burkholderiales > Oxalobacteraceae > Massilia > Massilia consociata. The sequence goes on from NZ_JBHLWP010000015.1 coordinate 42,136, forward strand.
ACAGGGTGGCGAAATCGAACCAGATCACCCCGCCGGCACGGCGCAGCGCACGGATCTCGCGGTTCTCGATGTGCACGATCGGGCTCTCGTCCGCGGTATCCGCCACCTTGGCGTACGCGTCGCGCAGCAGCTGGTCGGACGCCGCATTGAGCGGCATGTAGTAGGCCTGCACCTGCTCCAGCGCGCGCTTGCGGTAGTCGTTGCCGGCGTCGACGTTCAGGATGTCGAGCTTTTCCTGCAGCAGCGCGATGGTCGGCAGCATGCGGTCGCGGTGCAGCCCGTCGGGATACAGCGTGGACGGCTCGTAGTTCGAGGTCATCACGAAGCTCACGCCGTTGTCGAACAGGGCCTTGAGCAGGTTGTACAGGATCATCGCGTCGGCGATGTCCGAGACGTGGAATTCGTCGAAGCAGATCAGGCGGTATTTCCTGGCGATGCGCTTGGCCACTTCGTCGAGCGGATCGGCCACGCCCTTGAGCTCGTCCAGTTGGTGGTGGACCGCGCGCATGAACTCGTGGAAGTGCAGGCGCGTCTTGCGCACCACCGGCACCACCGAATAGAAGGAGTCCATCAGGAAGGACTTGCCGCGCCCCACCCCGCCCCACATGTACACGCCTTTCGGCACGTCCGGACGGTTGATGAGGCGCTTGAAAGCGGACGACCGCTGGGCCTTGTAGTGGACCCAGTCGTCGTACGCCTGCTGCAACCTGGCCACCGCGGCGGCCTGGGCCGGATCGGACTTGAAACCGCGCTCGGTCAGCGCGTGCTGGTAATACTCTTGGACGTTCATGATGATGATCTTACGTGGCACGGGCAGGTACTGATGCGCGTGCATGTGGCGCTGTTAACGTAGGGTGGGCGGGTCTCCCGCCCACGCGTTCAAGCAGCGTATGAAAGCCACGGAGCGGGCCATGAAACGTGATTTGAACGCGCGGGCGGCAGAGCCGCCCACCCTACAAAGGCGAAACGCCTGGATTGCTTAGAAGTTCAGCGAACGCTTGTCCACCGCCAGCGCGGCTTCCTTGACGGCTTCCGACAGCGACGGGTGCGCGTGGCAGATGCGGGCGATGTCTTCCGACGATGCCTTGAACTCCATCGCGACGACGGCTTCCGAGATCAGCTCGGAGGCCACCGGGCCGACGATGTGCACGCCCAGGATCTCGTCGGTGGTCGCGTCGGCCAGGAACTTCACCATGCCCGAGGTATCGCCCAGCGCGCGCGCACGGCCGTTGGCCATGAACGGGAAGGTGCCGGCCTTGTAGGCCACGCCTTCGGCCTTGAGCTGCTGCTCGGTCTTGCCGACCCAGGCGATTTCCGGCGAGGTGTAGATGACCCACGGGATGGTGTTGAAGTTGACGTGACCGTGCTGGCCGGCGATGCGCTCGGCAACCGCGACGCCCTCTTCTTCCGCCTTGTGCGCCAGCATCGGGCCGCGCACGACGTCGCCGACTGCCCACACGCCCGGCAGGCTGGTGCGGCACTCGTCGTCCACCACCACGAAACCGCGCTCGTCGAGTTGCAGGCCGACGGTCTCGATACCGAGGCCATTGGTGTTCGGCACGCGGCCGATCGAGATGATCAGGCGGTCGAAGGTGGCCTTCTGCTCGGCGCCGGTCGAGTCGGCGTATTCGACGGTGACGTCGTTCTCGCCCTTGGTGATCGCACCGATCTTGCAGCCCAGGTTGATTCTCAAGCCCTGCTTGGTGAACAGCTTGTGCGCTTCCTTGGCGATCTGCTCGTCCACGGCGCCCAGGAAGGTCGGCAGGCCTTCCAGCACGGTGACTTCGGCACCGACGCGGCGCCACACCGAACCCATTTCCAGGCCGATGACGCCGGCGCCGATCACGCCCAGCTTGCCAGGTACGGCTTCGATCGCCAGTGCGCCGGCGTTCGACAGGATCAGCTTCTCGTCGAACTCCGCGCCCGGCAGCTGGCGTGCGTTCGAACCGGTGGCGACGATCACGTTCTTGGCGGTGAGGGTGTCCGTGGTCGGGCCGCTCACGTTGATGGTGTAGCCTTCGTCCGTCTTGCCGGCGAACGCGCCGCGGCCGTGGAAGAAGCTGACCTTGTTCTTCTTGAACAGGAACAGGATGCCGTCGTTGTTCTGCTTGACGATGGTGTCCTTACGCTTGAGCATGGTCGGCAGGTCGAGCTCCAGGCCCGAGACCTTGATGCCGTGCTCGCCGAAGGCGTGGCCGGCGTGCTCGAAGTGCTCCGACGACTGCAGCAGCGCCTTCGACGGGATGCAGCCGACGTTGGTGCAGGTGCCGCCCGGGGCCGGCTTGCCGGCCGCGTTGCTCCACTCGTCGATGCAGGCGGTCTTGAAGCCCAGCTGTGCTGCACGGATGGCGGCGATGTAGCCGCCAGGGCCGCCGCCGATCACGACGACGTCAAATTGTTTCTCGTTACTCATGAATAGCTTCCTTATTTATTCTTCTGGGACAAAGATCCACAACAGCAGATACACCACCGCGCCAATGCCCGAGGTCATGATGGTCAACAGGGCAAAGATCAGGCGCCAGACCCAGGCATCCATGCCGAAGGTCACGCCCAGCCCGCTGCAGACGCCGCCGAGCCAGCGATCGGTGCGCGAACGGCGCAGCGTGCGCAGTCGCGCCTCGAAGCCGCCGACCTGGCGCTCGTAGCCGCCGGTACCCTTGTTCAGGTTGACCTGCTCCGAGGCCAGGACCTTCGCCTTGGCCTGCTCGAATTCGGCGTCGCTCAGCGCCCCGGCCTGGTGCAACTCGTGCAAGCGCCGGATTTCATCGGAGATCATGGCAATCCTCCTGGTGTTGGTGGACCGCGCGCCGCGAGCGGGCGGGTCCGTGTACTGCCGTGTCAGCGGGCATGCGCATCGGCGGCATGCCCGCACTGCACTGTGTGCTGCCGATTACAGGTCGAGCAGCAGGCGTGCCGGATCTTCCAGCGCGTCCTTCATCGCCACCAGGCCCAGCACGGCTTCGCGGCCGTCGATGATACGGTGGTCGTACGACATCGCCAGGTAGTTCATCGGACGGATGACGATCTGGCCGTTTTCCACGACGGCGCGGTCCTTGGTCGCGTGCACGCCCAGGATGGCCGACTGCGGCGGGTTGATGATCGGGGTCGACAGCATCGAGCCGAACACGCCGCCGTTCGAGATCGAGAAGGTACCGCCCGACAGGTCTTCCAGGGTCAGCTTGCCGTCTTTTGCCTTCTGGCCGAACTCGCCGATCTTCTTCTCGATCTCGGCGATCGACATCTGGTCGGCGTTGCGCAGGATCGGCACCACCAGGCCGCGCGGCGAACCGACGGCGATACCGATGTCGAAGTAGCCGTGGTAGACGATGTCGTTACCGTCGACCGAGGCGTTCAGGATCGGGTACTTCTTCAGGGCGGCGACGGCGGCCTTGACGAAGAAGGACATGAAGCCCAGCTTGACGCCGTGCTCTTTCTCGAACTTGTCCTTGTACTTGTTGCGCAGTTCCATGACCGGCGCCATGTTCACTTCGTTGAACGTGGTCAGGATGGCGTTGGTCTGCTGCGACTGCAGCAGGCGCTCGGCGATACGGGCGCGCAGGCGGCTCATCGGCACGCGCTCTTCCGGACGGTCGCCCAGGTTCGCGCTTGGTACGGCCACTTGCTGCAGCGCCGGCTTGGCGGCGGCAGGAGCAGGAGCGGCGGCTTGTGCAGGCTTGTTGGCGACAGCGGCCAGGGCATCGCCCTTGGTCACGCGGCCGTCGCGGCCGGTGCCGGTGGCATCCTGGGCGCTCATGTTGTTGTCGGCCAGGATCTTGGCGGCGGCAGGCATGGCGACGTCGCCCTTCGAACCGGTGGCGGCTGCAGCCGGTGCGGCGCTTGGCGCTTCGATCGGCGCGTTCGGGGCGGCCGATGGGATCGCCTTCACTGCCAGCGGGCTGGTCTGTGCGGAGGCTTCGGTATCGATGATCGCGATGGTCTCGCCCGAGACGACGGTGGCGCCGTCGGCCTTGATCAGCTGCACGATCACGCCAGCCGATGGGGCCGGCAGTTCCAGGACCACCTTGTCGGTCTCGATGTCGATCATGTTTTCGTCGCGGTCAACCGACTCGCCGACTTTCTTGTGCCAGGACAGGAGGGTTGCTTCAGCGACCGATTCCGACAGTTGGGGGACCTTGACTTCGATTTGTGCCATGTTGATGTAACTCCGTTGATTATTCTGTATGCAAACGCCCCCGGGCGATGGACGCGCCGGGGGCTTCGTGTTTATTTCGTCAGGATGAAACCCTTCAGTTTCGAGAACGCGGTTTCCAGCAGTTCCTTCTGCTGCGCCACGTGCTTGTCGGCATAGCCGACCGCAGGCGACGAGGAAGCGGCGCGGCCGGCATATGCCAGGCGCTGGTTTTCTTCCATGCTTTCGAAGATGTTGTGCTGGATCTGGAACCACGGACCCTGGTTCTGCGGCTCGTCCTGCACCCACACCACCTCGGTCGCGTTCGGGAACTTCTTCAGTTCGGCCGCGAACGACTTGTGCGGGAACGGGTACATCTGTTCGATACGGATGATCGCGACATCGCTGACGCCACGGGCCTTGCGGGTGTTGACCAGGTCGTAGTAGACCTTGCCCGAGCAGACCTGCACGCGCTTGACCTTGCCCGCGTCGATCTTGTCGTCGCATTCGCCGATGACGGTCTGGAAGCCGCCCTTGGCCAGGTCAAGCAGCGGCGAGCCGGCGTCCTTGTTACGCAGCAGCGACTTCGGCGTGAAGATCACCAGCGGCTTGCGGAACTGGCGCACCATCTGGCGGCGCAGCAGGTGGAAGATCTGGGCGGCCGTGGTCGGCTGCACCACTTGCATGTTGTTGTCGGCGCACAGTTGCAGGAAGCGCTCGATGCGTGCCGACGAGTGCTCCGGACCCTGGCCTTCGTAGCCGTGCGGCAGCATCATGGTCAGGCCCGAGGCGCGGCCCCACTTCGCTTCACCCGAAGCGATGAACTGGTCGATGACGACCTGGGCGCCGTTGACGAAGTCGCCGAACTGGGCTTCCCAGATGGTCAGCGTGTTCGGTTCGGCGGTCGAGTAGCCGTACTCGAAGCCGAGCACCGCTTCTTCCGACAGCACCGAGTCGATCACGGTGAAGTTGGCCTGGTTGTCCGACACGTTGGCCAGCGGCAGGTAGATGCCCTGGTCCCAGCGCTCGCGGTTCTGGTCGTGCAGCACGGCGTGGCGGTGCACGAAGGTGCCGCGGCCGGCGTCCTGGCCCGACAGGCGAACCGGATAGCCCGAAGCCAGCAGCGTCGCGAAGGCCAGGTGCTCGCCCATGCCCCAGTCGAGGTTGATCTCGCCGCGGCCCATGGCGGCGCGGTCGTTCAGGACCTTCTCGACCAGCGAGTGCGGCTTGAAGCCTTCCGGCACCTTGGTGATGCGTTCGGCCAGGCGCTTCAGCTCGGTCAGCGGCACGGCGGTGTCGCAGGCATCGGTCCACTTCTTGTTCAGGAACGGCGCCCAGTCGACGGCGTACTTGTTCTTGAAGTCGGTCAGCACCGGATCGACGGTGTGCTTGCCGGCGTCCATGGCGGCGCGGTACTCGGCGACCAGCTGGTCACCGGTTTCCGGCGGCACGGTGCCCTGCGCAGCCAGCTTTTCCGCGTACAGCTTGCGGGTGCCCGGGTGCTTGGCGATCTTCTTGTACATCAGCGGCTGGGTGAGCGCCGGAGTGTCCTGCTCGTTGTGGCCCAGCTTGCGGTAGCAGACGATGTCCACGACCACGTCCTTGCCGAATTCGGTGCGGTAGTCCATCGCGATCTGCGAGGCCAGCACGACCGCTTCCGGATCGTCGGCGTTCACGTGCAGCACCGGTGCTTCGATCATCTTGACGACGTCCGAGCAGTAGATGGTCGAACGGGCGTCGCGCGGGTCCGAGGTGGTGAAGCCGATCTGGTTGTTGATGACGATGTGGACGGTACCGCCGGTGCCGTAGCCGCGGGTCTGGGCCAGGTTCAGGGTTTCCATGACCACGCCCTGGCCGGCGAAGGCTGCGTCGCCGTGCACCAGGATCGGCAGCACCTGCTTGCCCTGGCGGTCGCCGCGGCGATCCATGCGCGCCTTGACCGAACCTTCGACGACCGGGTTGACGATCTCGAGGTGAGAAGGATTGAAGGCCAGCGACAGGTGGACCGGGCCGCCCGGGGTCGAGATGTCGCTCGAGAAGCCCTGGTGGTATTTCACGTCGCCTGCCGGCAGGTCGTCGGCGTGCTTGCCTTCGAATTCTTCGAACAGGTCGGCCGGGCTCTTGCCCAGGGTGTTGACCAGCACGTTCAGGCGGCCGCGGTGGGCCATGCCGATGACGATTTCCTGCACGCCCTTTTCACCGGCGCGCTGGATCACTTCGTCGATCGAGGCGATGAAGGATTCGCCGCCTTCCAGCGAGAAACGCTTGGCGCCGACGTACTTGGTGTGGAGGTAGCGCTCCAGGCCTTCGGCCGCGGTCAGGCGCTCGAGGATGTGCTTTTTCTTTTCGCCGGTGAAAGTCGGGGTCGAGCGGATCGACTCCAGGCGCTCCTGCAGCCAGCGCTTTTCGGTCGGGTCGCTGATGTACATGAACTCGGCACCAATCGAACGGCAGTAGGTGTCGCGCAGCATGTTCAGGATGTCGCGCAGCGGCGCGGTTTCCTTACCGAAATAGGTATTGCTGATGTTGAAGACGGTGTCGAGGTCCGCTTCGGTGAAGCCGTAGAAGGCCGGATCGAGTTCCGGCAGCGGCGGACGTTCCTGGCGCTGCAGCGGATCGAGGTTGGCCCAGCGCGAGCCGAGATAGCGGTAGGCGGCGATCAGCTGGGTGACGGCGACGCGCTTGCGGCCCATTTCCGGGTCCTGCGTGGCGCTGACGGTGCGGATCGGGCCCTGCTTCGCGCGTTCCGCGAACGAGGCGATGACGGACGAGTGGACCACGTCCGGGCGGGTGCTGCCGTCGACCGCGGGCACGTTCTGCATCTGGTCGAAGTAAGCGCGCCAGTTGTCCGGGACCGAACCCGGATTGTTCAGGTAGGCCTCGTACAACTCTTCCACGTACGGCGCATTACCGCCGAACAGGTAGGAGTTGGCTTTCTGTTGTTGCATCATTCTTGCTCACCTTTCTTCGCGCTTCGCGAGTATGGGGCGGGTTAGTTAACCTTCCGCGACACGGCCTGACCGGTTAGCGGATCGCACTTACTACATCAAGTTGTGGGGGAAGGACGAATTCTGGACAGCCATTACTTGCGCTACAGCAAACATTTTGCCAATTAGCGCACATTATTGTAACGCAAGCGCTCATGCAAGGCAGACCCTGCGGCCAGAATTTATTTATTTCAATTTGTAAAGCAACATCGCGCAGTTGACCGCGTAAATGATAATCGTTATCATTTGCTGATGAGCCCAACCGGACCCGCCTCCCCAACCCCTGCGCCGCCCGCCGCCGGCCCCGCCCCGGCAGCCGCCCCCGCCCTGCCGGGCGCCCGCCGCGCCGGCTACCTGAGGCAGCTGCACCAATGGCACTGGATCAGTTCCGCCATCTGTTTGATGGCCATGCTGCTGTTCAGTTTCACGGGTTTTACGCTGAATCACGCGGCCCAGATCGAGGCCAAGCCGGAAGTGACGCGCCTGAAGGCGACGCTGCCGGAACCGCTGCGCGCCCAGCTCGAGCAATATGCGCTCGAGCACGTGGACGCCGAGGTCCCGCTGCCGAGCGAACTGGCGGACTGGGCCAACGGCGCCTTCCCGGTCGAGGTGCGCGGCAAGCGCGCCGAGTGGAGCGAGGACGACGCCTATATTGCCCTGCCCCGCCCCGGCGGCGATGCCTGGCTGCGCATCGCGGTGGACGGCTCGGCCGAATACGAGCGGACCGACCGCGGCTGGATTTCCTGGCTCAACGACATGCACAAGGGCCGCAATACCGGCCCCGTGTGGAGCTGGTTCATCGACATCTTCGCCATTGCCTGCGTCGTGTTCTGCATTACCGGTTTCCTGATCCTGAAGTACCACGCGGCCAACCGGCCGTCGACCTGGCCGGTGATCGGCTTGGGCATCGTGCTGCCGGCGGTGATCGCCCTGCTCTTTGTCCACTAATTATTTGTTCAGCTGATATTTCACGTTCATTTATAAGGCTACCTGATGAAACTGTCCCACTCGCTTGCCCTGACCCTGCCGCTGGCATCCAGCTGGGCCATGGGCGCCGACCTGTCCGTCAAGTTCGAGCTGCCGCGCCTGAACGTCGCCGAATACCACAAGCCGTATGTCGCGATCTGGCTCGAGCGCGCCGACCAGAGCGTGGCCGCCAACCTGGCCGTGCTGTACGACGTCAAGATGAAGAACCGCGAAGGCGAGAAGTGGCTGAAGGACCTGCGCACCTGGTGGCGCAAGGCAGGGCGCGAGGCCAGCATGCCGATCGACGGCGTCAGCGGCGCAACCCGCGCGCCGGGTACCCATACGATGAAGTTCGACGCCGCGCGCAGCGGGCTGGACAAGCTTCCGGCGGGCGACTACACGCTGGTGGTCGAAGCCTCGCGCGAATCGGGCGGACGGGAAGTGGTCAAGCTGCCGTTCAACTGGGCGGGCAAGGGCAAGGCGAGCGCCAGTGCCGCGGGCAAGGACGAACTGGGCGCCGTGTCGCTCCAGATCCAATAACGAACAACACAACAGGAGAACACCATGCAAGCACCTCGTCTCACCAAGGCCGTCGCACTCGGCCTGATTTTCTCCGGCATGTCGATGACGGCCCAGGCGCACGACGCCTGGCTGCTGCCGAACAGCACCATGATCGATGCCAAGGAAGCCTGGCTCACCCTCGACGCGGGGATCTCGAACCAGCTGTTCGAGTTCAACTACGTCCCGCTGCGCCTGGACAACCTGATGGTCACCGATCCGGACGGCGTGACCACCAAGGCCGAGGGCGCGGTGCTGGGCAAGTTCCGCAGCACCCTCGACCTGCGCCTGCCGAAGGATGGCACCTACCGCCTCTCGATCGTCAACAACAATGTGATCGGCAGCTACAAGCTCAATGGCGAAACCAAGCGCTTCCGCGGCGCCCAGGGCAGCCCGGCCGTGCAGGTCCCGGCCGGCGCCACCGAGGTGCAGAGCACGAACGTTCACACGCGCCTGGAAACCTTTGTCTCGGCCAACAAGATGAACGAGACCGCCCTGAAACCGAGCGGTGTCGGGCTCGAACTGATTCCCGTCACCCACCCGTCCGACCTGCGCGTCGGCGAGCCGATCCGCGTACGCTTCCAGCTCAACGGCCAGCCGGCGGCCCAGCTGCCGTTCAGCGTGGTGCCGGGCACCGCCAAGTACCGCAGCGCCTCGGGCGAACAGCGCGTGACCACCGACGCCAAGGGCGAAGCCAGCTTCACCGTGTCGGCGCCGAACATGTACTACCTCAGCGCCGCCGTGCCGCACGGCGAGCGCAGCGGCCAGCCGCAGCCGGGCGCCAAGCGCTACACCTACGCGGCGACCTTCGAAGTGCTGCCGCAGTAAGGGCCGGCACGCAGCATGCGCGACGTCCTGGTTCCGCTCGAGATCGACCTGGCCCTGCCGCCTCCGGGCAGCGCGCTGTGCACGGCGGCCGGCCATTCCATGGGTACGAGCTGGTCGGCCCGGATGGTGGTCCCCGCAGGGACCGGCGCCGACCTCGACGCGCTGCTGCAGCGCGAGCTCGACGAGATCGTCGCGCAGATGAGCCACTGGGAACAGGACTCGCTGCTGGCGCGCTACAACCGCGCCCCGGCCGGCAGCTGGCATGCGCTGCCGCCGCAGTTCTTCGACGTCATCGACTTCGCGCTGCAGGTCCATGAAGACACGGGCGGCGCCTACGACCCGGCCGCCGGCGCGCTGGTCGACCTGTGGGGTTTCGGCGCGCAGGGACGCTACGACCAGGCCGGTTTCTACGCGCCCTCGGCGCAGGACGTCGCCGCGGCGATGGCCCGGCGCGCGACGGCCACGCCGCAGCTCGACCGCGCGGGCCGCCGCCTGCTGCAGCCGGGCGGCGCCGTACTCGACCTGTCCTCGGTGGCCAAGGGCCATGCGGTGGACCGCCTCGGCCACTGCCTCGCACGACTCGGCATCCGGCATTACCTCGTCGAGGTCGGCGGCGAACTGCGCGGCGCCGGCGTCAAGCCCGGCGGCGAGCCCTGGTGGGTCGAGATCGAGGGCGTGCCCGATGCCGGCAGCCAGTGCAAACAGGCCATCGTCGCCCTGCACGGGCTCGCGGTCGCCACCTCGGGCGACTACCGCAGGTACTTCCACCATGGCCAGCGCCGCGCCTCGCACACGCTCGACCCGCGCACCGGCCAGCCGATCGCCAACGACGTCGCCTCGGCCACGGTCGTGGCGCCTACCTGCATGGCGGCCGACGCGCTGTCCACCGCGCTCACCGTGATGGGCGTGGAGCCCGGCCTCGCGTTCGCCGACGCGCGCGGCATCGCGGCCCGCTTCCTGGTACGCCGGGCGGGCGGGCTGGTCGAGACCAGCACCGCCGCCTGGCGCGAGCTGCTCCAGTGATGCCGGCATGCTGACGACGATCCTGACCACCGAACCGCTGCGCTGGGGCAGCGCGCTGGCGCTCTCCGGCGGCTACCTGGCGATGTGCGTGGCGATCCTGCGCGCCCGCGCCGCGCGCAGGGCCGGGCCGGCGGGCAGCGCCGACTGGCTGGTGGCGTATGCCAGCCAGACCGGCAACGCCGAATACCTGGCCGAGCGCACCGCCGCCACCCTGGCGACCGGCGGCCTGTCCGCGCGCGCGGTGTGCATGTCGGCGCTCGACGCGGCTGCCCTGGCGGCTGCGTCCCGGATCCTCTTCATCGCCAGCACCTATGGCGAAGGCGATGCGCCCGATACCGGCGCGCACTTTGTCGACCGGGTGATGCAGGGCGGGACCACGGACGGCCGCTCCGGCTCCTCCGGTCTCTCTCACCTGCACTACGCGGTGCTGGCGCTGGGCGACAGCAGCTACACGAACTACTGCGGCTTCGGCCGCGCGCTCGACGGCTGGCTGGCCGCGCACGGCGCCACGCCGCTGTTCGGGCGCATCGACGTCGACCGCGGCAGCCCGCAGGCGCTGTCCGAATGGCAGCACCACATCGGCCGCCTGGCCGGCACCAGCGATACGCCGGACTGGGAAGCGCCGGCCTACGGCGACTGGCGCATCGCCAGCCGCCAGCTGGCCAACCCCGGCAGCGCGGGCGCCCCGCTCTACCGCATCGCGCTGGCGCCATGCGACGGCGCGCTGCCGGCGTGGGAAGCGGGCGACCTGGCGCAGGTGAGCGCGCCGGGCGACCCCGATCATCCACGCGAATATTCGATTGCCTCGCTGCCGCACGAGGGCAGCCTGCAGCTGATGGTGCGCCTGCAGCGGCGCGCGGACGGCAGCCTGGGCGCGGCCTCCGGCTGGCTGTGCGAAGGCGCGACGGCGGGCACGGAATCAGGCGACGTGATCCGCCTGCGGGTGCGTGCGCACCAGCGCTTCCGGCTCAACGGCAACGCGGCGCGGCCCCTGGTCGCCATCGGCAACGGCAGCGGCCTCGCGGGCTTGCGCGCGCTGCTCAAGTCCCGCATCGATGCCGGCCGCGGCGACAACTGGCTGCTGTTCGGCGAGCGCAATGCCGCGCACGACTTCCTGTGCCGCGAAGAGCTGCAGGGCTGGCTGGCCAATGGCGGCCTGGCCAGGCTCGACCTCGCCTTCTCGCGCGACCAGTCGAGCGCACGCTACGTGCAGCACCTGGTGCAGGAGCAGGCGGACGAGCTGCGGGAATGGATGGCGCGCGGCGCCGCGATCTACGTGTGCGGCAGCCTGCAGGGAATGGCCGGCGGCGTGCATGCGGCGCTGGCCGAGGTGCTCGGCGCGCAGGCGCTCGACGCGCTCGCGGCAGAGGGTCGCTACCGGCGCGACGTGTACTGAAGCGCTGAACGAAAAACACCGGCGGCAAACGCCCGGGGGCGCCAGCGGCCGGTGCCTGCCCGGCCTGCCGGTCCACGCTTCACTACGCGTCGTGCGTACGTAAAACGATCATCCGGCAGACGGTTAGCCGACCTGGCGGTCAGCCCTTGGCGTTCTTGCGGCTCTGCGAGCCTGCCTTGGCATGCTGCTCCGGCGAGCCGCCCTGCACGCCACCGCTGGCCTGGTTGCCGCCGCCCTGGTTGCCGCCGCGGCCGCCGCTCTGCTGGTTGCCGCCCTGGCCGCCGCTTTGCTGGTTGCCGTCGTTCTTGTGGCTCATCGAGCCGGCACGGCGCGCTTCTTCCGAAGTGAATTCATGGGCATTGCCCGATGCGTGGGCTGCACGTCCGCCTTCGCTGGCAATTTCACGCTGGCGCTGCGGGTCCATCGATGCGAAACCGCGGTTGCTGGTGTCGCTCTGGTTGTTACCGCCTTGATTGCCGCCGCGGTTGCCGCCTTGGTTGTTCGATGCCATAGTTGCCTCCTGTTCATCGCTTTCTTCATTGCTGAAGGACCAGCCGGAAGTGGCTGAGACAGGCCCATCCTATCCACGGCGGGCACGGCAGGCCACCCAAAACCGGCAGTGCCCCTGTAGGATAATGCCTTGGCGAGCCACGCGGCTTGTCTGGCAGATCGAAAGAAATTATCAATTAAATATTTTGTCTTTTTGCCACTGCGTAGAATAGTATGAACGTTCATTTCCACTTGATGGAACGTTTTATCTCGATCGATGTAGTCCGACGCTGACCCGACATGGTGAAAATTTCAATCGGCCACCGGCTGTTCTTCTCCGTCCTGCTGGCCATCCTGGCGGTGGTGGCCAGCGCGGTGTACCTGCTGCGCGAGAACGTGCTGGCCGGCTTCGGCGACTATGCCGTCGGCATCGAGCTGGACCGCCTGGACGAGCTGTCCGGGGCGCTCGCGGCGCGCTATCGCGCCCAGGGCGACTGGACCTTCCTGCCGGAGGGCGACGCGCGGCACGGCTGGATCGCCGCCGAACTGGCGCGCCTGCAGGACGAACGCGAACAGCGCAGGATGGCCGTGCCGGCCCCGCCCGCGCCACCGGCGCCGGCAGCCAGGGCGGCACCGGCCAAGGCGGCCCTCGCGCCCGCCGCGCCCGCTGCCCTTAGCACCGCCATCTCCGCCGTGCCGCCCGTACCGCCGGTCCCGTCTGCACCACCGGCACCACCGGCTCCGCCGGCAATGCCGCTGCCCGCTCCGCGCGTCGATGCCGCGCCTGCCGACGGGGTGGCCCACGACCTGCACCAGCGCGTCACCCTGCTCGATGCCGGGCGCCGCTACCTTGCCGGCCGCGTTCCCGGCATGCTGCCGCTGGTCGACCGTCCCCTTGCCGTGGACGGCCGCACCGTCGGCTTCCTCGGCGTCCTGCCCAGTTCCCGGCCCAGCGACGCCATGGCCCTGGCCTTCCTCGGCGGGCTGCACAGCAGCCTGTGGCTGATCGTCGCGGCCGCCGTCGTCCTGAGCGCGCTGGCCGCCGTGCTGCTGGCGCGCCACTTCCGCCTGCCGATCGGGCGCCTGGCGGACGGCGCCGCGGCACTGGCGGGGGGGCGCTACGACGTGCGCCTCCCGGCCACGCGCAGCGACGAACTGGGCGACCTGGCGCGCCACTTCAATGCCCTGGCCCGGCAGCTGGAAAGCGCCGAGGATGCGCGCCGCCAGTGGGTCGCCGACACCTCGCACGAGCTGCGCACGCCGCTGGCGGTGCTGCGCGCGCAGCTCGAGGCGCTGCAGGACGGCGTGCGCAGCGCCACCCCCGACACGATCGACGCCATGCACCGCCAGGTGCTGGCGCTGAACAAGCTGATCGACGAACTGTATGCGCTGGCCCGCGCCGACGTGGGCGCCCTGGAATGCAGGACGGCGCCGCTCGACCTGTGGCAGCTTGCCGCCGCCCACGCGCAGGCCGCCGGCGCGCGCCTGCAGGCGGCCGGGCTGGCGCTCGAACTCGGCCCGGCGCCGCGGCAGCGCATGGTCCTGGGCGATGCCGACCGCCTGCGCCAGGTGCTCGACAACCTGTTCGAGAACAGCCTGCGCTACACAGCGCCGGGCGGCCGCATCGCGCTGCACGCGCATGCCGATACGCAGCAGCTGCACCTCGTCATCGACGACAGCGCGCCGGGCGTGCCGGAAGAAGCCCTGGCGCGCCTGTCCGAGCGTTTCTACCGCGTGGATGCGTCGCGCAGCCGCGCCCACGGGGGCGCCGGCCTCGGGCTCGCGCTGTGCCGCCGCATCCTCGACGCACAGGGCGGCGCCCTCGCCTTCGCGCATTCGCCGCTGGGTGGCCTGCGCGTGACCATCACGCTGCCGCTGGCAGGAGAACGCACATGAGCCCATCCATCTTCATCGTCGAGGACGAGCCGGAGCTGGCCGCGCTGGTGGCCGATTACGCCCGCGCCGCCGGCTACGTGCCGAGCGTCTTCGGCGACGGCGTCCGGGCGCTCGAAGCGATCCGCGCCGATCCGCCTGCACTGGTGGTGCTCGACCTGATGCTGCCCGGCCTGGACGGCCTCTCGGTGTGCCGCGAACTGCGCAGCTTCAGCGCGGTGCCGGTGGTGATGGTCACGGCGCGGGTCGAGGAAATCGACCGCCTGCTGGGGCTCGAGCTGGGCGCCGACGACTACTTGTGCAAGCCGTTCAGCCCGCGCGAACTGATGGCGCGCATCAAGGCCATCCTGCGCCGTGCCGGCCCGCCGCTGCCGGTGCGCGCGCTCGCGGTCGACGGCGCGGCGCGGCGCGCCAGCATCCACGGCCGCCTGCTCGACCTGACCCCGAGCGAATTCGCCATCCTGGCGGCGCTGGCGCGCCGGCCGGGCCAGGTGTTCTCGCGCGCGCAACTGCTCGATGCGGCGCGCGCCGACAGCCTGGACGCGACCGACCGCGCCATCGACAGCCACATCAAGAACCTGCGCCGCAAGATCGAGGCGGCCGCACCGGGACTGGAAGCGATCCGTTCGATCTACGGGGTGGGCTACCGCTGCGATATCTAGCCCTGGCCCGACTCCACGTTTTCTCCACATTTGGCATGCAGGATGCACCCATGGCCCGCCCTTTCCGCAGGCGGGCCGCTGCCAGGAGGAGAAAACCATGAAGACGACCACACGCGCCGCAACGCTGGCGCTGGCCACGCTGCTGGCCAACCTTGCCCTGCCGGGCCTTGGCGCCGGGACCGCGCAGGCCGGCGTGCACTACCGATGCGAAACGAGCGCGCGCGGCGACTGCCCGCCGCCGCCCGCGCCACCGGCACCACCGGCACCACCGGCGCCACCCGCATCCCCCGCGCCGCCGGCGCCGTTCCACGAGCGCCACGCATCGATCGCACCATCCGCACCGCCGGCCCCGCCCGCCTTGCCGTCGATGCCGCGGCCACCGGCGCCCCCCGCCCCGCCGGCGGTGGCGCTGCCCGAGGTGCCCGCGCAGGCGCACGCAGCCTGTGCAGGCAAGCCGGACGGCACGCGCGTCACCCATGTGCTGCGCCAGGGCGAAACGCTGACCGGCGTGTGCGAGCGCGTGACAGGCCAGGCCGAACCGCTCTTCCGGCTGCGTCACTATCGTCGCGAAGATTAAGCTGCGCTTATCTTTTTGCGCGCCCGATCAGCGGCGCTTAATCGGCATGCTCCCGGCGACGGCGGGAGCGGCTCGACTTGCCGGTCTGGATCAATTATTCTAGGTCCATGAGCACGCCCGACGTTCCCGCCATGCCCACCCCGTCCGAACTGGAAATGCTGCGCCTGCCGCAGATGATGCATGCCAAGGGCCTGCTGGGCGGCGAGCAGATCCTGGATCGCGATAAACGGGCGGGATAACCGAACGTGACGACCGGACACGCGCAATGACCATCCCCCGCCCACGCCCCGTGCCCCCGGTGCAGCCCGAACTCGAGGACTGCTGCCGCAGCGGCTGCACGCCCTGCGTGTTCGACCTCTACGAAGCGGCGCTCGAGCGCTACGAGCAGGCGCTGGCCGCATGGGAAGCGGAGCAGGCGCGGCAGGAAAAAAGCCCGCCCGGGCATCCGCACGCTTGAAGCCGCTGCGTTGGCAGATTGATTACAATTGGCTCAACGGTGTCATGCGCGCGGAGGTCATATGTTCGATATGGAGCTTCCCTGGTGGGAATTCGTCGTACGCGGAGTCATCATCTACATCGCCCTGCTGGTCATGGTCCGGGTCTCCGGACGGCGCACGGTCGGGCAGTTCACGCCTTTCGATCTCCTGATCGTGATGCTGCTGTCCGAAGCCGTCTCGAGCGGACTCACCGGAGGTGACGAATCGCTGGCGGGCGGCCTGATCGTGGCGGCGACCCTGGTCGCGCTCAAGTCCCTGATTGCGGTCGTAGCGGTGCGCAACACCAGATTCGAGCACCTCGTCGACGGGCGCGCGGTCCTGATCGGACGCGACGGCGTCTTCTTCGACGACGTGACCCGGCGCTGCAAGCTGTCCCAGAGCGACATCGAGGAAGCCCTGCGCGAGCACGACTGCCCGCGCCCGGAAATGAAGTGCGCCTTCCTGGAAGCGGACGGCGGCATCACCATCCTGCGCAATCCGCAGTAACAGTCCACGTTAGTTCTGAAGGACACATTCCAAAGGTACTTTGAGCCGCCGTACGGTGTGGACGGTGCAGAATTGATGCGCTACTTTTTTCATCAGTACGCCCAGGTCGGGCGTGCCGCTTGCACTCTTTCCTAATCAGGAGGTATGCCATGAAAAAAGTACTGACCGCGCTTGCGCTGGCCACATCGGCGTTGACGCTTGCCCCCTCGGCCCAGGCCGAGGACATCTTCCGCGCCACCGCCACCGGCGCGGCCGAGCAGCCGCCCAACGGCTCTCCCGGATCGAGCGTCGCCACGTTCGAGGTCGACAGTTCCCTGCTGCGGGTCGAAGTGCCGTTCCGCGACCTGACGAGCGGCACGATCGGCGCCCACATCCATTGCTGCACGACCGAAGCCTTCACCGGTGTGGCGCCGGTGGCCGTCGTGTTCCCGGACTTCCCGCTGCAGGTCACGGCCGGCGAGTACACCCGCACCTTCGACCTGTCCGACCCCGCCGTGTACGACCCGGTCTTCCTGGCATCGTTCGGCGGCACGCCGGCCTCGGCCAGCGCGGCCCTGCTCGACGCCATGAACGGCAACCAGGCCTACCTCAACATCCACACGCTCCAGTATCCGAACGGCGAGATCCGCGGCTTCGCCGTGGCCGCGCCGATTCCGGAACCGGCAACGTGGGGGATGCTGGCCGCCGGCCTCGCAGGACTGGCCGTCATGTCGCGCCGCCGTCCCAGCCCGGTCAGGTGACGGGTCAGCCGCGCCCGGCGCCCTCGCGGGCAGCCAGCAGCCGGCTCCAGGCCGGTATCGCGGCGCGCCAGAAGGCGTCCAGCGATGCCGCCTGCTCCAGCGGCAGCCCGAGGAACCTGGCCGCCTGCAGCAGCGCGGCCACCGCCGCAGTGTCGTCGGACTGCACGTCACCCGGCGCCACCGCCAGCGCGCCGGTCTGCTTCGACAGCTTCTCTCCGTTCTCGTTGCGCACCACCGGCACGTGCAGGTAGCGCGGCGTCGGCACCCCGAGCACCCGCTGCAGGAAGATCTGGCGCGGCGTCGAATCGAGCAGGTCAGCGCCACGCACGACGTCGGTCACGCCCTGCTCCGCGTCGTCCACCACCACCGCCAGCTGGTAGGCCCAGAAGCCGTCGGCGCGTTTCAGGACGAAGTCGCCGGACTCACCGTTCAGGCGCTGCGTCACCTCGCCCGCGAAACGGTCATGGAAACCGATCACGTCGTAGCCCGGTTCCGGCACGCGCAGGCGCAGGCTGCGCATGCTGCGTCCCTCGCGCAGGCCATGGCGGCAGGTGCCGGGATAGATCGCCGCGCCGTCGGGCGCGACGCCGAGACGCGAATCGGCGATCTCGCGCCGGTTGCAGCCGCATGGATAGGTATGCGCGGCGATACGGTCGGCAGCCGCCTGGTACAGGTGCTTGCGGCTGCTCTGCCAGACGACTTCGCCGTCGGCATGCATGCCGAGCGCATCGAGCAGCGCCAGGATGCCTTCCGCAGCGCCCGGCACGCTGCGGCCCTCGTCGATGTCTTCGATGCGCACCAGCCAGGTCCCGTGGTGCGCCCTGGCGTCGAGGTAGCTGGCCAGCGCCGCCACTAGCGAGCCCGCATGCAGCGGCCCGGTCGGCGACGGCGCGAACCGGCCGATGTAGGATTGATTCAGTTGCTTCATCCGCTAATGATACGCCTGCATACGCCTGCGAATTACTTGCCAGCTTTCTCGTGCTCGGCGATCAGCCTGGTGACCTTGTCCGCCACCTCGTTCGGCACCGCCATCGACAGCTGGTAATGCACGATCTCGAAACCCTTCGCCGTCTTGCGGATCACGCCGCTCGCCATGCACGGACCCATGTTCGGCGTGTCGAGCAGCTCGTCGAACCAGATCAGCGACTTGTCGCCGGATGCGTATACGTTACGGCGGGTAGCCTTGAAGCTCCACGCGGATTTCCGGTCGAAGTATTTCTTGGCCCAGGCCTTGAACTCGTCGCGACGCCACAGTTCGGTGCGGTCGGTGCCGATGTACACGCCGTCTTTGGCGATCTTGTCGAAGTAGGCCATGCGCGCGTTGGCGGCGTCGTCGTGCCATTCGTCGACGAAGGCATTGACCTGCTTGGTGAAGGCGGCGTCGGTGTCGGCGTGGGCGACGCCGCCCAGGTTCAGGAAAAGGAAAGCGGCGGCCAGCAGGTGGGCAAAGGAGTGAACAGACAAGCGCGTCATGGTCTCTTTCGATGGCGGGAAAATGCAGTCCGCATGAAATGCGGTGTTAAGGGAATGTTAAGTGTCCAAACCTGCTAACGATAATGCAACTGCTGTACATTTGCCAGTGCCGCCATCTCCGTATCCGCCGATGAACCGATTCGCCTATCCCGCCCTTGCCTGCATCGCCGCCTGTCCTTTGCCGCCATCCTTCGCGGCCCAGCCGGCGCCGCGCGCACCGGCGCAAACACCCGTGCAGGCTGCGACGCCGGATGCCCTGCCCCTGCGCGCGCGCCTGACGGACGAGGTGATCGAACAGGCCGTGCGCGACACCCTGGCCGAGCAGCCGGCCTTGTCGCGCAACACGGGGCAGGCATTGGGCGCGGAACCGTATCGCGAATTCTCGCGCCGGGTGGACGAAGCGAAGCTACCTGGCTGCCTGGGCCCGGACGCGCTGCGCCACCAGCCGGCCCGGATCGGGCCGATCGTGCTCGGCGGCCTGGCCGCCCTGCCGTTCTGGGCTGCGGCGGTGGTGCGCGGGAAATGCCGGTGAACGCCGCCCGCCCCGTCCTCGGCCTGCTGGCCGGGCTGGCGGCGGCCGCCGCATGGGCGGATGCCCCCGCACCGCAGGCGAGCGCACCGCGCGTCGAGCTGCGCGACAAGGCCATCCGGGATGCCGTGCGGGCAACGCTCGCGGAAACGAAGGACGCGCCGCTGGTGGGCGACACCCCGACGCTGGAAGGCGCCATGTACAAGAAATTTGCGCAGGAATTCAAGGAAGCGAAGGTGCCCGACTGCCTGCACAGCGAGGGACTGAAGCGCCAGCCCACGTTCTTCCTGAGCGGCATCCTGGCCCTGCCCTTCGTCCCGATTGCGAAACTGCGGGGCAAGTGCATCTGAATCCTGGCACTCGCCACCACTTTCGGACGGTGGGACTTAGCGGTGGTACTGCCCGTCGCGTTCCGGCTGGTACTCGATGCCGCGCACGGTGAGCTCGAACATCGCGCCGTCCGGCCGCGCCCAGCTGATCGTGTCGCCCACCTTGACGCCGAGCAGCGCGGTGCCGACCGGGGTCATGATCGACAGTTGCTCGGGGTCGCCGGTCATGTCCTTCGGGTAGGTCAGCGTCATCAAGACTTCTTCTTCGGAACCGTCGAAGGAAAAACGCACGCGCGAGTTCATGGTCACCACGTCGGGCGGCATTTCCCACGGCTCGGCCAGCGAGGCGCGGCCCAGTTCGTCGAGCAGCGCGTCACGCGCGGCGAGCTGCGATGCCGGCACGGAATCGAGCATGCGGTCGAGGCGGTCCATGTCCAGCCAGGACACGAGGATGGTCGGTTTCATTGTTCACTCCTGAATGTTGCCCGCAAATCAGCCGAAAGCGGAAAATGGAAAGCGGGCGCGTTCGTTGTCACGGTATCGGCCGCGCGAAAGCGGCCGGGTGGTCGGGTGCGGAGGCGGCTCGGGAGGACGGAACAACAGGGTGCAGCTGATCCTCACCGAGCCCGGACGAGCCAGGCGAGGTTGCGGGACGACTGCTGCACCGCTCGGGAAACGGCGGCGCAATCACGCTCCACGGACGCGGCAAAGCCCCTGCCCTGCTGGCAGGCACTGGTGCGTGGCGACGTGAAGCTTGGTGGGTTCATGGTTGAGCTTGTATAGCCGACAACGGATGAAAGTAATGGTAAGAGACTATACGCCGAATGCGCCCGGTAACACAACCATCGCCGTACCATGGCACGGCCATATCGGCCGTTAATTCGGCAATGGAATCAGGCACGTCAGGGTAGGTATGAAAAACTGAAGAAGAGCAGCATGCTGATAGCAACATCTGCACTATGACATGTCGCGATGACTGCTGGCGGTACAGAAGCGGGCATAGGGCTGCAGGGGAAGACACCAGAGTCCCAGCGCAAGGAGAGCGGTTTTAGTTGCCAGATGAGACAAAACTGAGTTTGACTTACGCACCAAGCATTCGACCGCAGACTTGAATTTCACCATAAGCACCTCCATGCATGACGGAATTGAACCGTAGAGTAATTTGGAAAAGAATGTCACAACAAAATCTGAAACCGTTGCGGCAAACATGATCCACTCTCCTGCACTCCTATGCCCACTTCGCAAAAAATATTAACAAAAAATGAAGCTCATATCAAGCAGGAAGGCATCGGGCGAAACTGCTTTCAAGGGAAGTTCATCGATGCGGCTTCGCGCCCTCCGCCTGAGGGCGGTGCAGGCCGACGCAGACGGCAATCGGCACGAGGAAAGGATACAGGCCCCAGATCATGCGGCCGTCCACGCGCACGCACAGCGCGGCGTACAGCGGCGGCAGGGCCATCAGGAACAGCAGGCTCCCCAGGCTGCGCAGCGCGCGCGGCGCGGCGCGCCAGCCCAGCACGGCCAGCGGCACGACCAGGAAGGCGGTGCCGGCAATCGACAGCAGCGAACGGACGTCGCGCAGTGCATGGTTGACGGTCCACCAGCTCGGCTCCCAGGTGTAGCCCGGCAGTCCGGTGATCAGCCACCAGCGCACGGCGACGGTCCAGGCGCCGGCGGCGGCAAGGAAAGCCAGTCCGGGAACGATGGCGATCCTGCGCATGGCGACCAGCCACACGAGCAGCAGGATGTTTTCTTCGCGCACCGCGGTCCCGACCAGCCCTGCCAGCGCGGCAAGCCACGGCTGGCCCGCCAGCACCGCCAGCACGAAGGCGGCGCGTGCGGCAACCGAGCCCGGGTCCACCAGCAGGTAAGGCGCATACCAGAAGGTCGGCAACGAAACGATCATCAGGAGGCCGGCCGCGATGGCGCGCCGGTGGCCGAGGCCGGCACGCAGCACGGCGGCCGACATCAGGCAGGCTGCGCTCGTGACCAGCACCCAGTTCAGCGCTGCAAAGCCGTTGCGCAGGTCGCCCGGGATGATCGCCGCGATGGCCGGCACCAGCAGCCGGTACGGGAACGGCGCGACCAGCTGGCTGGCGGGAATCTCGCCGCGCAGGTAGCGCGCGGTATCGTAATACGCCTGCGAATCCATGACCGTTCCGCCCCAGCGCCAGGCCATCAGGGCCAGCGCGAGCAGGGCGAAAGCCCCGGCAAGGACAGGCCAGCGCATGCGGCGATCGGCGGACAGGAACACGGAGAATGGGCTGGCAAGCTGCATGGTTGACGCTTCAACAAGGAAAACGGCGTGATCATAGCGGCAACGCCCCTGCCCGTCCATCCGAAACGGATCCAACAATACCTGGCGGACTGAAAAGGCCCCCGCCACCCGGCCCATGGCAATCAATATGCTTCGCCATCTTTCTCCGCCAGCAGCCGCTCCAGCGGACGGCGCCCGACCTTCCAGAAGATGAGCGGCGTGAGCAGCGAATCGAGCAGCGTGGAACTGACCAGGCCACCAAAAATGACGACGGCGACCGGATGCAGGATTTCCTTGCCGGGCGCGTCGGCCGCCAGCAGCAGCGGGGTCAGGGCGAAGGCCGCGACCAGCGCCGTCATCAAGACGGGCGTCAGGCGCTCGAGCGAGCCGCGCACGATCATCGGCCATCCAAAGGTTTCGCCCTCGAACTTGCACAGGTTGATGTAGTGGCTGATCTTGAGGATGCCGTTGCGCGTCGCGATGCCGGCCAGGGTGATGAAGCCGACCATCGAGGCCACCGACAGCGACACACCGGCGATCCACATGGCCGCCACGCTGCCCACCAGCGCGAACGGGATATTCCCCATGATGACGAGCGCAAGGGCCGACGAGCGGTAGCGCGAATACAGCACCAGGAAAATCAGGACGAGCGAAGCCAGCGACAGTCCGGCGATCAGCCGCTGCGCCTGCTCCTGGGCCTGGAACTGGCCCTCGATGCTCACGAAGTAACCGCCGGGCAGCCGGGTCGCGGCCACGGTCTGGCGCACGTCGTCGATGATGCGCGACATGTTCGAGCCGTCGGTGTTCGCGTACACCACGATGCGGCGGCGGCCGTTCTCGCGGCCGATCTGGTTCGGGCCGTCGCCCTCCTCCACCGTGGCAACCGACGACAGCGGGACCGGGCCGGCCGGGCTGGCGAGCATGACGCGCCCCAGGTCCTGCGGCGAGCGGTCGGCGTCAAGCAGGCGCAGCACCAGGTCGAAGCGGCGCGCGCCGTCGATCACCTGGGTCACGCGCGTGCCTTCCGACAGGGCCTGCAGCGCCTGCAGCACGTCGCCCGCGGCCAGGCCATGCTGGGCCGCCTTGCGGTAGTCGACCCGCACCTTCACTTGCGGGATCAGGACCTGGCGCTCCACCGACAGGTCGACCAGTCCCGGCACGCCGGCCAGGCGCCCCTGGAGAGCGTCGGCCAGGCCGCGCAAGGTATCGAGGTCGTCGCCGTAGATCTTCACCGCCACCTGCGCCCGCACGCCGGACAGCAGGTGGTCGAGCCGGTGCGAGATCGGCTGGCCGATCGCCACCGATGCCGGGATCACGGACAGCTGGTTGCGGATGCTCGCCATGACCTCCTCGCGGCTGCGACCGGACGGTTTCAGGTCGATGTCGAGCTCGGACGAGTGCACGCCTTCGGCATGCTCGTCCAGCTCGGCGCGGCCGGTGCGGCGCCCGACCTTGGTCACTTCGGGCACCTGCGCGACCAGTGTCTCGGCCAGCGCGCCCATGCGGTTCGCTTCCGCGAGCGAGGTGCCGGGCGTGAAAGTCACGCCCATCACCAGCGAGCCTTCGTTAAAGCTTGGCAGGAAGGCGCGCGGAAAGAACGGCACCGATGCCGCTGCGGCCACCACCACGACCAGCGCCGCGGCCAGCACGCCGCGGATGCGCGGGAAGGACCAGGCCAGCGCCCGCGCCTCCCAGGACTTGAGCCGGCGCACGATCGGGCTATCGCCGCGGTGCAGCTCCTTCATGCGCGGCAGCAGGTAGTAGGCCAGCACCGGCGTGACGGTCATCGACACCAGCAGCGAGGCCAGGATGGAGACGATGTACGCGATGCCCAGCGGCGCGAACAGGCGTCCCTCGATGCCGGGCAAGGCGAACAGCGGCATGAATACCAGCACCACGATCGCGGTGGCGTACACGATGGCCGAGCGCACCTCGACCGATGCGCGCCAGATCACTTCCAGCACCGCCTGCCCGCTTTCGGCGCGCTCTTTCAGGCGCCGCAGGATGTTCTCGACGTCCACCACCGCATCGTCCACCAGTTCGCCCACGGCGATCGCCAGGCCGCCCAGCGTCATCACGTTGATCGACTGGCCGAGCAGGTGGAAGACGAGCGCGGTGATCGCCAGCGACAGCGGGATGGCCACCAGCGAAATCAGGGTCGTGCGCACGCTGAGCAGGAAGGCGAACAACACGATGGCCACCAGGATGGCGCCGTCGCGCAGGGCCTCGACCACGTTGCCGATCGAGTTGTCGATGAAGTTCGCCTGCCGGAACAGGACCACCGGCGCGGAGATGCCGGCCGGCAGGCCTTGCCTGAGCTCCGCCAGCGCCAGCTCGATGTCGCGGGTCAGGCGCACGGTGTCGCCCGCCGGCTGCTTCTGCACGCTGACGATCACCGCCGGCTTGCCGTTCAGGCCGGCGTCCCCGCGCTTGAAGGCCGGCGCGAAGGCGACGTCGGCGACCTGTTCGAGCAGGACCGGCATGCCGTTGCGGTAAGCGACCGCCAGGCCGCGCACGTCATCCAGGCGCGTGGTGCGGCCCAGGTTGCGGATCAGGTACTCGCGGTTGTTCAGGTCGATGAAGCCGCCGCTGGTGTTGGCCGCGAAGCCGCGCAGCGCACCGGTGACCTGCTCCAGCGACACGCCGAGCTGCGCCATGCGCGCCGTGTCCGGCTCGACGCGCAATTGCCGTACCTCGCCGCCGATCGGGATCACCTGCGACACGCCGGGAATCGACAGCAGGCGCGGACGCAGCACGAAGTCCGCATACTCGCGCGCCTGCATCGGGTCGGTTTTCGCCACGTCGATCGGCAGCGCGATGAGCATGATCTCACCCATGATCGAGGACACCGGCCCCATCATCGGAGCCAGGCCCCCGGGCAGCTGTTCCCTCACCAGGGCGATCCGTTCGGACACGAGCTGGCGGTTGCGGTACACGTCCGTACCCCAGTCGAACTCCGCATACACGATCGACAGGCCCACGCCCGACACCGAGCGCACGCGCGTGACGCCGGGCATGCCGTTGAGCGCCGTCTCGACCGGGAACGACACCAGCTGCTCGACCTCTTCCGGCGCCATGCCGCCCGCTTCGGTCAGCACGGTGACGACGGGCTTGTTCAGGTCGGGGAACACGTCCACCGGCGTACGCCAGGCCGTGGTCGTCCCGTACACCATCAGCAGCAGCGCCGCCGCCAGCACGAACAGGCGGTTGCGCAGGCTGAAACGCACAATGTAGTTGAACATGCGCCCTCTAGCGGATCTGGTTGATCAGGGAGGCGCCGCTGACGACGACCCTGTTGTCCGGGCTGAGCCCTTTCGTCACGATGACCGTGCGCGCATCGAGTGCGGTCGCCTCGACCGGCAGGGCGATGAAGCGCTGCGCGCCGGACTTGATCCACACCACGGTTTCGTTGGCCGGGTTGCGGGCCAGCGCCGCGGCCGGCAAGGCGATGCCCTTGACCGTCGTGTCCAGCCTGGCGAGCACGGTCACCGGCTGGCCGACCGCAAGGTCGAGCGTGGCGCCGCGCGCCCGGAAGTTGAGCGGCAGTGCGCCGTCGCGCAGGCTGCGCCCGCCGCCCAGCAGGGTCAGCTCGACATCCGGCACGTCCTGCAGCGTCGCCGCGCTGATCCTGCGCGCCAGCGAAGCGTCCGTGGACAGTGCTTCGACCAGCATCTGCTGCGGATCGACGATCTCGAACAGCACCTCGCGCGATTCCACCATCTGGCCATTGAGCACCGACGCGCTGGCGATGACGCCGCTGGCCGGCGCCACGATGGTTTCCATCCCGCCGACCGACTGCGCCACCGCGCGCTCCCGGCCGATGGTGGCCAGCAGCTCGGCGCGGGCCGCCTCGACCTCCCGGGCCGGCACCACGCCTTCGAGCGACTCCAGGCGCTTGACGCGCTTGACCAGCAGATCGCGGTTGGCGCGCAGCTCGGCCAGCTGCGCCGCCTGGTTGCCGCGCTCGATCGCGCTGCCGAGCGGCCGCAGGCGCGCCAGCACCTGCCCTTTCGTCACGCGCTGGCCGGCGACGGGCAGGCCGCTCGGGCCGGGCGCGATCTGCCCGGCGAACGGGGCCTGCACCCGGCCGCCGGCGTTCGGGTCGATGGCGGCGCGGCCGTTCAGGACCACCGTGCGGGCGAACTCGCCTTCCTTCACCATCAGCGTGCGCACGCCCATGCGGCGCTGCGCCGGCTTCGGCACGTTGACGCTGCCGTCCGGCAGGCGCGCCAGGCCGCCGGCCGTGGCGGATGCCTTGTCGTCGAGGTGCTCGCCGTTCGGGCCGTGGGCGCCCGGGCCGGCAATGGGCGAGGTCGTGAAGAGGGCGGCACACAGGCCCGCCAGCAGTCGTTGTTTCGTCAACATGGTCAGGCTCCCTGCCGTTGACGCAGGCGGCGCACCAGGAACGCCGCGGCGATGACGACGGCGGCCGCGACGGCCGCCAGCAGCCAGCGCGTGCCGGCCCGGTGGTCATCGTGGTCATCGTGGTCGTGGTCGTGCGCCGGCTCGGCGACCTGCAAGGTCCCTTCGAGCCGGCCGCTCTCCTCGCCTGCGACGAGGGTGAACGACAGCGCATGCGCGCCCGGCTGCGAGATCGCGGCCAGCAGCTTCGGATCGTCGACGGCGTAGTCGCCCATGTCGGCGTGGAAGGTCGCCCTGGCCTTCAGGTTCTTGTACTGGACTGCGAGATCGGCGCCCAGCACCGGTTCGTTGGTCTCGTAGCGGTCGACCATGATCGACAGTTCGCCGCCGGACAGCCGGCCGACCAGCTCGAAGGATTCGGTGAAGGTTTCGAGGTAGGGCACGCCGGTTCCGCCGGTGGCGGCCGGGCCATCGAGGTGCTCGCCGTTCGGTCCGTGCGCGCCGGGGCCGGCCAGTGCCGGCGCCATGCAGAGCATCGCGGCCAGCAGCAGGGGAAGGAGTTTCATGGAAGGATTCCTGATGCTTGGTTGAGTTGTGCGTGGGCGAGCCCGAGCGCGGCGTGCTGGCGCGCCACGGCGACGTCGGCCTCGTGGGTCAGGGCGCGCGAGCGCAGCAGGTCGGCCAGGCCGCGTTCGCCCTGGCGGAAAGCTTTCTCGTACAGGGCCGTGTGTTCGTGCAGCGCCGTCGCGCGCGCCCTTGCGGCCACCAGGGCGCTGCGCGCATTGGCCAAGCGTGCACGCGCCATGTCGAGCTCCGCCCCCGCATGCGCATGCGCCTCGAGCGCCTCCGCGGCAGCGGTTGCGATCGCCGTCTGCGCCTGCGCTTCGACGCTGCGGTTGCGCGCGGCGCTGCCGAGCGGGATCTGCACCGCGATGCCGATGCTGCGCGCCGGCTCGCGCAGCAGCCGTTCGTCTTCGCGGCGCATCGACAGGTCGATGCTCGGCGGCGCGGCGCGGCTGGCTTCGGCCAGGCGCAGGGCGGCGCGGGCACGCTGCTCGCTGGCCCGGGCCGCCAGCAGGCGCGCATTGGCCGGGGCATCGCTCTCCTGCAAGGGCTCGGGTTCCAGCGGCGGCAGTTCGGGCAGGCCGGTGAGCGCGTGGTAGCGGCTCAGCGCTTCGGCGGCGGCGGTGCGGGCCTCCAGCACCTCGATCTCGGCGGCGTGCACCTCCTGCTGCGCGAGCAGCCCGTCGCTGCGGGCCAGTTCGCCGGCCTTGACGCGACGCTGGACCTCGTCGGCGAATCCTTCGAGATGGTGCAGATGGTCCTGCTTTTCCTCGAGCGTGACCTGGGCGGTGGCCGCTTCCCAGATCCGGGTGCGGACCAGCCCGGCCACCGCAAGCCGGGTGGCCTTGAGGTGCGCCTCGGCTTCCTCGCTACTGCGCGCGGCCAGCGCTTCGCGCGCGGATTTCTGGCCCGGCAGCCAGACCGGGGTCGAGACCGACAGTTCGGACTCGCGCTGGTCGCGCTCCGATGCGCCGTGGTCGGCGCGCTGCGACAGGCCGAGCGTCGGGTTCGCGGCGAGCCAGGAAGCGGCATTGGCGCGCGCGGCAAGCGCCTCGTCCTGGCGCGCCTCGGCCGTGCGGGCGCCCGGTGCGCGCTGCCAGGCAGCATCAAACGCCTGCTTGAGCGTGGGCGGCGCAGCCACGGCCCAGCATGGCAGGGCGAGGACGGCGCCGATAGCGTAAAGGGACAGGCGGCAGGTGCGCATGTGTTCTCCATCGGGTGACATTGACAATCACCGAGGGCGGGCGCACCGGCGCGACAGGTCGCGCCATGTTGTTTCGGTCAGGTGTGCGGCAGTCCCCCGGCAGCGTGGCCGAGGGCATGGCGGGGCGGTTTTCGCCGTCCGTCCAGGTAGGGTTCCGGCGCCGGCTGCTCCGGATGGACCGGCACGCGCGTCACCAGCTGTTCGGGTGGCACGGTGCGGGGCTGGAAGCTGCAGGTGGCAGGTTGCGCACAGGACGAATGATCCTGCGCATGGTCGCGCGAGGCCTCGGAATCGTCGTAGTGGACCGAGCCGTCGTCGTCGTGGTGGTGCTGTACGCCCTCCTCGTGTTCGAGCAGGTGCGCGAGCGTGGCCACACCGTAGGCGTGCTGGGCGCCGCCTTGCATGGCGAAGCCATACAGGGGCAGGCAGAGCAGCAGGAGGATGTGGACGATGCGGCGCAAGTGGACACCTTGTAATGTCGCCAGATTATAGCAGCGTGCGGCGCTTGGAAACATGCGCATGCCCGCCGGAGTCCGGGGCATCCCGCCGCCAGGGGCGCGATATGCTCAGTTTTGTGATTCTTTCCTGAAAGCGCCTCGACAGGATTGACCGTGATGACCGTCGCTGCAGATACTAAGAGCGCCTAACAAAACCGTTCGACATACCGCCAACAGATGAGCGAACAGGCAAGTGAAAGGAACGCCTGGTGAATGTCTGCTCGCCGCTCATGTCGTATGCGTAATCTGCGAAAGCGGTGTAGCCAACCCAGGGTACGCTCGACAACCCACCGCCATCTGCCGAGCCGTTCGCGTGACTCCACGCCGTAGCGCGCAATCCGAGCTGCGATTCCCCGACGGCGCAGCCAAGCCCGATGGGCTCTCGAGGCATAGGCTCGATCGGCATGCAGCTTACCTGGGCGTTTGCGGGCACGGCCTGCCAGCCCTTTAACTGCCGGGACGGACTCTACCAACGGGATGAGGAAACGCGAGTCGTGTACCTGCGCACCCGAGATCTGGGCTACCAATGGAAGCCCACGCTCGTCGACCAGTAAATGGTGTTTACAGCCGAGTTTGCCGCGATCGGTAGGGTTTCGGCCTGTGTGCTCGCCGCCGGCAGGCGCCGGTACGCTTGCAGCGTCAACGCTAGCTCGATCCCACATGATCTGGTCGTGTTCGCGGAGCCGTCGCAGAATCGTCTCGTGAATACGCTGCCAGACGCCAGCTAGCATCCATTCGTGAAGCCGACGCCAGCATGTCATACCACTGCCGCAGCCGAGTTCGCGCGGCAAGTACTCCCACGGTATTCCAGTCTTGAGGACAAAGAGGATCCCTGTCAGGGCCGCGCGGTCATCGATACGTGGACGGCCACCTTTGGGCGATCGGCGATGGGCCGGAAGATCAGCTGCTATAAGCGACCACAGGTCTTCAGGAAGAAGTGCTCGGGCCATGGCATCAGTCCGTCTACAAACACGGACGTCATGTTAGTGCCTCGACTGGGCGCGCGTACGTCCGCTTCCGACCCAGCCTGTGTAAAAACTCATGAACTGGATCTGAAGCCGAATTGTACGGCTCACAGCACGTTTAGAAGCATAAAGAAGCGCTGCAGCCCTGGCCATCCTGTTTTCTTGACCTCGGCAATACCAGCAAAAGAAGCGCTCTAAACAAGCCGTTTTGCGCCCCAAAACGGGCATACGCCCTAATCGCTGCCAGCATGCCCTGCATGCCGAGCAGTGTGAGCAAACGACTGAAATTGTAGGCGAGCACGTGCAAGCTCATTTCGACCTTCACGCGCCCCAGGCCCTTCGTTAGAAAATGCGTGGATCCCATCCATGCCTTGATCGTAGCAAAGGGATGCTCGACAGTCGAACGTCGGATGCGCATGGCGTCGGGCGTGTGCTCAAGACGCGCCTGCATGTCGTCCAGCACGTCCTGATGTTCCCAGCGCGTTACACGCCGCTCTGCGCTCGGCGTGCACTTGTCCTTGAGCGGACAACCGTTGCAGTTCGAGCTCCAGTAGCGGTGATTCTTCATGCCTTTCTCGACGCTGGCAAAGCGCCATATCAAGGCTTCGCCAGCCGGGCAGCGGTATTCGTTCTTTTCGGGATCGTAGATGAAGTCGGCCTTATCGAACCGGCCGTCGGCCTTGGCTCCGGAGGTTTTTGTAGGCGGCACCAAGGCACGAATGCCTGCCTCATGACAGGCCAGGATTTCCTCGCCCTTGAAGTAACCGCGGTCGGCAATCGCCGTCAACGTCGTCGTACCGATTGCTGTGCGGGCCTTCCTGGCCATGCTCGATAACTGGTCACGGTCGCTGCCGTTATTGGTAACCTCGTGCTCGACGATCAAATGGTGTTTGGCGTCGACCGCGGTGTGCACGTTATAGCCCACGATGCCTGAACCCCGCGTCATCATCGAGCGCGCGTCTGGATCGGTGAGCGAGATCTGC
>NZ_JBHLWP010000016.1:0-277878 GCF_042432755.1 Massilia consociata
AGAAAGGCTGGTTAGCCTTCTGAAAGACGAACGGCCCGGCCGCAAATGCGACCGGGCCGTCAAGGCAACGCCGAAGCGTTATGCTGTCCGGAAGGTCAAGAAGCTACCTTAACTGAACGGCATTACACCTTCCGGTGGCGTTTTTATTTTGCGCGAACGAAACGTCCTTTACTTTCGCTGGGACGCCGACTTGTCGCGCGCCACCCGGAACTCGGAATCGCGCGACCAGTTCGGCCAGGCGGTCGAGTTGGCCAGCTCGGAACCCACGGCGTAGAGCAGCTCCAGGTCGCGTGCCATGCCGGTGAAGGTCCAGGCGGGGTCGAATTCGTCCGACGGCTGGTGATAGCTCTTCTCGGTGTAGGCCGCTTCAGCCGCCATGCCCGCCTGGGTGCCGCCATCGATCCAGTCCTTGCCGGAGCCGAAGGAAATCGCCGGCACGCCGCGCTTGGCGAACGGGAAGTGGTCGGAACGGAAGAAGTAGCCCGCTTCCGGCTTCGGATCCGGCGAATAACGCATGTCCCACTGCTTGGCCTTGGCCACCAGGCGGTCCAGCAGATCGAGCTTGGCGCTGCCCGAGATGGTGAAGTCGCGCGCGGGGCCGCGCGGGTCGAGCGCGTCCATGTTGATCACACCCACCGTCGAGGCCAGCGGATACAGGGGATTCGAAGCGTAGTATTCGGAACCGAGCAGCCCCTTTTCTTCCGCGGTCACGGCCAGGAACACGACGCTGCGCTGCGGCGCCGGCTGCTTGCCGTAGACGCGTGCCAGTTCCAGCATCGCGGCGATGCCGGTCGCGTTGTCGATCGCACCGTTGTAGATCTTGTCGCCGGTGGCGTCAGGCTGGCCGACGCCGAGATGGTCCCAGTGGCCGCTGTAGATCACGACCTGCTTCGGCTGCTTGCTGCCTTCGCGAATGGCAACCACGTTCTTCGAGGTGACGACCTGGGACTCCGTCGCGTAGTCGGCCGACAAGCTCACGCCTTTCAACTCGACCGGCTTGAAAGCACGGGTTTGCGCCTGCTTCTTGAGCGCCTCGAAATCCAGGCCGGCCGCCTTGAACATGCCGGCCGCGATATCGCGCTGGATCCACGCTTCCATCGGCGCATGCGAGTTGCGCGGCTCCTTGCGCACCACGTCGTACATCACATTGGTATTCGAGTTCTGCACCGTCGCCCAGCCGTAGGAGGCAGGCGCGGTTTCGTGCACGATGATGGTGCCGAGCGCGCCGCGGCGCGCCATCTCTTCGTATTTATAGGTCCAGCGGCCGTAGTAGGTCATCGCCTTGCCGCCGAACTCGCCCTGTCCGGTCTCGAAATCCGGGTCGTTGATCAGGACCACCGCCAGTTTGCCTTTCAGGTCGACGCCCTTGAAGTCGTCCCACTTGCGTTCCGGCGCGGTCACGCCGTAGCCGACGAAGACCAGCGGCGCGTTCTTGAAGGATACCTGCTTGAGGCCGCTCATCGAGGCGCGCACGGCCATGTCCGGTCCCTGTGCGAGCTCGCGGCTGGCGCCGCCC
Organism: Massilia consociata; assembly: GCF_042432755.1. NCBI lineage: Bacteria > Pseudomonadati > Pseudomonadota > Betaproteobacteria > Burkholderiales > Oxalobacteraceae > Massilia > Massilia consociata. The sequence goes on from NZ_JBHLWP010000016.1 coordinate 1,517, forward strand.
TCGGTCAGGGTCAGCTTCACCGGCCCCTTGATCTCGAAACGGCCGAGCGGCACGTCCTGGGTCCAGGCGCGCTTGCCGCCGACCAGGTCGCCGCCCGGCTGCATGCCGGCGGCCTTGAATTGTTGCACCAAGTAATCGACCGTCTTGGTTTCGCCGGCCGTATTCGGGCTGCGGCCTTCGAATTCATCCGAGGACAATACTTTCACGTCCTGCGCCAGGCGCTTGGGGTCGAAACGGGGCCCTTCGGCGGCATGCGCGGTCGCCACGGCAAGGCCCAGCAGTACAAGGGTAGCGTTCTTCAATGCGTGTCTCCTACGTAGTAATAGATAGTAAGAAATAGATGGCAAGACAATTACAGTAGCACAGGTCGCGGCTTGCGGACAGCCTCTCCCGGACGGCCGCCTCATGCCAGGGGTGCGAAGATCGCCTGCAGGTCATCTGCGCCGATGGCGGGCGACAAGCCGCCTTCGGCATCGAGCAAGCCGTTCGCCAGCTCGCCCTTGCGGCGCTGCATGTCCTGGATTTTTTCCTCGAGCGTGCCGCGCGCGATCAGCTTGTAGACGAACACCGGCTGCTCCTGGCCGATGCGCCAGGCACGGTCGGTGGCCTGGTTTTCGCTGGCCGGATTCCACCACGGGTCGTAGTGGATGACGGTGTCGGCCGCCGTGAGATTGAGCCCGACGCCGCCGGCCTTCAGGCTGATCAGGAACACCCCGGCCTGCCCGTGCTGGAAGGCCGCGATCGGGGTGGCGCGGTCGGCCGTATCACCGGTAAGCACGACAAACTCGACGGCACGCGCGCGCAATTCCTCCGCGATCAGCGCAAGCATGCTGGTGAACTGCGAAAAGACCAGGATCTTGCGCCCCTCGCTCAGCAAGGTTTCCAGCAGCTCCATCAACACACCCAGCTTCGCCGAATCGACGGTACCGCTTCCGGTCTTGAGCAGGCGCGGGTCGCAGCATACCTGGCGCAGCTTGAGCAAGGCATCGAGGATCACGATCTGGCTGCGCGCGATTCCCTTGCGGCCGATCTCGTCGCGTACCTTGCGGTCCATCGCCAGCCGCACGGTTTCGTACAGGTCGCGCTGGGCCCCGCCGAACTCGACCGGCAACACGATCTCCGTCTTCGGCGGCAGCTCGGTCGCCACCTTGTCCTTGGTGCGCCTCAGCATGAACGGTTTTACCCGCCGCGCCAGCAAGTCCCTGCGCATGCTGTCGCCCTGTTGTTCGATCGGCTTGCGGAACCCGGCGTTGAAGGCTTTTTCCTCGCCCAGCAGTCCCGGCATCAGGAAGTGGAATTGCGACCACAACTCGCCCAGGTGGTTCTGCACCGGCGTGCCGGTCAGGCAAAGACGATGCCGGGCATCGAGCAAGCGGGCGGCCTGGGCCGCCTTGGAGCGGCTGTTCTTGATGTATTGCGCCTCGTCCAGGATCAGCAGGTGGTAGCGATGCCGGCGCAGCGCCGCTTCGTCGCGCGCCAGCAGCGGGTAGGTGGTCAGTACCAGGTCGGCGTCGTCGATCCGGTCGAACTGTGCCGCTCGCTCCTTGCCGTGCAGGAGCAGCACCCGCAGTCCCGGAGCGAACCGGGCGGCCTCGTCCTGCCAGTTGCCCATCAGGCTGGTGGGCGCCACCACCAGCGCCGGCGCATCGAGCCGCCCCGTTTCCTTTTCGACCAGGATGTGGGCCAGGGTCTGGATGGTCTTGCCCAGGCCCATGTCGTCGGCCAGAATGCCGCCGAAACCGTACTCGCGCAGGAACTGCATCCAGGCCAGCCCGGCCTGCTGGTAGGGACGCAGCGTCGCCTGCAGGCCGGCCGGCGCGCCGACCTCCCGGATGCCCTGGAAGTCATCCAGCTTGCGGCCCAGTTCGCGCAGGCGCTCGCCACCCATCCAGCGCAGCTGCGCCGCCCCCTCCAGCTCGGCAAGCCGGGCCGCATCCATGACCGGCAACCGCAGCGCCTCGCCGATACGGTCGCTGAAGTACAGCTCGCCCAGGGTGGCCAGGATCGGCTTGACCCGCCCCCACGGCAAGGCAACGCGCGTCAGGTCCGGCAAGTCGACCAGGAGGGCATCCTCGTCGTCGTGGGCCGCCAGGGCAGCGGCATCGAAATCCCGGGGTGCCTCGCGTATCATTTCCAGAAGCAAGGGCAGCAGGGAATGGCGCCGACCATCGACCAGCACCCCGAGTTCGAGCGCGAACCAGGCCCCCGCCCCTTCGCCTTCTTCATTCAGTTCGGCGTACCATTCCTGCGCTTCCAGCAGATCGTAGCGGTAGCTGGCGCCGAACTCGAGCCTCCAGCCGGCGGCGCGCAGGCGCGCCGCGCCGTGTCGGGCGAAATCCACCCACGCCGCATCGGTTGGCAACACCAGTGCGCCAGGCAATTGCGCCAGGACGGCGTCCACGCCTGGCGCGGCGAAGCCGAGGGCGCCAAGCGCCGCCTGCGCCGCCGCCTCCGCCCCGGCATTGCGCGCGATGAGCTCGATCGTGCTCCCTTCCACCCTGCGCAGCTCCGACTCGGCTCCGCCGGCCAGCATGCCGTCGTAATCGAAGAACAGCACGGCATGATCGTGCCACTGCAGCCTGCCGCGTACGGACACCGGCAGGCTGTCCAGGGCCAGCAAGGGAGTCGGCAGGACGTCGTTGCGGTGGCGGGTCGGCATTGCCAGCGGCGGCGGCAGCAGATGGTCCAGGCCCAGTGCCACCGAACGCTCGGCCATGACCGTACGCTGCCGCTCCGCCAGCCGCGGCGCTTGCCGCACCAGGTTCTGCAGGCGTTCCAGCGGCACCGCCGCGAGCTGCTGGGGCAGCACGAGTTCGCCCAGCAGCCCATTTGCCAGGTAGTGCACCGGCTCGGTTGCCAGCACGTGGCCGAGCACCTCACCATCGTCGAAACGCCAGCGCAACCGGACCGATCCGTCGCCGGTATCTTCCGCATGCCAGCCAAGTTCCGCGCGCCGCGACGGCCCCGCATGGACCTGCAACAGTTCGCCGCGCCGCAGATCGGTCAGCGCTGCGCTCCACCACAAGCGGCCTGCGGCGCTCAACTGATTCAGCAGGCGCGCGCCAAGCCGGCCGACGGGCAGGACCTCTTGCCGGTAGATACTGCCTGTCTGCAACGCCGCGAAGAGCCGAATCAGCTCTTCGTCTTCGGACTGGACATAGGCCGGCATCGACGCAAGCAAACGAAAGGTGTCGTTATGGACGGTCGCGCCGCCGATGCTGCCATCCTTGCGCAAGCGTGCCTTGCACAGGTACAAGTACACCATGTCATTGTTGCGATTGGGTATCAGGACATAAATGAGGCGCTCTTTCGGGGGCGGCGGCGCGCCGATCGGCATGATGGACTGCAAGGAGGCAAACTGTCGCAGCCAGAGCTCGGCCGCCGGCGGCAATCCATCCGTGGCATCGGCCTCGAATGCCTGCAGCCCGGCCAGGAGCACGGCCACGACATGCTTGCAGTCTGCCTCCATCGGACAACTGCATTCGCTGTCGAAACGAACGCCATGGCGGCCGGCCTCGACGACAATCGTTTGTTGGTAAACATTGTTCTGGCTACCCTCGACTTCGCCCTCGATCACGTTGTCGAAGAACTCGACGTTGATGACCATGTCCTCCCGGGCATAGCGCTCCCCGCGCGCGAAGGTAGTGGGGTCGAACTGGCGGACGATGTCCTCGAGAGTGAAATACATATACGTGTCGAGTGCGGCAAGTAAGAAGCGGCACGCATTATCGCCGATGCCGACCGGGCCCTGGCGCACCGCCGGTTCGGCGTTCGCGTCGTCTGCGCCATCACGGCATCTGCGCGCAAGCGGATCTGCTTGATTTCCGCGCACGGGGCACTAGGCTGGAGACAGCGGCACGCCGCAGCGGGCCACCCGGCTCCGCCGGCCGCGCCGCTCACCGAGGAGAGGCCATGGACACGCAGGACAACAAGCGCCTGGTGCTGGAGGGGTACGAGCTGTTCAAGAAAGGCGACATCGCCAGTTTGCTCGAGCGCTGCCACGACGATGCCGTCTGGAGCGGGCCGGATTCGGACATCGTGCCCTACGCCGGCGACTATCACGGCAAGCATGAGATCGCCCGCTTCTTTCAGAAGCTGGACAAGGCCTCGGCCGCCACCCGTTTCGAGATCCGGGAATGCATCGCCGAAGGCGACAAGGTGGTGGTCATCGGCGAAGCCACCTGGATGGTGCGGGCCAGCGGACGCAGCTATGACAGCCCGTGGGCCCACGTGTTCACGCTACGCGACGGCAAGGTGGCGCGGTTCGAGACCATCTACGATATTGCGGCGGCGGAACGGGCATTCGGCGCCGACTGCACGATCGCCGCGCCCACGGCGGCGCTGCATCATTGAGTCGGGTGTAAAAGAAGAATGCCACCCGGAGGTTCATGCGAGCAAGCAACGACAATCGTAGGGTGGAGCCGCCCACCCTACGATTCTCGCTAAGTCCGCCCTGTTCGCGGTCGGTCAATGCAGCACCTCCGGCGGCCGCTTGAAGATCACCGCTTCGAGGTACTCGGCCGGCACCACCAGCGAAGCGTCGCCCGCCGTGTTGTAGCGATCGAGCATGGCCGCCAGGTCCTGTTCCAGCGCCTGGCGGCCGGCCTCGTCGAGCGCGCCGAAGGCCTTGTGCACCGGGCCGTAGTAGTCGCGGAAGATCTGGATCCAGTGCCGGGTCGAGGCGTAGCGCATGTTGAAGATCCTGCGCTCGGCGCGGATGCTGGCGGCCTCATGGCCGAACAGCTGGCGCAGGTAGTCTTCGGTGCCCCATAACGACGGCGGCGACAACCCGGCCGGCGGGGGCACGTGCCTGCCGACCGTCTTGAACAACTGGCCGATGAAGCCGTCCGGGGTCCAGCTGGCGATGCCAATGCGCCCGCCCGCGCGCACCACCCGCAGCATCTCGCCGGCGCAGCGGGCGTGCTCCGGCGTGAACATCACGCCGAAGGTGGACAGCGCGACGTCGAAGCTGCCGTCCTGGAAGGGCAGCGCCTCGGCATCGGCTTCCCGGAAATCGACGCTCAAACCTTCGGCCTCTGCCCGCATGCGGCCTTTTTCGAGCAGGGCCGGCACGTAGTCGGTCGAGGTCACGCGTGCAAACCGGCGCGCCGCGGCCAGCGTGGCGTTGCCATTGCCAGCGGCGATGTCGATGACGCGTTCGCCGGCGTGGATATCGACCGCCTCGGCAAGCGACTCGCCGACGATCTGCAGGGTCACCCCGATCACCGCGAAGTTGCCGCTGGCCCAGGTGGCCTGCTGGCGCTGCTTGATCGCGGCATAGTCGGGGACAGTGGCGTCCGGCGCCTGGCGCGGCGCCGGGGTGGAAGCAACAGGTTGGTTCATGACAGCTCTCCTCGGGAATGTCCTTGAGGACAAGTACCCATTGGACAAGCAGCACGCAAAAAAGGTCGCCTGCGCCAGATGTTTAGAGCGCGTCCGCCGCGGCCTGCGTGCCGGCCACGCGCTGCGGCGCCGGCGCCGGGCAGATCCGGTTGCGGCCGCCCTGCTTCGCTTCGTACAGCATGGCGTCGGCGCGCAGGAACAGTTCGTTCTCGCTCCGGCAAGCGGGATAGGCGGCCATGCCGCCGCTGAAGGAAAAGTGTCGTACTTCGCCCGGCTTGACCTCGAACGGGATGGCACCGAAAGCCTGGCGCATGGCGTCGAGGCGGCCCCAGCCCTGCTCGAGCGTGCAGTTCCAGAACACCAGGACGAATTCCTCGCCGCCGAAGCGGCTCAGCAGGTCGCCTTCGGCCAGCTGCGCGCCCAGCGCCAGCGACAGGCGCTTGATGACGATGTCGCCGAAATGGTGGCCCCAGGTGTCGTTGATGGTCTTGAACTTGTCGATGTCGAGCACGCCGAAGGCAAGCGGCCGCTCCTCGCGCGCGGCCTGGCGGATCAGTTCCTGGGCCTTGCGCTGCAGGCCCACCTTGTTGAGCAGGCCGGTGGCGCGGTCCTTGCCGATCAGGTCCTTGTTGACGCGGATTTTGTTGGCGCGGTTGACCAGTTGCGGCGCCAGCAGGCCGGGCGTCCCGGCCGGCAGCACGGCGTCGAAGCCGCTCGCCAGTGCGTTCATGGACAGTGCATCGTCTGGCCGGCATTGCGCCAGCACCACCTCGCGCACCGGATCGGCTTCGATGTTCTTCTTCAGCACCCGCACCAGGGCTTCGGTGCGCCGGTACTCGGCGTCGGTCACGAGCACGATGTCGGGCTGCACTTCCTTGACGCGCACGTGCAGGGTCTGGGCATCGGCATGAGGGATGAGTTCGATGCGCTGGCGCAGCAGCGCGTCCGGATCCAGTCCAGGGGCGTCGCCCAGCACCATCATGCGTACCAGGTCGCCGCGCTTCTGCTGCACGAACAGGTTGAACAGCTTGTCGACCAACACATCGTTGGCGATCGGCTTTTCGGCATAGGCCAGGCAGTTGCTGTCGACCAGGCGCTGCTGCAGCAGGAAGCGGCCGCCCTGGCGTGCGCTTTGCAGGTAGACGTAGCTGTGGTCGCCCGGCAGGCGCTGCAGCAGTTCGCCCAGCATCAGGGTCTTGCGGCTGTCCTGCATGTCGGATTGCATGTTGTGCAGGGCGTCGAGGTCGATCACGTAGAGATTGCCCTCGTCGTCGCGGGCGACGGCCTCGACAAAGCGGCTCAGCTCGTCGAAAAACAGGATGTCGAAGTCGTACTTGTGGGCGTGCAGCAGCAGTTCGGCCCGGTTGTCCTTGATGAAGAAACTCTGCGATAACAGCAGGACGTGATTCCTGTAGAGCGGCGTGCCACTAGTCATGTTTCGTCAATCCCTGTACAAGTCAGGCCGGTCGTGCTGCCACTGCACAGCCGGGGCTGCCATCCATTGTGGGGTGGGCGGCGGGGAAAAGCAACAAATCCGAAGTCCGATAAAAAGCGGGCCGGCAAGAAAAAGGCCGGGCCTGCACGCGACAGGCCCGGCCCGGCATTCGCGCGCAGCCGCCGTGGCGGCTGCGCCGGTACCGATTACAGCGCGTGGATGGGTTCCGGACGCGCGTTCAGGAACATCGGCAGCGGATCAGTGGTGTCGACTTCGACCACCGTGGTGCCGACGGTCGTGGTGCCGCTCTTGTAGGTCACGACGCCCATGTGGCGGGTGCCGACCGCGAGGTCCGACCAGCTCATGCCGACGGTAGCGGTGCCGCCCGCGACCACGCGGCCCGGTGCGGTAACCTTGAAGTTGCCACCGGCCGATGCCGGGGTGACGATCCACGACGACAGCTTGTAGCTGTCGGCGCCATTCTTCGGCGCGTAGCCGATCACGCAGACGCGGTAGTTGCCCGCGGCCGGGTTGGCCAGCTGGATGTTCTCGTTCGAGGTCATGTTGCCGCTGGTGGTCACCGACGCCCAGGCATTGGTGCTCGGGTTCTGGCGCATCAGCTGCAGGTCGAGGTCGCTAGCGCCATTGCCCGAGGTTTCTTCGTCGAACAGGGCGAAGCGCGCCAGCTGGGTACCGGCCGGCACCGTGAAGTTGTGGGCATTGACACCGGTGCCGCCGCCGGCGGCGCAGGCCGCGGTGGTGGCGGCCGACGCGAGGTTCGGCGCCTGCAGCACGGTCTGCGCGTCGCGGGTGGCCGGGATCAGGCCAGCCTTGGCCACGGTCATCGAGCCGCCGAAGCCGGTGCCGACGGTGACGAACTTGCTGCCGGTGACCGCTTCGCTGCTCACCTGCGCAACCGTCACCAGCGACGAAGCGCGTGCCGTCAGCGGGCTGCGCACGACGTGGCCGGCGCCATCGTTCCAGGTCAGCCTGCCGTACACCCAGGTGTTGAACGGTGCGGTGGTACGGGTCAGCTTGACGGTGAAGTCGGCCTTGTCCCCTGGATTCAGGGTCAGCGAAGCCGGCTCGACCACGACATTGAAGCCATTCAGGGTGGCGGTCGGGGTGTAGGTCGCGGCGGTTGCGCCGACATTGGTCACGGTGCGCTTCAGGGTCTGCACGCCCAGCACGTCGGCGGCGGTCAGCGAGGCCAGGTTCAGGTCATAGGCCGGGATCGCACCAAAGCTGGCGCAGGCTGCCGACGACGGGTTGAGCACGGCGGCACCGCACATGAAGCGGATGTAGTCCGGCAGGCCGGCGTCATACACCAGGCCCGGATCGTCGGCCTTGGTCGGGCTGACATGGCCGGCGCCCTGGCCCCACGGCAGGTTGCCGTTGAAGCGCGCGCTGCTGTCCCAGCCGACGATGCCGTTCTGGGTGTCGCCGAAGACGTCGAAGGCCGTCGTCATCATTGCCGACTTGATCATGGCCGGGGTCCAGTCCGGGTGGCGCTGCTTGAGCAGCGCGGCGATACCGGCCACGTGCGGCGAGGCCATCGAGGTGCCGCTGTAGAAGGCGAAGTCGCTCTTCGGCGACACGCCGCCGGCGGCGACCGCGTCGCGCTGGTCGCGGGTCAGGTCGGCGGTGACGGCAGCCAGGATGTCGCTGCCGGGGGCCGCGACGTCCGGCTTCAGGATGTTGGCATTGGCTACGTTCGGGCCGCGCGAGGAGCTTGCGCTCATCATCGGCGCGTTGACGGTCGGGTCGAGGATGCCGCGCAGGTTGCCCATCGAGGCGCTGGCGGACGGATTGGCCGCCATGTAGGCCTTGAGCTTGTCGCCATCGGCCTGGGCCAGGTGCACGGTCGAGACCGTGTGCGCCTGGTTGATGATGGTATTGGCGCCGCCTGCCACGTTGGCGATGATCACGCCTACTGCACCGGCGTTCTTGCCGTTGGCACTCTTGTTGACCAGCACGTTGTCGCCGCGGTCGCATACCAGGATCTTGCCGGCCACCTTGGCCGGATCGAGGTAGACCGGGGTCGCCGCGCCGTCGGCCTTGCCGAAGCAGCGGTTCAGGCTGACGTTGTTCGGGTCGATGCCCGGCATGGCTGCGTCGCGTGCACGGATCAGCTGGGTCGGCTCGTTCTTGGCGTTGCCGGAAGCACCGGTGAGGACCACGCCGTCGCCGAGCACGACATCGCCGGCATACAGACGGTTGTGGGTCGCGTTGCCGACCGAGGTCAGCCAGGGGCTGAGGTGGGCGGTCGGGGTGACGCGGGTCGCGCCGGGACCGCCGTTACCGGCCGAGGTCGCCACGAAGACACCGGCTGACGAGGCGCCCAGGAAGGCTTGTTCCGTCGCTTCCGAGAAGGTGCCGCCGCCGGCGTTCGGTCCGATCGAGAAGTTGATGACGTTCACGCCGTCCTTCACGGCCTGTTCGATCGCAGCCACGCTGTTCGAGGTTGCGCAGCCGTTGGAGCCGGCGGCGCTGGTCCAGCAGACCTTGTAGGCGGCGATGCGGGCGCGCGGCGCCACGCCGCTGATCTTGCCCAGGCTCACGCCGTTGGTGAGTGCCGGCGAATTGGCATTGCCGCCGGCGGTGCTGGCGACGTGGGTGCCGTGGCCGCCCGAGCCTTCGGTACCGGCGACCGAGTCGCGGGCCGAGGAGAATTCCGTCCAGTGCAGGGTCTGGGTCGGCGTCTTGAAGTAGCGGGCGCCGATCAGCTTGTTGTTGCAGTTCGTTGCCGCGAAGCCTTCGCCTTCATCGCAGGCGCCCTTCCAGTTGGCCGGCGGCGCGCCATAGACCTGCTGGTCGCCGGTATGGCTCGGGGTGCCGGTGGCGGAATCGACGCGGTCGGCGAAGCTGGCGTGCTCCGGCCAGATGCCGCTGTCGACGATACCGATGATCATGTCTTCACCGGCTGCTCCCTGGCCGCCGAGCTTGGACCACAGTCCGCCCGGGGCGTCCAGGCCGAGGAAGCCCGGGGTATAGCTGGTGTCGAGCTGCAGGATCGAGTCGGCCGTGATGGCCTGCACGGCGCTGTTCTTCTTCAGCGCGCGCACTTCGTCGTCGGTCAGCATGGCCGAGAAGCCGTTGAACACGACACTGTATTCGTTGGTGATCGGGGCGCCGCTGATGGTGCTCATCACGTCGGCTTTCTTGGCATCGAGGTAGCCGATGTAGGCCTGGACGGCGGCAGCGTCGACGTTCAGGCGCTGGCCCGCGGCCGGCTTGGTGGCCTGCAGTCCGGCGACGTCGCCGGTATAGGTGGCGACCGGCTTGTCGGCCAGCTGGATGATGTAGGAACGGCGTTCGCCGTCGGCCTGGGCGGCGCTGGCGGCCAGCAGGGACAGCGACAGCAGGACGGCGGAAGTGATCGGACGGAGTTTCATGTTGTTGGTCTCCAGGCGCTCAGGCGTTGATAGTGGCAGCGGCGGCGGCAGCGGCAGCGGTTTTGCGGCGGCGCAGCGCGAGCGCGCCCATGCCGAGGCCGATCAGGGCCATGGTGCCCGGCTCCGGCACTTCGCCCAGGTCGATGTTGTCCAAGGCAAATTGAGCCTGATTGACGAAGGGGCTGTCGTCGTCCGGGACGATGCAGCTGGTGCCGTCGTTGACGCAGGCGCGCATGCTCAGGCTGGTCAGGGTCTCTTTCAGGAAATCGGCCGGCAGGACCGAACGGCCGAAGGTCGGCTTGCCGTCGCCGTTCACGGGCGGCAGGTCGAGTGCGGTACTGAGGATGGCGCCGGCCTGGGTGGTCGCGCTCAAGAGCAGCTGGCCATACGAACCCGGGGCCAGGTTGCCGATCGGCGCCAGGAACGCGAAGTCGAAGCCACGCAGCGTGAAGGTCGACCAGATGCCGAGGCGGCTGATTTCCACGCTGCCGTCGTTGATGCCGAAATAGACCAGGCTGTTGTTACCGACCGGGCAAGCGGCGAGCTCGCAGGTGTTCGGATCGAGGCTGTTGCCGATCCCGCCCGCGCCGGAAGTGCCTCCCGGGCCGGCATAGTCGAGGACCTTGAGCTGGAAGCCGTTTTCCACGATCACGTCCCCACCGTTGAGGGCAGATGGCAATTGGCTTTCGAAATTCATGACCGCGGCTGCAGCCGGCGCCGAACCGAGCAGCGCAAGCGAGCCGGCCATGGCCAATGCAACTTTGGTGAGCCCGAGCCGGGCACGGGAGGAACGCGTCTGGATATGTTTCGTCATTGTTGTTTTCCGCCTTGTGGGTTAGTAACGATGCGCTGTCGTCGATGAACTTCGCTGCTATTTATTCAACGAAAGTGTCTTAAACTATATCAAGAGAAATAATTCTTTTTCAAAAAATTGCACTAAATAAAATTTTTCTTTTAAATAACTAAACAGAAGAAAAGATGGTTTCCTCTATGAAAAATCCAAAAAAGCACCCCAGCTACACGTAGTTTTTTTTCTACATTTTTTTACAAATGGAAAAATTACTGGACAAGCAGCTGGCTTGCTGATAATTTTTCTTAATGTTTTCTTAACAGAAATTTTCATTGCAGGTTGCCAATAAAATAAACGGCGCGATGTGCATTGCCCAAGCCAGGCAAAGTAAAGGAAGCTGAGTCATCGCAAGCCGGAATCGTCGTTTTCACCATCCCCGAACTCCACCTTCTCAATCGAGTCCAAGGCAGATCGCCAGGGGCGCGATTGACGCTCGCATGCGTGGGAGGGGAAGCGATGACATCCGTACGTATCCTGTCAGCGGCCGGTATGGCGGCGCTGGCACTTGTTGCCGCTGCAGCCGCGGCGATTGCAGAGGCGGTAGCGGAAAATGCGCCCGCGCGCGCTGCGCAAGCCCCGGCCGAACCTGCCTTCGACCCCCTGTTCGCTCCTGGCGCCGCCTGTGCGCCGGCGCGCGCGGGCCGGCCGCCGCTGCTGGACCGCCTGGTCCTGGCGCAGGCCGAGACCGCACCATTCAAGCCCGGCCAGGCCCTGCCGCCGCCCGTAGGCGGCAGGGCGCCGGCAGACGGCAGGGATGCCCTGCCACCGCTCTACGACAATCTCGGCAGCCTGCACGTCCCGGTCACCACCGGCAATCCGAAGGCCCAGGCCTATTTCGACCAGGGCATGCGGCTGGCCTTCAGCTTCAACCATGCCGAGGCGGCGCGCGCATTCCGGGCGGCACAGCAACTCGACCCGGACTGTGCCATGTGCTACTGGGGAGAAGCGCTGGTGCTCGGGCCGAACATCAATGCGCCGATGTTCCCGTCGGCAGTCGCCCCGGCTTCCGCGGCAGCGGCAAAAGCCGTGGCGCTTGCCGGCAAGACCACGCCACCGGAGCAGGCCCTGATCCGTGCCGTTTCCAGGCGCTACCTGCCGCAGCCGCCGGCCGACCGCGCGCCGCTCGACAAGGCCTATGCCGATGCGATGGCCGAGGCGGCGCGCGCCTTCCCGAACAACGACACCATCCAGGTGCTGTTCGCGGAGTCGCTGATGGACCTGTCGCCGTGGGATTACTGGCAGGCCGGCGGCGCGCAGCCGAAACACCGCACCGCCGAGATGCTGCATGCCCTCGAGCGCGTACTCGAGCGCAATCCCAGCCATCCGGGCGCGGCGCATTACTACATCCATGCGGTGGAAGCGTCCACGCATCCGGAACGGGCGCTGCCCGCGGCCCGGGTACTGGCGCGCCAGATCCCGGGCGCGGGCCACATCGTCCACATGCCCTCGCACATCTACTACCGGCTGGGCATGTACCGCGAGGCGCTGCAGTCGAACCTCGACGCCATCGCGGTCGACGAGCAGTACTTCGGCCGCTCGCCCAGCGATCCGGTGTACCGCGGCGCCTACTATCCGCACAATGTCCATTTCGTGATGGTGTCGGCCCTGATGGGCGGCGACGGCCGCACGGCGCTCGATGCCGCCGGCAAGCTCGATCGATCGATCAATCCTGAACTGCTGAAGGAATTTCCCAGCCTGCAGCCGGTGAAGGCCGCGCCCTACTTCTCGCACGTGCAGTTCAGCTCGCCCGACGTGCTGGTGCAGCTGCCCGACCCCGGTCCCGACTTCGTCCTGGTCAAGGCCATGTGGCATTACGCGCGGGCAGTGGGTTTTGCACGCAAGGGCATGCTTTCCGAAGGCAGGCAGGAAGTCGCGGCACTCGACCACATCGAGCGCAAGGCCGACTTCAAGCCGGTCGCAGACTGGGGCATTCCGGCGCGCGAGATCGTGCAGACCGCGCACGCGGTGGCACGCGGCCGCCTTGCCGATGCGGGTGGCAAGCTGCCCGAGGCGATTGCCGCCTACCGCGAAGCCATTGCCGTACAAGACAGGCTGCCCTACATGGAACCGCCCCACTGGTACTACCCGGTACGCCAGTCGCTCGGCGCGGCGCTGCTGCGCACCAACCAGCTCGATGCGGCCGAACAGGTGTTCCGGGATTCCCTGGCGCGCACTCCCAGCAACGGCTGGGCCTTGCGCGGCCTGATGGCGGTGTACCAGAAACGCGGCGACGCCCCGGCGCTGGCGGCGGCGCAGAAGCGCTTCGAGACGACGTGGCTGGGCGAGCCGGGCGGGCCGCCGCTCGCGCGCCTGTAACGCTGCTGTCGGACAAGCCTGTTGCGTCGGCTGTAGCGGCTTGTTACAGTCGGGCGCTATGCAAGCGCGGAGCCCGCTGCTATATTGGATGCGCCGGGGCCTGCTGAATGCCGCCCGCCTGGCCAACAGAACGCTGACCTGCCGGTCGGCGTTTTTGCTTTGTACCCGACTTTATTTCCTGTCAATTTCTCTTTGCCATGCCGATGCCTGTCCCATCGGCCGGCCCCGGCATTGCGCATGGGCGTCGTCGGCGACGAGGAACCCATCTTGCAATTGCACATGTTGAAATCGCACATGGTGACATCACCAATTCGTTCCCGCCGGATGGAACGGAGCGCGCCGGCACTCCTGTTCGCGCTTGCAGCCGCATGGCCTGGCCTGGCGGGAGCCGTTGCATCCCCGACCTATGGCGCCGAACAGCTGACCACCCTGATCAATGCCTACCGCGCCGCGCCGGGCGTCTGCGAGGGTCGCGCCGCCGCCCCGGCCACGCCGCTCGCGGCGCATCCTGCGCTGGCGCGCGTACGCATCGGCCCGGCGACCTTCATCGAATCGGCGCTCGAGCGCGTCGGCTATGCCGCCGAGCAGGCAGACGCGATCAGCGTGACCGGCCCGGAGAATGCGGCGGACGCCATGAAAGTGCTACAGGAAAAATATTGCAAGACACTGCTCAGCACCCGCTTCTCGGCGGTCGGCAGCTACCGCGACGGCAAGGAATGGACGGTGATCTTCGCACGTCCGGCGCCGCCGCTGCCGTCCGAGACCTTCCCTGACTGGAACGAGGCCGGCAAGGCCATCCTGGCCGGCGTGAACGCGGCGCGCGCCAGCGCGCGCAACTGCGGCAACCGGCAGTACCCGCCAGCGCCGCCGGTCAGCTGGAACCCGCAACTGGGCCAGGCCGCACTGGCCCACAGCCGCGACATGGCCGCGCGCCGCTACTTCAGCCACCGGGGCAAGGATGGCAGCATGGCGGCCGACCGGGCGGGTCGCGCCGGCTACCAGTGGCAGCGCGTCGGCGAGAACATCGCCTTCGGCCAGAGCTCACCCGAGGAAGCCGTCGCCGGCTGGCTCGACAGCCCGGGCCACTGCGCCAACATCATGAACCCGGGCTTCACGGAAATGGGCGCCGCCTATGGGGTCGCGGCGGAGCGCCGCGCCGGCATCGTTTACTGGACCCAGGTGTTCGGCCGACCGCGCTAGCCGCCGCTTTGCCGGTTGTCAGGCGGTCGATGCGCCACCGCCTCCCTGCTTACCGGGCGGCAGTGTCGCGCCGCTGCTCGGGTCGCCGCCTGCCACCGAAGTGCCGTGACCGGACGAGGTGCCGGTACCGGTACGGGTATCGTCCGCCGATGCGGCTTCTCCCATCGCATTGCCGCCGGCGGCCGAGGCGCCAGCTGCCGGGCTGCCGCCGCCACCGAACGAGCCACCCGGGGTGCCGGGCACGCCCTCGGCCGCATTCTGCTGGCGCATGCCGGCGCCGCCCGGCCCCTGGTTGCCCGATTGCGCAGCGGCTGCCGACGCATCGGTGCCGCCGGCCGCGCCGACGATCTCCGCTCCCGGCCGGGCCTGCCCCATCACCGGTTGCGCGCCGCCTTCGGCCAGCGTGTCGCTGCGCGTGACTTGCTGGGTGCCTTCCTGTGCGCCCTGCTGGTTCTGCTGGTTCTGCTGGTTCTGCTGGTTCTGCTGGTTCTGCTGGTTCTGCTGGTTCTGCTGGTTCTGCTGGTTTTGCTGGTTTTGCGTATCGCGTTGTTGGTCGGTCATGATGTCCTCCTGTTGAGCGTTCGCGTACTGGCTGGCCGGAAGCCCGGCCCATGCAGGGCATTCTGCCGAACTTCCCCGCACACGGGCGCGCATATCGGGCCCGATACCGGCCGCCAGCCGACCCCGGCCCTGCAGGTCCTGCCGTACCTCGCCCGACATCCTTCTGGGATAGACTGCTTTCTCCCAGTAGAAAGTCACTACAGGCAAACCATGCAACCACACCTCGGCCTCGTGTGCATTACCGCGTCGAAAGATGTCCGCTACCGTACGATCACGCGCAAGCGCCTGCTCGAGCACAGCCTCGACGTCCAGCGGAAACTGCTCGAAGACATTTATCGGGACAACATCCAGACCCTCGACAATGCCATGCGTTACTGCGAGGCCGAAGACATCAAGCTCTACCGCCTGCCCTCCTCGATCTTTCCCTTCGCCGACGAAGACATCGGCCGCGAAGTGCTGGCGCCCTTCGCCGCCACCCTGGGGCGCTCGGGCCGGCGCGCGCTCGAACGCGGCATCCGCCTGGTGATGCACCCGGACCAGTTCGTCGTGCTCAATTCCGATTCCGAAGCCGTGGTGGCGAACAGCGTCAAGATCCTGCAAATGCATGCCGACATCATGGACCTGCTCGACCAGCCACGCTCGCCCTGGGCCCTGCTGGAAATCCATGGCGGCAAGGGCAACCGCGCCGATGCGCTGGTCGAGCGCATCGCGGCGCTGCCCGATGCCATCCGCTGCCGCCTGGGCCTGGAAAACGACGAGTACGCCTACGGGGCCGAGGAGATCCACGCGATCTGCATGCGCGCCGGCGTGCCGATGGTGTTCGACGCCCACCACCACATCGTGCACGACAAGCTGTCGAGCTACGAGGACCCGAGCGTGGGCGCCATGCTCCTGAAGGCGCGCGAAACCTGGCGCGACCCTGCACACCAGCTGGTGCACATCTCGAACGGCCGCGACGGCTTCAACGACCGCCAGCATTCCGACCTGATCGGCGTGATGCCCTCGTGCTACCTCGCTGCGCCCTACATCGAGATCGAAGCCAAGCGCAAGGAAGAAGCGATCCGCGGCCTGCGCGGCTGGTCAAGGGCGGGTGTCGCCGCCGGTTAGCCGGTCAAGCGCCCCGGCCGGGGAGCACCCGTTCGAGCCAGGGCACGATAACGCCGGCGAGCGCACCGGGCGCCTCGATCGGCAGCATGTGGCCGCTGTCTTCGATCACGACCAGTTCGGAACCAGCAATGCCCGCGTGCAGTTCTTCGGACTCCTCGCGGCTGCGCAGGCGGTCCTGCCCTGCGGCGATGACCAGGGTCGGGCAGCGGATGGCGTGCAGCCGGCCGAGGTCGCTCGCGCGCTCCAGCATCGACTGGCGGCGGAACACCTCGCCGCCCAGGCGCACGCTCATCGCGCGCACGCGCTCGATCATGGCCTCGTTGTCGCGTTCCTTCGGATGCAGGGAGGTGGCGATCGCGACGCGGCTCAGGCCGGAGAACGAGACCGAAGGCGCGGCCTTGCCGACCCTGCCCCTGCTCTGCCGCAGCGCGGGCGAGTCGGGACGCGTCGAGGTGGCGATCAGGACCAGCGCCCGCACCCGCTCGGGCGCGAGGCGGACCATTTCCCGGGCAACATAACCACCCATCGAGAAACCGACCAGGATGAAGGTGTCGGGAGCGCCGGACAGGGCGCGCCGGGCCATCGCTTCGATGGTGGCGTCGTGACGCAGGTCGGCGTGCACCAGCGGCCCGAACTTGCCGAGCGGCCCAAGCACGTCGTCCCAGAGCGTCTCGTCGAGCATGTAGCCGGGTACGAGGAGGATAGACATCGCGCCATGATAGCAAAGCGCGGAGTTGCCCCACCCGGGAGCAGCGTCAGGTATTGCGCGACTGCGCTTGCGACACATTGCTGCCCGGCGGGACGCTCTGCGTCAGCCACACGTTGCCGCCGATGGTCGATCCGGCCCCCACCGTGATGCGTCCCAGCACCGTGGCGCCCGCGTAAATGACGACATCGTCCTCCACGATCGGGTGGCGCGGCGCCCCTTTCACCAGGGCCCCGCTGGCGTCCACCGGGAAGCGCTTGGCGCCCAGCGTCACCGCCTGGTACAGGCGCACGCGCTCGCCGATGATCGCGGTTTCGCCGATGACGACGCCGGTGCCATGGTCGATGAAAAAGCTGCCTCCGATTTCCGCCGCGGGATGGATGTCGATGCCGGTCAGCGAATGGCCGATGTCGGCGATCAGGCGCGCCAGGAAGGGCACGCCCAGGCGGTGCAGGCAGTGCGCCAGGCGGTGGTACAGGATGGCGATGGTGCCGGGATAGCACAGCATGATTTCCGCCACCGAACTGGCCGCGGGGTCGCCCGCGAGCGCGGCCTGCACGTCCGACACCAGCAGCGCCCGGATCCCAGGCAGGCTGGCCGCGAACGCGCGCGTGATGGTACGCGCCTGCTCGGCAAGGAGCGCCTCGTCGGCTTCCGCGAACTGCGGGGTAAAGCGCAGGGCCCGGCGCACCTGTCCGACCAGCCGGTCGAGCGTCACGTTGAGCGTGTCGCCGACGAAGTAGTCGATGCTCTCGTCGTTCAGGTCCGGACGCCCGTAGTGCGTCGGGAACAGCGCCGCCGAGACGCCGTGCACCACCTGGCCCAGCACCTCGCGCGACGGCAGTTCGCGCACGCGCCCTTGGTGGCGGATGTTGTGGGTCGACTCGCGCGAGGTGCGCAGCGCGTCGATGATCGGGCCCAGGTGCCACTGCACGGAGCCGGAAGAAGAGAAATCGCTGTTCATCCGCCGAGCCTACCTGAGACCTGGACGAAAGAGAACGATTTAGATCACAGCTAGATATAAGTAAATCGTCGTATGGCTATTGGCGCCCGGTTTGATTCATTCGGCCACCCCCGGTCTGCATTTTGCTTTACGTTAATTGTTTTCCGGAATATGCGTCGTTGTCGCCGCCGGCACGGCCGCCCGTTCCCTAACGGGGCATCCCGCCGTGTCCCGCCTCAGGGGCTGCGGCATTGCCCATCACGATCCAGGAGCCGAAGTGTCCACAGCAGCCACCCATGTCCGCATGCACGTTCGCACCCAACTGCGCATCGCATTCGCGTTCGTCATTGCCATCTCCTTCCTGTCCGCCGCCGTCGCGATCTGGCGCCTGCAACTGCTGTCGCAGGAAACGGAGGCGCGCATCCAGCATCCGCTGGCCAAGGAGCGCCTTGTCTCGCAGTGGCTGCTCAACCTGTCGGTCTCGGCCAAGCGTACCGCGGCCGTGGCCCGCTCGGCCGATCCGGAACTGGCCAAGGTGTTCGCGGCCGAGAGCACCGAGTCGAGCCGGCGCACTACCGAATTGCAGGGCAAGGTCGCCGCGCTGCTCGATACCCCCTCGGAAAAAGCCTTGTTCGACGCAGCCGTCGAGGCACGCGGGCGCTTCATTTCCAGCCGCGACCGCGTGATGCAGCTCAAGGCCGCCGGTAACGCGGCCGAGGCAATGGCCCTGTACGACAGCACCTTCATGCCGAGCGCGCAACAGTACGTGGACAAGGTGTCGGAACTGCTGGCGCTGCAGTACACCACGATCGACGCCACCGGCGCCGAGGTGCTCGACGGCGCCGCCGCTAGCACCACGGTGCTGGCGGCCTTGTGCGGGCTGGCGCTGGCGGTCAGCCTGGGCGCCTCCGCCCTGTTCTCGCGCGCCCTGTTCCGGCGCCTGGGCGGCGAACCGGCCGAAGCGGCCCGGATCGCCAACGAAATCGCCGCCGGCAACCTGGATGTGCGGGTCGAGCTGCGCCAGGGCGACGACGTCAGCCTGATGCATGCCCTGCTGCGCATGCGCGACAGCCTGGCCACGATCGTGGGCCAGGTACGCGAAGGAACAAGCACCATCGGGGCATCGGTCGACGTGATGGCGAGCGAGGCGCAGGAGTTGTCGCGCCGCACCGAAAGCCAGGCGGCGGCGCTGGAACAGACGGCATCGTCGATGAACGAACTGGCGCATGCGGTCCAGCACAGCGCGGCGAATGCCGAGGAAGCGAACGGCCTCGCCGTCGCCGCCTCGAAGGTGGCGCAACAGGGCGGCGCCATGGTCGGCCAGCTGGTCGACACCATGGGGTCGATCAACGAATCTTCGGCCCGCATCGTCGACATCATCGCCGTCATCGACGGCATCGCCTTCCAGACCAATATCCTGGCGCTGAATGCTGCTGTCGAAGCCGCCCGCGCGGGTGAGCAGGGCCGTGGCTTTGCCGTGGTGGCCGGCGAGGTGCGTTCGCTGGCGCAGCGCTCGGCGGCGGCGGCCAAGGAAATCAAGGAGCTGATCGACGACTCGACCCAGCGCGTATCGAGCGGCGCCGAGCTGGCCGGCCGCGCCGGCACGACCATGAACGGCATCGTCGAGAGCATCGCCCGGGTGACCGCGATCATGGCCGAGATCGTCGACTCGAGCAAGGAACAGGCGAGCGGCATCCAGCAGGTGCATGGGGCGGTGGCGGACATGGACGGCGTCACCCAGCAGAATGCGACCCTGGTCGAGGAATCGGCGGCGGCCACCGAATCGATGAAGGACGAGGCCGCGCGCCTGGCGCAGCTGGTGGCGCTGTTCAAGCTGCCGAAAAAGCCGGCACGCGCCACAGCACCGGCGGCACCGCGCATCGCCGCGGCAGCGGCGAAGGCCGCGCCGGCAACGCCTGCCACTTCCGCTGCTCCGCCCACGGCGGCCTCGCCGGCCGCTGCAGCCGCAAAAGCCGCGGGGGCCGGGGCGCCTGCCCGACGGGCAAGGACGGGGAACCGCCCTTCCCCGGCCAGTGCGAGCGCCGAGCGCGCGGCCGCCGCCGAAGACGCCTGGGAAGAGTTCTGAGCACCGGGGGCGGCGGGCCGGCCTGGCGGCCCTTCCCCCTGCTCATCAGTATTGTGGCAACATGGTGCCGATCCCGTTCCCAGTCGAGTCCTGCATGAACCTGCCCTCCCACCAGCTGTCGATGACGGTCCTGATGACCCCGGACACGGCCAATTTTTCCGGTAACGTCCACGGCGGCACCATCCTCAAGCTGCTCGACCAGGTCGCCTATGCCTGCGCCAGCCGCTATGCCGGCCGCTATGTCGTGACGATGAGCGTCGACCAGGTGACCTTCCGCCAGCCGATCCACGTCGGCGAGCTGGTGACATTCCTGGCCTCGGTGAACTATGCCGGCCGCAGCTCGATGGAAATCGGCATCAAGGTGATCGCCGAGGACATCCGTTTGCAGGCGGTGCGCCATGTGAACAGCTGTTTTTTCACGATGGTCGCGGTGGACGACGAGCGCAAGCCGGTAGCCGTGCCGCCCTTGAGCCCGTCGACGCCCGACGAGGAACGCCGTTTCGAGGAAGCCAAGGGCCGCAAGGCAGCCCGCCTGGAACTCGAACGCAGGCACGCCGGGCGCGCCGCCGTCCGCTCCTGACCGGTCAACGCCGTGCTGGCGTGCGTCGGCGCGCCGCACGGGCAGGTACGATAGGCGCTCGTCCATTCCCGGGAGCGCGCATGAAATCCAGCATCGGCACCGCCCTGCTTGCAGCGCTGGCGCTGCTCACGCCCGACGTCCGTGCAACAAGCCCGGCGCCGGCCGGCGCCGGGCCGCTCGCCACCATCCCGGCTCTCGACCTCAAGCGCTACATGGGCACCTGGTACGAGATCGCCAAGTTCCCCAATGAATTCCAGGAAAAGTGCATCGGCTACACCACCGCCACCTACAGCCTGCGCGAAGACGGCCGCGTGGAGGTCGTCAACCGTTGCCGGCTGGCGGACGGCGGCACCGACAACGCCGCAGGCGTGGCGCGCCAGCTGGGCGGCCCGGCCTCGCCGAAACTGAAGGTGCGCTTCGCGCCGGCCATCGTGTCCTTCCTGCCGATGGTCTGGGGCGACTACTGGGTGATCGACCTCGATCCGGATTACCGGCTGGCCGCGGTCAGCGAGCCGAAACGCGAATACCTGTGGATCCTGTCACGCACGCCCCAGGTCGACCCGGCCGCCTACGGCGCCCTGCTGGGCCGGCTGGCCGCCCAGGGGCTCGACATGAAGCGGCTGGTGCTGACAAAACAGGCGCACTAGACTCGGCGAAACCGATTTCGGCAAAGCACTACCGCAGCGCGAATGCTTGTGCTAGAATGCGAGCCCTTGGCCTGGTAGCTCAGTTGGTAGAGCAGAGGATTGAAAATCCTTGTGTCGGTGGTTCGATTCCGCCCCGGGCCACCAAGAACAGTGTCAACAAAACGCCAACCCATGCAGGTTGGCGTTTTTGTTTCTGGACTTCGTCGTCCTTGCGTAACACCCGTGAACGAATCCACGTCGCTCCAGGTGTCGCGGCCCTACGCGTCCTCGTGGTTGCACGCCGGACTCAACCGGGATCGTCTTTCCCCATGTCGGTCGATCTCCGTCCGCTCCTCAGACAGCGGCTCTTGACGCCAACTCCCCATTGTCGTGCCGACCTTCCCAAGTTCAGGCAAGCATCCCGCTTCACTACCCGTTGTCTAGCCTCCAACGCCATAGCAATCGTCGGCATGGTGGCGAACTGTTGACTACGGGGAATCCACAATTAATTATATTTCCCTAGGCAAATATAATTCTTATTTTTTCAGACTTATGGCTGTATTTCAGAATCAAAAAATGAACAGTTTGGTTAGCTGATCAGCCAAGCTCGCAACGCGTTGTTTGCAGCGCTTGATAAAGAAATGCTGCCGCTGGACCTGACCGCGTTGCAGTTTGTCGTGGTCATCAGTGCGAGGCGCAATTACGCGCGGACCGTCAACGAATTTTGCCAGCTGGCCGGGATCGAGCCTGGCCCAATGTCGCGTCTACTGGACCGCCTGTAAGCCAAAGGGATCGTCCGCAAGGTGCGCGACCTGGAAGACCGTCGCCAGGTCAATGTTGTCCTGACCGATAAAGGCGCCGCGCTCTGCCCACAGATCAACGCGGCGCTCCACAAGATTACGGACAGTTGCTCAATGGGTTCAGCGAACAGGAAGCGCAGGCCTTCAGGCATGCGCTGGAAAGAATTCTCTTCAATACAAGACAGTACAACACGCATGCAGGCACCACTGCGCCATTGGTAGAAAAGTAACCCCCGGATACATCAGCTCGCGTCTGTGCACCGCCTTTGACCGACGGTTGCGTCTCGCATTCAATCTTTCCCAGGAAGCTCATCGTATGAGTCAAGAAACCAGCAAGAATCCAGCAGCGCCCGCCAGCGGCAAGCGCTTCTCCCGACGCAAGTTTATCGGCACTGCCATCGGCGCTGCAGCCGCCGTCGGCGGCTACTCGCTTGCATTCGGCGGCCAGTTCCGTGCTGCCAAGGCAGATCGCACGGTTGACGTGCTGCTGATCGGTGGCGGCATCATGAGCGCGACGCTTGGTGTCTATCTGTCCGAACTGGAGCCAACATGGACCTTCGAAGTGTTCGAACGTCTGGACAAAGTTGCCGAAGAAAGTTCCAATGGCTGGAACAACGCGGGCACAGGCCACTCGGCGCTCTGCGAACTGAACTACACCCCGGTGGACGATAAGGGGCAAGTGCATATTGCCAAGGCGATCGAGATCAACGAGAACTTCCAGATCTCGCGCCAATTCTGGGCGCATCAGGTGCGCAAGGGCGTGCTGGGCAATCCGCGTGAATTCATCAATTCGACGCCTCACATGAATCTGGTGTTTGGCAAGGAGAACCGGGACTTCATGCACAAGCGCGTTGCGGCGTTGAAGGCATCGCCGCTGTTCGCCGGCATGGAATTGACGACCGATCCGGCCAAGATTACCGAATGGATTCCGATCATGATGGAAGGCCGCAAACCGGACGAGGTGCTTACCGCCACCCGTTCGCCGCTCGGCACCGACGTCAACCTGGGCGCGATTACCCGCCAGTTCTACAAGCATCTCAGCCAGACTGTGGGCAGCAAGATCTCGACCGGGTATGAGGTCCGCTCGATCACGCGTAACGAGGATGGATCCTGGCGCGTGTCGGCGTTCGACGTCAACGACAGTTCCAAGGTTCAGACGGTTGATGCGCGCCACGTCTTCATCGGTGCAGGTGGCGCCGCATTGCCGCTGCTACAGTTGTCGGGCATTCCTGAAGCAAAACAGTATGCTGGCTTCCCGGTCGGCGGCGAGTTCCTGGTCACCGAGAATCCGGAAATTGCCTCACGCCATCTGGCCAAAGTGTACGGCATGGCGGACACGGGTTCGCCACCGATGTCGGTGCCCCATCTTGATACCCGCGTGCTGGATGGTAAAACGGTACTACTGTTCGGGCCATTCGCCACCTGGTCCACCAGATTCCTCAAGAATGGGTCTTATTCCGATATCGTGAAGGCAACCACGCCCTCCAATATCATTCCGCAACTTCAAGTCGGCGCCCACGAGTTTGCGCTTGTAAAATATCTCGCGCAACAATTGCAGCTGTCTAAGGAAGAAAAAATGGCAGAGCTGCGCCGCTACATGCCCGAGGCAAAGGATGAAGATTGGCGTTTGTGGCAAGCTGGCCAGCGTGTGCAGATCATCAAGAACGTGCCCGGCAAGGGCGGCGTACTGAAGCTTGGTACGGAAGTCGTGGTTTCCGAAGATCGCTCGGTGTCTGCGTTGCTGGGGGCGTCACCAGGTGGCTCTACTTCGCCAGCGATCATGCTGTCGCTGCTGGAGAGAGTTTTCCCGGATCAAATGAAGACAGCCGTCTGGCAGGAAAAAATTCGCGAAATTGTTCCGTCCTATGGGGAAAAATTGCATGAAAATGTGCAACTGCTGGCGGCCACTTGGGCAAGTACCGCTGAAACACTGCAGCTCGCGATCGCGTCGCCAAGCCTGGAGAACTTCACTCCAGGCTCGGCTGCAATCGTTCAACCTGGGCAAGTGAAAAAAGTGTCTGACATCGCGCTGTAATGTTGTCTAGCTGCAATTTGAGCATGTCTCATTTGAAACTCTCCATGCGTTGAGTGGCCAGACTCGATACTTGGCTAACCGTCCAAGTCGCACTTCGACGCGTACGACGGGAGCCTGGTATTGAAAATCCTTGTGTCGGTGGTTCGATTCCGCCCCGGGCCACCAAGAACAGTGTCAACAGAACGCCAACCCATGCAGGTTGGCGTTTTTGTTTGCGGCATCCACGTCAGCGTGTCCGGTCTCCTCCCGGTGCCAATCCGAACTGAGGCGTCGGCGGAAAGCCGACCGAATCGCGCAACTCGTCCGGCACCCATCATTGCGCGGACATGCAATACTCCCCATCCCCGTCCCCGCGCTCTACCGGTCTGGTCAGCGACATAGCGATGGCCGTCCTTCGTCGTGCAAGGCCGCGCTCCACGGATAACGACAGCAAATGGGCACTCAAGCATCCGACATGCGCTGCAGCTCGGCGGACGGCACAAGCGGGGGCGCTGCCAGGGAGCGGTAGATTCCTATTGAGCATCGCCGAAAAGCCAGCACTGATAAACTTGACATTCGCTCATCATTACAGGGGAGAACATCATGCAGCTCCAACTCACCTAGGAACCATCATTTCCAACGTTGTTCGAATTTGTATGTCAGCTTCTTCCCTTAGCCCATGACCATCAAAAGCCCGCTGCTCAAGCCAGCGCCAGAAAGCACGCGCAGTGCGTTTGCCATCGCCGGCCATCCGGTTCACGCGATGCTGGTGTCGTTCCCGGTCGCCTTCACACTGGGCGGGCTGGCCAGCGACCTGGCTTACTGGTGGACCGGCGATGCTTTCTGGGCGCGCCTCTCGGTCTGGATCATCGGCGCCTCGTTCGTCATGGGCAGCCTGGCGGGCCTGGCCGGCACGATGGATTTCTTAATGGTGCACAAGATACGCCGGCATGTGGCGAGCTGGAGCCACTTCATTGCCGCGGTGATGCTGATCTCGCTGCTCGCTGCGAACTGGTGGTATCGCGTCAATGATTACGAAGCAGCAGTGCTGCCCTGGGGACTGTTCATGTCGGCGGTCAGTGCAGTTTCATTGAGCGTGGTTGGCTGGTTTGGCGGCAAGCTCGTGTTCCATCACAGCATAGGCAGCGACAATGAAGAAGATTAGCCTGGTGCTCAGAATGGTTTTTGCACCACCAGGGCCACCACTGCGGGAATGAGCAGTATTGGCGCCAGCAACAGCATGCGATAGAACCATACCGAATGCACGGGTCCTTCTTCCCTGAGTTGCTCCATCAGGTTGCCGCAATACAGATGGAAGAACACCATGAACAGAACCAGGGTCAGCTTGACAGGCAACCAGCCGCCGGAAAAACCCCGCGCGAACAGCAACCAGATTCCGAAAAGGATGGTAAGCAAACCCGAGGGTGTCATGACGAAAGCGTAGAGCGTGTGCTGCATCTTGAGCGAGCGTTGCCTGTCTTCGTCATCTTGCGCAGAAGCTTGCTGAGCCAGAAGTTGCGGAAAATAAAGCAGTGTGCCGGCCCATAGCAACAGGAAGGCGATATGCAGGGTAAGCACGAGCAACATAAGCGTTAATTCCTTAAAGCAGTACCGTGGAAAATGATCAGCGCGAGCCCAGGCCATGACGTGGTTCACGCATGGATATTATTATTCTTAGCATAGAATCGGCGCCATGCATGATGTTTTACTAATTAACCGTCATCACCGAACCTGCTTGGTAGCAACGTTGATGCTGCTGACGGGCTGCGGGGGCGTCCAGTCTTCCCTTGCGCCCAAGGGCCCGGCTGCAGCGGAAATCGCACACATCAGCTGGATCATGTTCGTCGGCGCAGCGTTGATACTGCTGCTCGTGATGGTGCTGGCTTTGTATGCGATGTACCGCGCCCCGGACAAGCGTGTTCCTGTCGCGGCAAATAAACTGATTGTTGCAGGCGGCGTCGCGTTCCCGGCAATCACATTGACCGCCCTGCTGGTCTATGGCGTGTGGTCCATGGGTGCATTGCGCGGCGATCCCCAGCCCGAACTGACCATCGACGTGACTGGCAACCAGTGGTGGTGGGAGGTGCAATACCAGCGCGACGTGCCGAGTGCGGGCTTCACCACGGCAAACGAAATCCGCATCCCGGTCGGTGTGCAGGTGCAGCTGAGGCTGCATTCGAACGACGTCATCCATAGCTTCTGGGTGCCCAACCTGGCGGGCAAGATGGATGCGATGCCGGGCCGTGTCAACTCCTTGGTGATCCAGGCGGACAATGAAGGGGTATTCCGGGGCCAGTGCGCCGAGTTCTGCGGCGCGCAACATGCGCGCATGGCGTTTTTCGTCATTGCCCAGCCGCGCGACGAATTCGATGCCTGGATGGCGCAGCAGCGCGCGCCGGCAGCAGCGCCGACCAGCGAACTCGGCCGGCGCGGCCTGGAAATCTTCCGCAATAACCGCTGCATGGAATGCCATGCAGTACGCGGGGCCGACGGGATTGCCGTCAAAACGCGTCCGGGGCCGGACCTGACCCATATTGCCAGCCGGACGCACATCGCCGGCGGCACGCTGAAGAACAGTCGCGACAACCTCAAACGTCTCATCGCCGACAGCCAGGGCGTGAAGCCTGGCAGTCACATGCCCTCTTTCCCCGACCTCAGCGCCGACGAGCTCGAGGCCCTGGCCGCTTACCTGGAGGGATCACCCTGATGACATCGCCAGCTTCGCCCTCCTCTCCCGCACCAGACCGTGCGTCCCATCTGGCACGCATGCAGGCAGTCTGGGAGAACCCCTCCGGACTCGGCATGTTCACGGTGGTCAATCACTCGACCATCGGTTTGCGTTTCATTATCACCGGCTTCGTCTTCTTCCTGATCGGCGGCATTCTGGCGATGTGGATACGCAGCCAGCTTACGTTCCCTGGCAACGACCTGCTCGACCATAAGACGTATGCGGAAGCGTTCACCATGCATGGCACCACCATGATGTTCTTTTTCGCTGTGCCCATCATGGAAGGTATTGCGGTCTACTTGCTGCCCAAGATGATCGGCACGCGCGACCTGATCTATCCGCGGCTGTCGGCATTTGGCTATTGGTGCTATCTCTTCGGCGGGATTCTGCTGTATTCAAGCTTCCTGTTCGACGCAGTGCCGGACGGCGGATGGTTCATGTACGTG
Organism: Massilia consociata; assembly: GCF_042432755.1. Classification (NCBI taxonomy): domain Bacteria; kingdom Pseudomonadati; phylum Pseudomonadota; class Betaproteobacteria; order Burkholderiales; family Oxalobacteraceae; genus Massilia; species Massilia consociata. The sequence goes on from NZ_JBHLWP010000016.1 coordinate 28,653, forward strand.
CCGCTGAACAGTGCACAGTTTTCACCAGGCAGCAACGTGGATTTCTGGTTGTTGGGTGTGACCTTTGCCGAGATTTCGGCAGTAGCAGCCGGCGTCGAACTGATCGTCGCCATATTAAAAACCCGCACATCCGGCATGACCATCAATCGCATGCCGCTCTACGCCTGGTACATCCTCGTGATGGCTTTCATGATCGTGTTCGGCTTTCCTCCGCTGATCCTGGCATCCATCCTGCTGGAGATAGAACGCGCATTCGGCCTGCCCTTTTACGACACCGCGCTGGGCGGCGACCCCTTGCTGTGGCAGCACTTGTTCTGGATATTCGGCCATCCCGAGGTCTACATCATCTTCCTGCCGGCCGCCGGCCTGGTCACGACGATGCTCCCCACCTTTGCGCGCCACCCCATCGTGGGCTACAACTGGGTGGTCATGGCGGTGATTGCCACCGGCTTCCTCAGTTTCGGTCTCTGGGTGCACCATATGTTTGCGGTCGGCATCCCCTTGTTGTCGCTCGCCTTTTTCTCGGCGGCCAGCATGGCGGTCGCCATTCCCACCGGCATACAGGTTTTTGCCTGGATTGCCACGCTGTGGAGCGGCAGGCCGGTGATGAGTACGCCCATGCTGTATATCTTCGGCTTCCTGTTCATCTTCGTCCTGGGCGGGTTAACCGGCGTAATGGTGGCACTCGTGCCGTTCGACTGGCAGGTACATGACACGCATTTCATCGTCGCCCATCTGCACTACGTTCTGTTCGGCGGTATGGTTTTCCCGCTGTTTGCGGCCTTCTATTACTGGCTGCCTTTGCTGTCCGGGCGCGAACCCTCCATGCACTTGAGCCGCGTCGCCTTCTGGACCATCTTCATCGGCTTCAACGTCACCTTCCTGCCCATGCACCTGACCGGGCTGTGGGGCATGCCGCGGCGTGTGTACACCTATGTGCCGGGGCTGGGCTGGGATCTGCTGAATTTCATCTCCACCGTGGGCGGATTCATATCCGCCATCGGCGTGGCAATCCTGATGGTCGACGTGATCACGCATTTTGTCGCGGGCAAGCGAGTCAAACCCAATGTCTGGAATGCAGGGACCCTCGAATGGGCGATGCCGACGCCGGTCCCGCCCTACAACTTCGCGTCGCAGCCGCACGTCGAGAGCCGCGAACCGTTATGGAAGAATCCCGATCTGGCGCGGGAAATACAAGAAGGACGCCATCTGCTGGGCCATGCCGATGTCGCCCGCCGCGAGATCCTGATGACCAGTATCACGCACGCCAAGCCCCAGGCCGTAGTGATTTTGCGCGGCAACACCGTCGTACCGCTCATCGCCGCCGGGTTGACCTCCTTGTTCTTTATCGGCTTCCTGGCGAAGCTCTACTGGCTTGCCGCCATAGGCGCAGCAGCATCGCTGGGCGCCCTGCTGGTATGGGCCTGGCAAAACGGATCGCGTCATGACCTGGGCGACGTGGATGGGGGCGCGCATGGCCCGCTTCCGGTGCATCACAAGCTTTCGCTGACGCCTGGATGGTGGGGCACCCTGTTCGCCCTGCTGGCCGACGGTACACTCTTCATTTCCCTGATCTTTGCCTATTTTTACCTGTGGACCGTGTCGCCGCAGTGGCCGCCAGCAGAATATCGCCAGGCCAGCCTGGGCCTGCCGCTTGCTGCGTTCGCAGTCCTGTTGCTGGCCGGACTGGCGGCGATTCTGGCGGAAGTCTGCATCCGCAAGTTGCGCAGCGGATGGGCACAGGCGCTGTATGCCACTGCGGCCGTGTCCGGCGTGCTGTTCATCGTCTTGCAGGTCTTGGCGCTGCAGGGTAGCGGTGTGTCCGCGAAAGAACATGCGTATGGCGCTTTGATTCATACCATCAGCGGATTCCAGATCGTGCATGTCGTCATTGCGATAGTCATGGCCCTGTTTGCCTTGCTGCGGGTGCGGCATGGCTACCTGCATCGCACCAGGCCTGGCGAGGGCAAGGTGGTATCACTGTTCTGGCAATACACGATGCTGCAATGGCTGCTGGGGTTCGCCACCATCCATGCGTTTCCCTCCGTCGTAGGGGGCTAATTGATGGATTCTTCGACCTTGAAGCGACTGCTCACGCTGGTAAGCGCGCCGCTCGTCTGGATCGTGCATTTCGTCGTCTGCTACGTCATCGTGGCGCTCGTATGCGCATCGCAACTCGATGAAACCCGCTTCATCGGCCTGAATGCCGTGGAACTGGGGGTGGCCGCCTCCACCTTGCTTGCCGGGGCGCTCATCATCGGTATCGCTGTCGTCAGCCAGCGCCGCTGGCGTCATCCTCCGGGCCCCGATCCGGACATCAGCCGCTTCTTCGCCATCAGTACCTTGTTGCTGTGCGCGATATCGCTGCTGTCCATGCTATGGGTCGCGTTTCCAACCTCCATGCTGCCAACATGCGCTTCCTGAATCCGTCTTTCTGGCGGTTTTCCGCCATCGCCCTGCTGCCGACGCAGGCACTCGCCCACGCCGGGGAACATCACGGCAGCTGGTGGACGCTGGACCCGCTGGTCGTCACGCCAATGGCCCTGTTCAGCGCCCTCTATCTCGGCGGACTGCTTTGGCTGCGCCGCAGGAATTACGCAGGCGTTGCGATGCGGCCCCTGACGCTGTCGAGCGCCGTACTCGGAGCAATCGCGCTGTTCCTCGCGCTGATCTGGCCGTTCGACGCCTTTTCAGAATTCAGCTTCGCAGTACACATGGCACAGCATATGCTGCTGATCGTGGGTGCCGCTCCGCTGCTGGCCTTTGGAAGAATTGGCATTCCCATCAATGCTGCCATTGCCGCCGCGTCGCCTGCCACAGCCGGCGCACTTTCCCTTCCACGCAAGTGGCTGCGCCTGTTGCTGATGCCCTCGGTTGCGTTCAGCCTGCACGGCGCGGTCATCTGGATCTGGCATATCCCCCAGCTGTTCGAACTCGCGCTGCGTGTCCGGTGGATCCACATACTGGAACATCTGAGCTTCCTGATTGCCGGCTACTGGTACTGGACAGTATTGATACGTCATAGCGAGGATGAAGGCTACGGATCGGCTGCGCTGTCGGTGCTGTCCACGCTGATGCATACCGGCCTGCTGGGCGCCTTGTTCACCTTTGCATCACGTCCTATGTATGCCACCTACATCGAAGCGCAAGGCAGCGTGGAAATGGCGCTACAAGACCAGCAACTGGCAGGGCTGCTGATGTGGATCCCCATGGGCGCCTGTTACCTCATCGGCGGACTGGCATTTGCCGCGGCATGGCTGCGTAATGCGGATGGGGCCAGGGAACGGCGATCGTAGAAAGGTTCCGGACTGCTTTTCAATCTTTCTTTTCCCTGAATTCACCCTCGATCACCGTATCGTCGGTGCCTTTGAAAGGATGTCGGCCAGTGAATTTGAAGACGGACGATAACATTCGATCGAATATCGCTCGCCTCAACCAGGGGTAGGTGAGAAGAAAAGCCGTCACGAAACCTGTAAACCCTGCAGACACGTATTCGCCTCGCCACAGGAAGTGCAACAAACACAGTGCGAGTAAACCGATTATGAATGGGCGACGGACAGGTTTGGGTAATACACCAACAATGCGCAGCTTACCTTTGATTATCCAGGGAAATCTTGCAAGAAGAGCGCCAAGAAGCAGTCCTGCCATGACCCGGCCCGTGCCGAGATGATCGGCCAAAACCCCGATGACAAGGAACCCGGTGTAGGTCATCGTGCTGGCCAGCGCTGCCAGCACCAATAATGCAACAGCGATCGTTAGCTTTGGCATACGCATCGCCGCTGTGACGAGAAAACGTAGGATTTGTGTACTCCGGCAAATGGGGTATCGGAAGGCTACCGCAAATTTTAACAGCACTCTCCCGTGCCAGGGTTTTCAAACAAAACGCCACCTTCGGGTGGCGTTTTGTTGTTCGCTGCAACCTGCATCCGGTATCGTGCCGACTTACCTCTCCGCGCATTCTTCGTGTGGCTCGGCCGCTGCCGCCACCGCCGGCGCCGCAAGCCGGAACGGCGCTGCGTGACGGCCGCTCTTGAGAAAATACAGCGGCCGCTTCTTGCTTTCGTCGAACAAGCGCGCCAGGTATTCGCCGATGATGCCGATGCTGAGCAGTTGTACGCCGCCCAGGAACAGGATGATCACCACGAGCGATGGATAGCCGGGGACGGGATTGCCGTACAAGAGCGTGCGTACGGCGAAATAGGCGCCATAGGTAAGCGCGACCAGGGCGCTGGTCAGGCCGGCATAGGTGGCCACCTTCAGCGGCTCCCCGGTGAACGAGGTAATGCCTTCGAGCGCAAAATTCCACAGCTTCCAGTAATTCCATTTGGTGGTGCCGGCGAAGCGCCCTGCCCGCCGATACGGTACGGCCTTTTGCGGGTAGCCGATCCAGGCAAACAGGCCCTTCATGAAGCGGTGCTGCTCGCGCAACTGCTTGATCGCGTCGACCGCACGCCTGCTCAGCAGGCGAAAATCGCCGGTGTCTTCCGGGATGGCAACCCGGCTGATTTTCTGCATCAGGCGGTAAAACAGAAATGCCGTCGCCCGCTTGACCACGCCTTCGCCATCGCGCTGCGTGCGCTTGGCGTACACCACGTCGTAGCCGTCGAGCCAATGGCTGACCAGTTCGGGGATCAACTCCGGCGGGTCCTGCAGGTCGGCGTCGATGACGATGACGGCGTCGCTGTCGGCATGGTCGAGGCCGGCCGTGAGCGCGATCTCCTTGCCGAAATTGCGGCTCAGATCGACCAGTTGCACCTGCGCCTGCCGCGCGTCGAGTTCGTGGATGACTTCCAGTGTTCGATCGGTGCTACCGTCGTTGACATAGATGATCTGGCTGTTCATGTCGAGCGTGGCGAGTACCGCGCAGACGCGCCGATGGAATTCGGGCAGGACTTCCATTTCGTTATACACCGGCACGACGACCGACAGCGACCGCCTGGTGTCATGCGTCCTCATTGATTCCCGCATCATGCCGTGTCCTTTCCTTAATGACTCGATCTGCTCGACAGGACCGGCTGGCGCGGGACGGTACGCAGCAGCACGGAATACCGCTTGTCACGGAAGACCTCCCTGAAACTGCCGTCGGTCAGCAACAACTGCCGGATCGGCGCATTCTTGTCGACGATCGCGTAGTCGATCGCGTGCCGCTCGAACTTCCGTTTCCAGTCGGCCTGACCTGAGTACATCTGCATGTAGTCCTTGATGAAGGTATCGCCATATACATCGGCCCGGCCATCGATGAAGACCTTGCGTTGCGGCCCGAGCCGATAGATCAGGTATCCGCCGTCCTTATAGACGTTGAACATGTTCCCCTGGATCCGGTTGGCAATCACATAATCCGCCGCTCCGGCCGGCAACCGTTCGGCCTGTTTTTCCGCCGTAGTGCGAAACACCGGGCGGTAGAGCGACAGCACCATGACGATGACCAGCAGCAGGAGCCAGTTCAACAGGCCTTCCGCCTGGCCGCCCAGTTGCTTCCCGCCTCCGACGGCACGCGCATACCTGCGTCCGAGCCACGAACCCTGCCACCTGGCGGCACAAGCAGCCGTGCTGCCGCGTGCCAGCGCAAGCGCGATGAAGGGCAGCATCGCCAGTACCGCAAGCGGAACGTGCCTGACCGAGACGAACCCGTTGAACAGGAAAAATCCCGGAACCAGCAGTTCGGTGATATCTGCCTTGGGCGTCGCGTAGACGTACGACAGCAGGAACAGGCCGCACAGCAGCAGATACATCTTGGGCAGGATCTGGTGGAAATCGGGACTCTGCCATTCCTGGATGTAGTGGTTCGCCTCCATGCCGAGGACCTGGAACGGATACAGCCAATGACCGACGAATTCGGGATTGACCAGGCTTGCCAGCGTGGTGGCCGCGGCAATCAGGCTCAATTCAAGCAGGCGCTGCTTCTGCACAGGCGTGCGTCCGGCGCCGAACAGGTAATTGAGCCATTCGGCGCCGGTGAACAGCGCAACGAGCGCGATTCCGATCAGGTAGCCGCCGTGGACATTCACCCATATGACCATCAACACCGGCAGCACGAACAGGGTGCGCCGGGCGCCGTGATACTTGTAAGCCAGCAGGATGGACAGGTACAGGGCGAAAAACAGATAAGTCACCAGTTGCGGACGCGGCGTCCATCCGCCGGCCAGTACGACACCGCCGCAGATGGCCAGGAGGGATGCGACGAGCGACGATTGTCCAAGCCGGCGCATCAGGGAAAACGTCACGCCGAGCGTCACCACGGCGAAGAGCGCCGTCAGCAGTTTGACGCCGGACGACCCCCACAGTGCAAACGCGCCGAACAGCATCACCTCGAACAGCCATTCGTGCAGCACCCAGGGCTGGCCAGCGTGCGTGAAGGAGAAGATGTCACCGGCCGGTAGCCCGCGGTGGTTGACAATGTATTCACCCGCCTTGAGGTGCCAGAAGTAATCCGGATCATTCAGCGGCAGGACCAGGGCCAGCACCACGAACAACACCACGAACGCCAGCCGGGTCTTGGTGAGCAATGCAGCAGCAGTGATCAACATTGGAAAGGCCCGAGGAAAATGAACAAGGACCAATATAGGTGGGTGGCGCCCTCAAGTAGTTGACGCCAAACAACATTTAAAACGCCGCTGCTTGTCGTCGGGCGGTCGTGGTTTTCGTGGCGGACAGCGTGCACCGGCGTCCATTGGTACTATTCCAAAACGGACAAGCAGCGCCAACGGCGCATCTGTCCCCTCTCGTCACACGAATGCCCTGCGCCTGAGGATCCACATGAAATACGCTTCCGTACACCAGTATCTGCAACACGTCGCCGACAGAAACCCCGGCCAGCCTGAATTCTTGCAAGCTGTTACCGAAGTCATGGAGAGCCTGTGGCCCTTCATCGAACGGCACCCGAGGTATACCGAGCAGGGCTTGCTGGACCGCCTGGTCGAACCCGAGCGCGTGGTCATGTTCCGTGTTTCCTGGGTAGACGATCACGGCCAGGTCCGGGTCAACCGCGGCTACCGCATCCAGCACAGCATGGCGATCGGCCCTTACAAGGGCGGCCTGCGCTTCCACCCGTCCGTCAACCTGTCCGTGCTGAAGTTCCTCGCCTTCGAGCAGACATTCAAGAATGCGCTGACGACGCTGCCCATGGGCGGCGGCAAGGGCGGTTCCGATTTCGACCCGAAGGGGAAAAGCCCGGGCGAGGTCATGCGCTTCTGCCAGGCTTTTGTTAGCGAACTGTTCCGCCATGTCGGCGCGGACACGGACGTTCCCGCCGGCGACATCGGCGTCGGCGGCCGCGAGGTCGGCTACATGACCGGCATGATGAAAAAGCTCAGCAACCGCGCCGACTGCGTGTTCACCGGCAAGGGCCTGAGCTATGGCGGCTCGCTGATGCGTCCCGAAGCAACCGGCTACGGTACCGTGTACTTCGCGCAAGAGATGCTCAAGACGCGCGGCCGCTCGTTCGACGGCCTGCGGGTGAGCGTCTCGGGCTCGGGCAATGTCGCGCAGTATGCGGTGGAAAAGGCGATGGCACTCGGCGCCAGGGTCCTCACCGTATCGGACTCGAGCGGAACGGTCATCGACGAGGAAGGCTTCACCGCCGAGAAGCTGGCCATCCTGATGGACGTGAAGAACCACCTGTATGGCCGCGTCAGCGACTATGCCGCGCGCACCGGCAGCCGTTTCGAAGCCGGCGTGCGTCCATGGCATGTCCCCGTGGATGTGGCACTGCCCTGCGCCACCCAGAACGAACTGGATGCCAATGATGCCGCCACCCTGATCGGCAACGGTGTGCTGTGCGTGGCCGAGGGTGCCAACATGCCCTCCACCATCGAGGCCGCCAAGGCGTTCGAGGCGGCCGGCGTGCTGTACGCGCCAGGCAAGGCCAGCAACGCCGGCGGTGTCGCGACGTCCGGCCTGGAGATGAGCCAGAACGCCGAACGCATGAGCTGGCCGGCCGAGGAAGTGGATGCGCGCCTGCTGCAGATCATGCAGGGCATCCATGCGGCCTGCCTGAAGTACGGCGCCCACCCCGACGGCAGCATCAGCTACGTGGACGGGGCGAACATCGCCGGCTTCGTCAAGGTGGCCGATGCCATGCTGGCCCAGGGCGTGATCTAGGCGCCGAGGCGCCGAGGCGCCGGAATTCAGCCCGGCACGCGCCGCATGACGAATTCCGCGCGCGGCTTGGCATGCCGCTCCAGGCGGTAGGTCAGCACGGTGCCGTCCTCGCTCAGGCTGACGGTCCAGACATTGGTTTCGGCCCCGGGGACGATGCGCGCAGTGTAGGCGTCGGCCAGGAAGGACTGGGCGCGCGCCGTCCCGCCCGCCTGCGCCATGCCGCCATACATGGTGACGGCGTCGGGCGTGCCGTCCGCATGGCGGTGGTCGTGCCGCAGTTCCAGCCCGGCCGGCGGACGGGTGAAGATCCAGGTGCGGGAACGGTCTTCGCCGACCTGCACCGGCATGCGCACCCCTTCCGCAGTACAGACCACCTGGGTCGATATCTTCTTGCCGGCGAATTCGCTGTTCGGATCGATCGCATAGGCCAGCGCGCCTTCGAAGCGCTGGCCGCACATGCCCTGCAGCGTGGCCATGAACTGGTCGCGCGTATCGACGGGCGCCGGCGTGGTGGCGCAACCGGCGAGCAGGCCGGCGGCGGCGAGTACGGGAATGATGGATTTCATCGGGTTTCCAGGATAGGGTTGACTGGCTTGCTGCCTCATGGCGCCGCCGGATACGTATAGGTCGAGCCGATGCCCAGCGGGATGTCCAGTGCCCAGAAACCGAGCAGGAACGAGGTCCACAGGACCAGCATGGCGATCGAATACGGGAGCATCAGCGCGATCAGGGTGCCGATCCCCGTCGATTGCACATACTTGCGGCAGAAGACGATAATCAGGGGGAAGTAAGGCAACAGCGGCGTGATGATGTTGGTCGAGGAGTCACCCACGCGGTAGGCGGCCTGCGTCATGTCCGGCGACACGCCCAGCTCCATCAGCATCGGCACCATGACCGACCCGATCAGTGCCCACTTGGCGGAAGCCGAGCCGACGAACAGGTTGACCATGGCCGTCAGGAGCACGATGCCGGCCAGCGTGACACCCATGGGGAAGGCCATCTCCTTCAGCCACAAGGCGCCCTTGATCGCGATGAGTGCGCCCAGGTTGGACTGGCCGAACGCGAAAATGAACAGCGCGCAGAAGAACGCCATGACGATGTAGTAGCCCATGCCGCTCATGGCGTGGCTCATTCCCTTGACAATGTCGCGGTGGTTCTTTGCGGTGCCGGCGACGTAGCCGTAGACCACGCCGGGGATCAGGAAGAAGATGAAGATGAGCGGGACGATCGACTGCATCAGCGGCGCGGCCGAGTGCGTCAGTTCGCGCGTGTCGGGCGAACGCCATGCGGAGCCTTCCGGCATGACCGACAGCACCAGCAGCGCCAGGCTCGCAATCATGGCGATGCCGGCCCAGCGCAAGCCCTTGAGCTCGTTGGGCTGCAAGGGATCCATGGTGGGCAGGCCCGCCGGATCGCCGTCCACGGCGGTCTTTTTCAGGCGCGGCTCGATGATCTTGTCGGTCAGTACCCAGCCGATCAGAACGACCAGTAAGGTCGACGCCGTCGTGAAGTAGAAATTATTCAGCGGATTGATGACGATGTTCGCGGCTGCCGGATCGGACGAGAGCCGTGCGGCAACCTGGGTCAGGCCGGCAAGCAGCGGATCGAGGCTGGACGGCAGGAAGAAGGTGGCGGAGAAGCCGCCCGACACGCCGGCGAACGCGGCCGCGATGCCGGCCAGCGGATGGCGCCCGGCGGCGTAGAAGATCACGGCGCCCAACGGGATGACCAGCACGTAACCCGCATCGACGGCGATGTGGCTCAGCACGCCGACGGCGACCAGGACGGGGGTAAGCAGCAATCTCGGCGTCACCGACAGGATCTTGCGCAGGCCGGCATTGATGAAACCCGTGTATTCCGCCACACCCAGGCCCAGCATCGCCACCAGCACCACGCCCAGCGGCGGGAATGTGACGAAGGTATTGACCATCCTGGACGTGAACTCGGTCAGGGCAGCGGGGGCCAGGAGGTTCTTGACCTGGATGGCCTGGCCCGAACGCGGGTCGATCTCGTTGAACACCATGCCGGACATGGCCCAGGAAATGACCGCGACCACGGCCAGCAGCAAGGCGAACAGGATCGCGGGATCGGGAAGCTTGTTGCCGACCACCTCGATGACATTCAGGATACGGTTCAGTACGCCCGGCTTCCGGGCGGTCGTTTGTTCAGTCATATGTCCCTTATCGGCAGATCATGCCTGTCGTATGTCGATTGATTGCACCACCAAGCCAGACCATGCCAGACTACGAAGGAACGGCCGACTTTTTGTGTACCTCGGGATATGTTACGTATAAGCTGTGTTATCGCAAAGCATTATTCACAACTGTACCGGTTTGCCCGGATCTATCCGCAGCGCAATTAGACAACCAGAACGGAGCCGCCATGCCCCATATTGCAGGTATCGACCACGTCCAGGTCGCCATTCCACCCGGCGCGGATCAGGAGGCGCGCGCCTTTTACGGCGGCATCCTCGGCCTGCGGGAAACCCCCAAGCCTGCGCCCTTGAACGCCTCGGGCGGCATGTGGTTCGTCACGGGCGCCACCCAGCTGCACATCGGCGGCCAGGCCGGTTTCGTGCCGGCCAAGAAAGCGCATCCGGCCTTCATCGTGGACGACTTCCCCGGCTATTGCGCGCTGCTGCGCCAGCGTGGCGTGGCGGTGCGCGAGGAAGAGCAGGTTAACGGCCGGCGGCGCGCCGGTATCGAGGACCCGTTCGGCAACCGCATCGAACTGATCGAGGCCGCCCGGGCCTGATGCCGGCGCCACGCGCACCCGACAGCGCCGGTGCGCCGTGGTTCCTGAAGCAAGGCTATACTGAATCATCACCATATCGCCCTGCCGAGGGACTCGGACAGGCTGGCTGCACGCGGGCGTGTTCCCAGCGTCATCGGTCCTTCACGTCCGTGCGCTGCAGGCGATTGCCGGTCCATGGCGGTTACGCCCATGCGAACACGTCCGCGTGACCTTGCAGGGCGGCGAACCACATTAACGATTCAATTACTGACAGGGGGTAGCATGCAAGCAACCTGGATCATGACGGCCAATGCCGGCCGGGCACGAATCTTTTCCGAATCCGATCCCGCACAACCGCTGCAGGAAGTGGAAGACATGGTCAATCCGGCCGCGCACCTGCGCACGGCCGAGACCGAAACCGACAGGCTGGGGCCGACTGCGGCAACCAACAGCAGCCACAATATCGGGGGCCAGGGAACGCCTGGATATTCGCACACTGCCAATGCCGGCGCACCGAACAAGACTTACCAGCCGGCTGTCACGCCCGAAGAGCACGCGGCTGAAAAGTTTGCGAAGGATATTTCAAAGTTTCTCATGCAGGCCCACCAGGAAGGCCGCTTCAAGCAGCTGATCCTCTCCGCTTCGCCGCAGTTCCTCGGCACGCTACGCGCGAACCTGGACCAGCATATCCTGTCGGCGATCACGCAAGAGTTCAACAAGGACTACACCAACTCGAATGCCCAGCAGTTGCGCGAGCAGCTGCACGCGCAGCAGGCCAAGTCCGAATAAGGCCTTCGTTGCACAACCGACGACGCCACCTCCGGGTGGCGTCGTCGTTTCGGGCCGATGCGCCCGCCGGCAATGCGCAACAGGCTTCAGCGTTTCTTGAGCGCGCTGCCCTTGTGCGCCGCCTCGGCGCCCGTCCTGTCGCTGACGACCAGGTACTCCGGATTCTCGGCCGAGGCCGCGACATGGTGGCCCTTGATCTCGGTCGGCGCGGTCAGCTTTTTCTTGACCGTGCCGTGCACGGTGCCCTGCGACGATTCCCACTGCACCTTGTCGCCGGCCTTGAATGTGTCCGTCATGATGGCTTTCCAGAAGTTGGCGGGATGGCTGTCCCGGTATTGGAACATACATCCCGCCCCTGCCCTGCACGCTTCGTCGCAGGCAGGCAAGCAAGCAGGCAATACCTTACTCTTCGGAGACGCTGCCTTCCACGATCTGGCTACCGGCAGCGTTCGGCTGCGCCCGGCCGTTGTGGTAGTCGACCACCTCCTTCTTCGACACCGGATCGGTGTGCCAGACCTTCAGGCTGATGGTGGAGCCGCCGGCCGCCGGCGCGCCGGTGCCCGTGGCCAGCCTGAACTGGTACCCGTCGACGCCGTTGACCCTGGCGCTGCCTTCGAAATGGCGGCGTCCGCCCTGCAATCCCAAGGGCTTCACGGCGACGCTGCGCAGGTTCAGCCCGGGCAGGTCGACATGCAGTTGCGCCGCACCGGCCGCCGCGCGTGCGCTGGACGGCGGCGCGAGCAGGCTGAACGTGGCCTTGCCGGACCGCTGCGGCGCTTTCGCCAGCGCGCCCTGCGGCGAGATGAAGGCCCCGGTGCCGGCCACCACGCCGGCCGACGGTTCGTACACGACGACCGTACGGCGCACGGTGGTGCTGCGGCCTGCCCGGTCCACCAGCGTCACGCCCACCGTGTAGATGCCGGGCGCCGAGAAACTGTGGCTGGCGCTGGCACTGCCGGTGCCGTTCGACTCGCGCACCCGCCCCGCCTGCGCGCCACTGCCGTCGCCCCACGACCAGGTGGCGCTGCGCGTCCCGGTCCGGTCTTCGTCGACGAAGGCGACCGAGGCGTGCAGCGGTGCGCCCACCTTGACCAGGCCGGGTGCCGTCACCGGGCCCACCGCGTGACCGCCCTTGTGGCCATGGCCCGGCTGGAGCAGCACCAGGCCGGCATTGGAGGTGGCGACGATCGCGCCGTTGTCGGAGATCTCGACGGCGTCGTCCAGCACCAGGCCGGCCGGGGCGCGGCGCAGGCGCGTGTTCAGGTCCACCAGGCCGGTCCTGGCGGTCCAGACGAAGGCGCGGTCCTGGCCGGCGCGGTTGTCGGCCGAACCGACGATCTGCCCGAGGTTGTTGACGTCGTGCGTGCGCGAGAAGCGGCCGCCGAAGGTGCCGATGTCGCGCAGGCCGGTGCCGCGGGTCCAGTAGCTTCCGCGCTGGGTGCCGTCGGCGTAGTTGATGATGCCCGCGGCAAGCCCCTTGTCGTTGATCGCGCCGAGGCCCGCTTCCACGCCGCGGCCCGTACCCAGGTCCAGCATGCCGGTGGTGCGGCTCCACAGGAAGGCGCGGTAGCGGGGGTTTTCCCGGGTCGCCAGGAAGCTGCCGACGATCTCGCCCCGTTCGCTCACCGCGGCAGGCAGTGCATACACGCTGCCCAGCGTGTCGATGTCGACCGCGCCGGTGGCCCGGGTCCAGGCGAACAGATGGTCGCCGATCGGGGGATCGCCCACCCTGCCGATGCCGGCGATCAGTCCCGCATCGTTCAGCGCGGTAGCAGAGGACATGCCGGGCGCCCCCGGCGTGCGTGCGCTCAGGGTTTCAAGGCCTTCGCTTGCGCTCCAGCGGAACGCGAGCGGACTGCCGCTGTAGATGCCGATCACGACGCCCGCGTTGTTGATGGCCGTGGCGACCGAGTAGGCTGTCGCCGCCGGGCCGCCGAGGGTGCGAATGCCGCTGCCCGCGCTCCAGATGAAAGCGCGGTCGACACCCAGGGGCGTGGCGGACCAGCCGACCACCTGCCCGGCGTTGTTCACGTCGACCGCGTGCGTGCCACCGCCGAACGAACCGATGTCCTGCACGCTGGTACCGTTGTAGAAGTAGCCGCGCTCGCCGGTTTCCGGGGTGAACAGCGAGAAGGCGACCTGTCCCCTGTCGTTCATCTCCGGGAGCGAGCTCAGGGCGCCCGAGCCCAGGTTGATCACCCGGTACGTCGTGGTCGTGGGCGCGCTCCCGGTCTTGCCGTCCTCGACGGCGCCGGGCGCCTGCACCTGGGCGCTTGCCGCGCCCACGATCGCCACGCCGGACAACAGGCAAGGCAGCCACCAGCCCAGGCGCCTGCCCGGTACGTCGTTTCCATCGATGCGTCGCATTTTTCTCTCCTGTCAAAGAAGACAACCGGACCCGCTACGCGGTGCCCGGGACAGGCCAGCCCGGCCCGACCGGACCGATCATGCGCCGCACGATGGCTGCACATTTGCGCGCAACCCGGCATCCGGCATCTTCCTGCTGGAGATCACACGTTTTCTGCTTCAGTTCAAACCAATTTCCCAGCGATACGTGTTTATTTTTCTCGACGATATTGTTTCTTCGTCAGGGCGCCTTGCCCGGCAAGGGCAGGCCCTCCGCCAGCGCCAGTCTTTCCATCGCCTCTTCCAGCACCATGCGCGCCCGGCCCGCGGCCAATCCCAGCTCCTGGTGCAGCCGCGCATCTTCCTGGTGGCGCGAAGCGCATTGCGCGCTGTAGCGCTCGAAACTGCCGACCATCATCAGGATCTCGGACAGGTGGCGCGGGCATTCACAGGTCAGGCGGTTGCCGGCCGCGGTGATGGCGGCCAGCGCATTGTCGTCGAAGCGGCGTGGCGCCACCGGTTCGGCGGGGGTTTCCGGCGCCGGCAAGCCCTGCCCCGCCAGCGCCGAGCGGCACAGCAGCACCAGCTCGCCGATCTCGGCCGGCACGCGCGCCACCAGGCAGCCCGAGGCGCGCAGGGCACGGATCGTGGCGCTGCCGCAGAACCGGTACAGCACCACCACCGCCGACGCCCGCGTGGCCTCGCGCGCCGCGGTCACCTGCGCCACCGACGCCTCGTCGAGCTCGGAAGATTCGACCAGCAGCACGTCCAGCGCCACGCCATCCGCGAGCGGGCCCACCTGGTCGAGCCGGGCGCAGTGCTGTTGCAGCTGCAAGGCACGGCCGTCGCGTCCGCTCGCAACGATGCGGCGCATGAGGCTGTCACCCACGACGAACACGCGCATCGGCCCGCTGACTTCCACGGCGCGGGCGGCGTTGGGCGCGACCATTTCCTCCAGCCGCTCGACCGGCAGCCCGGTCAGGACGCCGATCGGGTGCCCGAGATCGACCAGCTGCTTGAGCAGGCCGAGGCGGCGCACCTGTTCGGCGGTGTACAGGCGCTGGCCGTGGGCGGAACGCTGGGTATCGGACAATGCATAACGCCGTTCCCAGACCCGCAGCGTTTCCACCGGCAGCCCGGCAAGACGCGCGGCGACGCCGCTGCGGTAGGTTGCCTGCCGGATGGCGGCCTGTTTGTCATCGATGTGTTCGCTCATACGACCCGCCCTTGAACCAGTTGAGTGAGGAATGTCCCGCCGAAAAAGGTGGACGTGTTCGAGTGTAGCGCATTTGCCAATCCTGCAGCAGTTCAATACCGCTACATGGCGGGGATCTTCGCCAAAGAAAACGCCACCTTGCGGTGGCGTTGCCTGCGTCTGCTGCAGTGATGTGGCGCTTACCGGGGCACTCTACCAGGTGAAATCGTCCGGAATCTGGAACGCGGCATACGGATCGTCCGCATCCGCTTCGTTGCTGGCCGCCTTGACCTGGATGACACTGGCCGGATCGCGTTCGGCGATCTTTTCGCCGATGACTTTCGGCACCAGCTCGTAGTTCCCGTTCAGGAACACGATGACCAGGCGGCCGGCAACGAGGTGCTTCTGGATCTCGGCCGAGACGTAGATCCGTTCGATCTTGGTACCGTGGGTGAAGTTGTAGGCGATGTCGCCCTTGCCGCGCGGCTGCCGGTTCACCTGCACCAGCTGCGCGATCTGCGCCTTGATCGCCTTCTGCATGGCGGCCGCGTCGCGCTGCGCGTTCAGTTCGCGCGCGCGTTCGGCCTGCTTGCGCTGCTGTTCGAGCGCCGCTTCGCGCGCTTCGTTCACCGACTCGGTGCCGGTACGGCGCTCGATCTTTTTCTGCTTGCTCTTGTCCTGGTTGACCTTCTGGACCTTTTTCTTGTCCACCAGGCCAGCTTTCAGCAACTGCTCCGCGAGCGAGACCATCCTTGTGCTCCTTCTGAATGCTGGCCCGCACGGTGCCGGCCAGCGTAAAGCCGCTAGCATAGCAAACCGTGGGGCCGGCCTGAAGCGGCGGCGGCCGTCCACGCTAGGCACATGTCGAGATTTTTTACATATTTACAAGATTTTCTAATAGTAAGCAAGTCCTTTATTAGCAAAATCAATAGCTTAGTTGCTTGGCACGATCCCTGCTACTCCTCTTGGACTGAGCTCCGGCGCTTGCGCGTCATGGGGCTATATTTCCTGGGTGCACCTGCCCTTCTCATAACGTACGGAGGCGCTACATGATCAAGAAGTTGATGGTTGCCCTGACACTCGCATCGGCGATGGGCGTTTCGCAGGCCGCAGTCCTGCTGCAGGAAGATTTCGACAACGTCGCTTCGCTGCCCGCGCAGGGCTGGGTATTCGAGAACGCCAGCCAGCCGCCGGGCATCGCACCGGGTTGGGTGCAGGGCAACCCGGCCGTGTTCGACGCCCACCAGGGTGCGCCGGACGCCTACATCGCCTCGAGCTTCGAGAGCGCGGCGCCGGGCGGCCGGCTGGACGACCGCCTGTTCACCCCGCTGTTCTCGCTGGAGAACGGCGCCATCGCCACCTTCTGGCTGCGCGGCGCCGCCGATGCCGGCTTCAGCGACATTGTCGTCTACGGCTATACCGACGGTCCAGCCGATCCGGGCCGCTTCATCCAGCAGATGGCGATCACGGCCCCGACCGACGACTGGACGATGTTCACCCTGACGATCGCGCCGCAGGCGGGCGTCATGGCGCGGCTCGGTTTTGTCCACACCGGCGAGGAAGCGACTTCCAACTACGTCGGCCTGGACACCCTGCGCATCGAAGACATGCCGCGTGGTGCGGTGCCGGAGCCGGGTTCGCTCGCGATCCTGGGGCTCGGCCTGGCCGGCCTGGCAATGGCGCGCCGCCGCTCCTGAGCTGCCTTCCGGCGCCTTCGGTGCCGCCTGCGCCGCCTGCGCCAGCCGCCAACTGGCGTTCCAGACTGCCCGGTGCATCGTGCTCCGGGCTTTTTTTCATCACAGTAGACTGTCCGCAGGTTCCAGATGGGCTGCCGGCCGCCGCCGCGGTCCGTACCGCATTCCTGCGCGCCACAGCATCGGCGCCTTACACAGAAAGGATGACGACATGTCTGCTACGACGAACGGCGCTTCGGTTTCGGTCTGGATGGATACCGCCGAGGTGCCCTCCTATCCCCCCCTTCCCGGCGATATCGATGCCGATGTCTGCGTGATCGGCGCCGGCCTGGCCGGCCTCACCACCGCCTACCTGCTTGCCAGGGAGGGCCGCAGCGTCGCGGTGATCGATGCGCTCGGTATCGGCGCCGGTGAAACCGGGCGCACCACCGCCCACCTGTTCCCACCCGATGAATGGTACGTCTTCATCGAAGACAAGTTCGGCGCCGCCAACGCCCGCCTCGTCGCCGACAGCTACGCGCGCGCCATCGACCTGGTGGAATCGATCTCCTCGCAGGAAAACATCGACTGCGAATTCGAGCGCCTCGATGGCTACCTGTACGCCCTGCCGGGCAACGGCTTCAAGGACCTGGAAAAGGAATACCACAGCGCCACGCGCGCCGGCGTGCCGGTCGAACTGCTGCCCGGCGTGTCCGGCCTGGCGTTCGACACCGGGCCGGCCGTGCGCTACCCGAACCAGGCCCAGTTCCATCCGCTGAAGTACCTGGCCGGCCTGGCCCGCGCCATCGAACGCCACGGTGGCAAGATCTACGGCGGTACCCATGCCCACCGCGTGCGCGGCGACCGCCAGCAGCAGACCGTCAGCACCGACCACGGCGACATCCGTGCACGCGCAGTGGTGCTGGCCACGCACACGCCCTTCAACGACCGCGTGGTGATGCACACCAAGCAGGCCGGCTACCGCACCTACGTGGTCGGCATGCGCGTGCCGCGCGGCGCGGTGCCGCGCATCCTGCTGTGGGACACCGGCGACCCCTACTACTACGTGCGCCTGGAAACCCCCGACCCGGCACTGGACCACGACATCCTGGTGGTCGGCGGCGCCGACCACAAGACCGGCCACGACGACCATCCGGAACACCGCTATGACGAGATCGAGCGCTGGACGCGCGAGCACTTCCCGCAAGTGGAGGCGGTAGCCTACCGCTGGTCGGGCGAAGTGATGGAGCCGTCCGACGGCCTGCCCTACCTGGGCCGTAACCCGATGGACGACGACAACGTCTACCTGATCACCGGCGACTCGGGCAACGGCATGACCCACTGCACCATCGGCGCCATGCTCGTGACCGACCTGATCGCCGGCCGCGACAATCCCTGGAAAGACCTGTACGACCCATCGCGCAAGCCGGTGCACGGGATGGCGGACTTCGCTTCCGAGCAGGCCAAGGTCATGGCGCGCTATGGCGAATGGCTGACCGGCGGCGATGTCGACTCGGTACAGGAAATCGCCGCCGGAGAAGGCGCGGTGGTGCGCGACGGCCTGCGCAAGATCGCGGTGTACCGCGATGCCCAGGGCGGGCTGCATGCGGTATCCGCCAAGTGCACCCACCTCGGTTGCGCGGTGCACTGGAATTCGGCCGAACGTTCCTGGGACTGCCCGTGCCACGCGTCGCGCTTCGACATCGAAGGCAACGTGCTGCACGGCCCGGCGCCCGAACCGCTCGAGAAGATCGACCTGGCACCCGACGGCGCGCCGCCTCCGCGTTCGCCGCGTGCCGGTACGCGTGGCCGCAACGCGCGCTGACGGGTCCCTGCGCGCTCTCCGTAAACGACGACACCAGCCCGCAGGCTGGTGTCGCATGCGGCCCCACCGGGCCGCATGAAAGGCAGTGCTACGCCCTAGCTGCCGGCGATCAGTAGCCGCGGCCGGTCGTGCCGCCGCCGGTGCCGCCGCTGGTGGTGCTGGAGCCGGTCGTGCCGCCGGTGCTACCGGTGCCGGCGCCGGTGGTACCCGAGCTGCCCGTCGAGCCGCTGCCGGTGTTGCTGCTGCCGCTGGTGCCCATGGCACCGCTGCCGCCGGTGGCGCCGCTGGACGAACCGGTGCCCATCGAGCCGCTGGTGCCCGACGAACCGCTGGTGCCCATCGAACCGCTCGAACCCGACGAACCGCCGGTGTCCATCGAGCCGCTCGAACCCGACGAACCGCTGGTGCCCGAACGGGTTTCCGGTTCGCTCGAAGCGCCGGTGGCGGTGCGGCCGGCTTCGACGCCCGAGCTGCCCGAGCCGGTCCAGCCGCTGGTACCGGTCGCACCCGACGAGCCCGACGAACCGCTGGCGCCGGTGCCACCGGTCGAACCGCTCATGCTTCCCGAGCCGCTGGTACCGCTGGTGCCGCTGGTGTCACCCATGCTGCCCGAGGCACCCGAGCCGCTGGTGCTGCCCGAGCCGCTGGTGCCGCTCGCGCTGCTGCCGGAGTGCTGCTTGCTGCGCTTCTTGTCCTGTTTCTGGGAGCTGCCGGCGCTGCTTGCCGACGAGCTGCCGCTGCTTTGATCGTTCATGCTGCCGCTTTGGCTGCCACTCGTTGCGGTGCTGCCGCTTTGTCCGGCGGTGCTGCTCGATTGCGCATGCACGGTGGTGGCGCCAAACATTGCAGCTGCGACGGAAGCACTCAGCAGGCCTTTCAGTAGCTTATTCATCTTCATGTCGATCTCCTAATAATGTGTTCGGGGCTAAAAACTCAACAATATCAATGAGATATTGAATGTGAAACTCAGTTTAAGGAGAGCGCCACGAGGGAGGCGCACGGTAGCCTCGCGGAAAATAAATAAATTGTTTTCAGCGACGACCGGCAACCGCCGCGGATGCATCCTGCGCCTGCACCGCCTGTGCCGACAGCGTACCGAGCTGGGTGTACAGCCCCAGCACATTGCTCTTGTCGTCCGGGTAGACGCGATTGGACAGCAATACGTAGAAGGTACGCGTCTGCGGGTCGACCCACAGGATGCATCCGGTGAAGCCGGTATGGCCGTAGGATCCGACCGGGAACACCGTGCCGCGCGGACGCTGCGCATACGGCGAGTCGATGTCCATGCCCATGCCGCGCAGGGCCAGGCCGGGCGGCGACTGCACGGTGGTGAGCAGGCGCACGCTGTCCTTCGAGAGCACCCGCACACCATCGAGTTCTCCGTCGCCGATCAGCATGCGGGCAAAGCGCGCCACGTCGCGCGCCGTCGAGAACACGCCCGCGGAGCCGGCCACGCCCCCCATGCGGCGCACGGTCGGGTCGTGCACCACGCCTTGCAGCAGCTGGCCCGGCCCGAGATCGCCATGCAGCGCCGCGCCGGCGGCATCGCCCCCGCGCTGGGTCGGCGCGATGGCGCCGGCCTGTACGCGCTTCAAGGGCAGGTAGCCGGTGTCGCGCATGCGCAGCGGCGCAAAGATGCGCTCCTGCGCAAAGCGGTCCAGCGGCATGCCGGCCACGCGTTCAACCAGTTGCCCGAGCAGGATGTAGTTGATGTCGGAGTAGCGGAAGAAGCTGCCCGGCGCATGCGACACGGCCTGGGTGCAGGCCAGCGTATGTGCTGCCTGCGCGCCCTGCCAGGCGGGCGTCGCGGGCAGGCCGGCCGGCAGCCCGGACGAATGGGTCAGCAGCTGGCGCACCGTGATCGCTTCCTTGCCGCCGTTGGCGCACTCGGGAAAGTAGCGCGCGACCGGTGCTTCCAGGTCAAGCCTGCCCTCCTGCGCCAGCAGCAGCACCGCGGGCGCGGTGGACAGCACCTTGGTCAGGGAAGCGGCATCGAACACGGTGTCCGGGGTCACCGGCGCGGCATCCGCTTCGTAGGTGAAGCGCCCGAAGCTTTTTTCGTACATGGCGCCGTCGCGCTCGAGGAAGAATACGGCGCCGGGCAGCCTGCGCGCGGCGACGCTGTCGAGGATGGCGCGGTCGATCTCCGCCAGCCGCGCGGCATCGAACGGCGGCGCAGCGGTCCGGGAGTCGGCACGCACGGCCGCCGGCGCCGTTGCCGGCAGCTGGGCGCAGCCGGCGGCGAGCAGCGAGGTGCACACGGCGGCAAACAGGGTGGCGACTGGGGGCGTACGGCGGCAGCGGGCGGTCGGGAATCTGGACATGGGCAGGATAAAAGAAAGGGCTTCGCGGACGATCATAAGGACGGGCCTGCCGGGGGTCAATCTTTACAGTCTAGCAAGCACACGGCGCCGTTTCGGCGTGGCGCGCACGCGAATTGTCACATCGGCGTATCATAAAAAAATGATTCCTTTCTCGATACTCGACCTCTCGCCCATTGCGGAAGGCAGCGATGCGGCAACTTCTTTCCAACGTTCATTAGACCTCGCCCAGCACGGCGAGCGCTGGGGCTACAAGCGTTTCTGGCTGGCGGAACACCATGGCATGCCCGGCATTGCCAGTGCCGCCACGGCGGTGCTGATCGGCCACGTCGCGGCTGGGACGTCGACCATCCGGGTCGGCGCAGGCGGCATCATGCTGCCCAACCATTCGCCGCTCGTGATCGCCGAGCAGTTCGGTACGCTCGAGTCGCTGTTCCCGGGCCGGATCGACCTGGGCCTGGGCCGGGCGCCGGGCTCGGACCACACGACCGCACGGGCCCTGCGCCGCAACCTGGCATCGGATGCCGACGAGTTCCCGCAGGACGTGGTGGAGCTGATGGATTATTTTGCCGACTCGCCGCGCCGCCAGGTGCGCGCGATTCCCGGCGCGGGCCTGAACGTGCCGGTCTGGATCCTCGGTTCCAGCCTGTTCGGCGCGCAGCTGGCCGCCGCGCTCGGCCTGCCCTACGCCTTCGCGTCGCATTTCGCGCCGCAGATGATGATGCAGGCGATCGACATCTACAAGTCGACCTTCCGTCCCTCGGCCCAGCTCGACAAGCCCTACATCATGCTCGGCTATAACGTGTTCGCCGCCGATACCGATGAAGAAGCGCAAGTGCTGGCCACCTCGATGCAGCAGGCCTTCGTCAACCTGCGCAGCGGCCGCCCGACCAAGCTGCAGCCGCCGATTCCCGGCTACCTCGACAGCCTGGGCACGGCCGAGCGCATGATGCTGGAGAGCGTCCTGTCCTGCACAGCGATCGGCTCGCCAGGCACGGTGGAGTCGCAGCTGCGCGCCTTCATCGCGCGCACCGGTGCGAACGAGCTGATGATCACCTCGCAGGTGTTCGACCACGCAGCGCGCCTGCGCGCCTACGAGATCACGGCCGAGATCAACCGCAAGGGCTGAGTCCCGATCCGCGTCGGGTGGGCGGCGCCCCCACCACACCAACACTGGTCCGCAGCGAAAGCTCAGGCGTCCCCGGTCCCCGCCTGCAGCATGTCGATCAGCGTCCGCGTCGAGCGCACCCTGCCCATGCGCGGGAAGATATGCTGGCACGCAAACCGGTGGGCTTCGGCGTCGAGGCTGGTCATCGCATCTTCCGCGAACACCAGCTTGTAGTTGCGGTCGAACGCCGCGCGCGCCGTGGATTCGACACCGAAATTGGTGGCGATGCCACCCAGCACCAGCGTGTCGATGCCGCGCCGGCGCAGCAACTGGTCCAGTTCCGTGCCGTAGAACGCGCCCCACTGGCGCTTGGTGACCACGACGTCGGTCGCCTCGACGCCGGCCATCGCGGCCAGCTCGGAGGCGTCGTAAGGCGGCGCCCCCGACGGCCATATCGGGGCGTCGGCCAGCGCTGTCGGCAACTCGTTCACCAGCACGCGCACGTACACCACCATCGCGCCGCGGTTGCGCATTTCTCCCGCCAGCAACACGCAATTGCCCACGGCCTGCTCGGCGGTATAGGGCGCGAGTTCGCGCCCGACATTGCTGTTCTGAAGATCGATCAGCACCAGGGCAGTGCGTGCGAGGTTCAGGGACTGTTCGGTCATGGCATGCTCCTGCTGTCGTTTCGTCCTCGAGTATTCACGAATCGGCCTCCTCACGGCGCACAGGGCTACAATGCCCCGAACCCATCAATCTGGAGCAAGCATGCAACGTCGCCAGTTCATCCGCCTTTCCTCGCTCGCCGCCACGGCAGCCATGCTGTCCGGCTGCGCCGCGGTCGCGAACCTCACTACCCGGCCGCTGATCGAACGCCACCTGCCCGGGGACTACAGCGGCGTGGCCGCCGTGCGCAAGGATGCACGCTCGACCCTGGTCATCCATGCCGGCGGCCTGGCGCTGCGCGAGGAAAAG
The DNA here is from genome assembly GCF_042432755.1 of Massilia consociata. Lineage (NCBI taxonomy): Bacteria > Pseudomonadati > Pseudomonadota > Betaproteobacteria > Burkholderiales > Oxalobacteraceae > Massilia > Massilia consociata. The sequence continues at coordinate 51,718 of NZ_JBHLWP010000016.1, forward strand.
CAGCCCAACACCAAGGACACGCGTTTCCTCATCGGTTCGATGACGAAGTGGCTCACCGCCGTCACCGTGCTGCGCCTGGCCGACATGGGCAAGCTCGACCTCGATGCGCCGATCGCGCGCCACCTGCCGGAACTGCCGGCGGCGAACGGCGCGGTCACGCTGCGCCAGCTGATGTCGAACCGCAGCGGCATTCCGAACGGCCTGGGCGAAGCCCTGCGCAAGGACAAGGCGCTCGAGAAGCTCGAGATCGGCCCGGTCGAGGCGGCCCTGCGCTTCGGCGCCGGCGCGCTTGCCTCGGCGCCGGGCGAGCGCTGGGATTACTCGTACACGAACTGGATACTGGTAGCGGCGGTCGTCGAGCGCGTCCGCAAGGAGCCGTTCACGGAGACGGTCGAAGAACTGGTACTGGCGCCCGCCGGCGTGCGCGATACGAGTTTCGCCGCCACCGGCTACGAGGACGAAGTGGGCATGGCGGTTGCCTACAGCGCCACGGGCCAGCGCAAGACCCCGTCGGTGCCGCCGATGCTGGCGGCCAGCGGAACCCTGTACAGCACGGCACGCGACCTGGTCGCGCTCGCCGATGCCGTCTACGCTACCCGGCTGCTGTCGGACAAGGCGCGCAAGGAACTCTCCACCATTGCGGTGGCGTCCGAAGAATATGCGCTGGGTGGACGCGTGAAGACGATCACGACGAAGCAGGGTGCCCGCACCCTGGCCTGGGTGACGGGCAGCATGGGGGGCTACAAATCGCTGCTGGCCTACGACCTGGCGGATGGCCGCGCCGTCGTGCTGCTGAACAACACGGACATGCCGCAGCCGGAACTGGCGAAGATCGCGACTGCGTTGTTCGAGAATGTGTAGTGTGGCCGGCCATGCCGGCCGCGCGTTCAGGTCACATTGAATAGACGAGACAACTATTCATCGGCTGGTTGGACGCGCGGCCGGACAAGCCGGCCACCCTACGATTACTGAGCCGGCGCGCCGGCCGCCGGAGCGCCGGCCGCCGGATTCCCGTCCGTGTCGATCCTGCGCACTTCGCCGATGTTCAGCGAACGGATGCCCTGCTCGACCTTGCTCATGTCACCCACCACCACCCACACCAGGCGCTCCGGCGTGAAGCTGCGCGCCGCCAGCGCATTGGCCTGCTGCGGGCTCAAGGACAATGCCTTCTGGGTATAGGTGTTGTAGTAGTCGTCCGGTAGGCCGAACTGCACGATGTTGGTGTAGGCATTGGTCAGCTGGCCGGCGGTTTCGAAGCTGCCCGGCAGGCCCAGCGTGTTGTTGTCCACCGCAGCCTTCAGTTCCTCCGCCGTAATCGGCTTGCCGCCGGCGATGTCGCGGTACTCGCGCACCAGTTCCTGCATCGCTTCACGGGTCTTGTCGGTCTGCACCGGCGAGACGCTCATGAACGGACGCTGGCCCAGGGCCGCCTGCAGCTGGCTGCGCACGCCGTAGGACCAGTGCTTGTCTTCGCGCAGGTTCATGTTGATGCGCGAGCTGAAGGTGCCGCCGAACAGGTCGTTGACGATCTCCAGCGGCAGCGCGTCCGGATGGTTGCGCGGCACGGCCAGCTGGGCGCCGACGATCACGCTCTGCAGCGCGCCCGGACGGTCGACCAGGTAGACCACGCTCTTTTCGGGCGCGGAGACATCCGTCAGCACCTTCTTCGGCACCTCGCCCGGACGCCAGGAGGCGAAAGCCTTCTCGAGCATCGGCTTGACCTCGGCCAGCGTGGTATCCCCGACGACCAGCAGGGTCGCGTTGTTCGGCTTGAACCAGGTGGCGTGGTACTTCGCCAGGTCGTCGCGGGTCATGCGCTGCACCGATGCCTCGGTGCCGGTGCCGGTGAAGGGCTTGGCGTACGGATGGTCCTTGCCGTACAGGATGCCCGGCAGGACGCGCAGGGCCGTCAGCTGCGGCACGGTCTTCTCGCGGGCGATCGCGGCCAGGCGGTCCTTCTGCAGGCGCTCGAACTCGTTCTGCGGGAAGGACGGGTTCAGGATCAGGTCCGAGTACAGATTCAGCGCCTGCGGCATGGTGGCCTTGAGCGTGTTCATGTACACCATGCCGCTGTCGAGGTTGGCCCCGGCGCCGAACTGCGCACCCAGGCTTGCGAAGGCTTCGCCGATCTCCAGCGACTTGCGGGTCCTGGTGCCTTCTTCCAGCATGCGCATCGCCAGGCTGGCCACGCCCGGCTTGTCCGGCGCATCCGACGCATAGCCGCTGTCCACCAGCAGCTGGAAGTTGACCACCGGTGCGTCATGGCGCTCGGCCAGCACGACCTTCAGGCCGTTCGACAGCGTGGTCTTCTGCATTTCCGGCAGCTTCAGGGCCATCGGCTTGCCGAGCGCCGGTTCCTTGCTGCGATCCACGGCCGGCGCGCCCGCGGCCAGGTTGGTTGGGTACGGGTCGACCCGCAGGATGAAGTCGCCGCTGCTCAGCCAGTCGTTCATGGCCTTCTTCACGGTGGCCGGGGTCGCATCCTTGATGCGCTGCAGGTAGACCTTGTAGCAGTCCGGGTTGCCGGTATAGGTCTGGCACGAGGCCAGCAGGTCGCTCTTGCCGCCGAAGCCGCCGACGCGCTCGATCATGCGGGTGTACTGGGCCAGGATGGTGGTCTTGGCCAGGCGCAGTTCGGCCTCGGTCGGTCCGTTCTTCATCAGGGCGCGCAGTTCCTCGTCCGCGATGCGCTCCATCCTGGCGACGTCGGCGCCCGGACGCGCGGTCAGGGTCATGTAGAACTGCCCGCCGATCTCGGATGCGTTGTCGCTGGCCGACGCGCTGGTGGCCAGCTGGTCCTTGTACACGAGGCGCTTGTACAGGCGCGAGGTCTTGCCGCCGCCCAGCACCAGGCTTGCCAGGTCGAGCTGCGCTTCTTCCGGCGTGTTTGCGCCGGGAACGTTCCAGGTGCGGTAGATGCGCGACTGCGGCACGCGGTCCTGGACCGTGGTGCGGTGGGTGCCGGTGCGCTTGGCGATCCAGGCTTCATGCTTGGCCAGCGGCGGGCCCGGCGGGATGTGGCCGTAGTACTGCTCGACCTTCTGGCGAGCCACCTCCGGCGAGATGTCGCCGGACAGCACCAGCACGGTGTTGTTGGGGCCGTAGTTGGTCTTGAACCAGTCGCGCACGTCGGTCATCGATGCCGCGTCCAGGTCTTCCATCTTGCCGATCACGGTCCAGGAGTATGGGTGGCCGACCGGGTAGGTATTCGTCACCAGCAGCTCGTAGGCCACGCCATAGGGCTGGTTCTCGCGCTGGCGCTTCTCGTTCTGCACCACGCCGCGCTGCAGGTCGAGCTTCTTCTGGTCCACGGTGCCGAGCAGGTGGCCCATGCGGTCGCTCTCGGCGAACAGCGCATAGTCCAGCATCGAGGTCGGCACGTTCTGGAAGTAGTTGGTGCGGTCCTGGTTGGTGGTGCCGTTCAGGTCGGTCGCGCCGATGCCTTCCATCGCGTTCAGGTAGGTCTTCTTGAAATTGTCGCTGCCGCTGAACATCAGGTGTTCGAACAGGTGCGCGAAGCCGGTCTTGCCCGGCTTTTCGTTCTTCGAGCCGACGTGGTACCAGGTGTTGATCGCCACCACCGGAGTCTTGCGGTCTTCGTGCACCAGCACCGTCAACCCGTTCTTCAGGGTGAACTTGGTGTAGGGGACGTTCGGAATGGGAATGTCGGGTGTGCTGGCCGATGCTTTGGCCGGGGCCGCGTGGGCGGTGGACACGGCGGATACGCCAGTGGCGAGCGCGAGCGCTGCTGCCAGCTGGAGACTGCGACGAACGGATACTGCCATCTTGCTCCTCCAAAGGATCATCCGGGACGGATGGAACGAGCATTCTAGGCAGCTTTTCTAATTGCAACAATGAATGGCGGATGGATGGAGGAAATCCATGCGCAACGCATGCGCAGGGTGGCCGGCTTTGCCGGCCGCGCGTTCGACTGAACGATGAAACCGCACCACGTTCGTCTCCGCGCTGGTTGAACGCGCGGGCGGGCAAGCCGCCCATCCTACAAATTTATTGCGGCACGATGCGCAGCAGGCTGCCCTTCTCTTCATCCGTGATCGCATACAGGTGCCCGTCCGGCCCCTGGCGCACGTCGCGCACGCGCTTGCCGATTTCCAGCCGCTCCTGCTTCACGACCTTGCCCTGGGCATCGAAGGCCACGCGGCGGATGTCCTTGGTGGCCAGGCCACCCGAGAACAGGCTGCCGCGCCAGGCCGGGAAGGCCTTGCCGGTGTAGTACGTCAACCCCGACGCGCCCGTCGACGGCGACCAGACGACGATCGGATCCACCATGCCCGGCACCACCCGCTTGCCGATCGGCTCACGGGACTGGTAGTCCAGGCCATAGCTCTGCAGCGGCCAGCCGTAGTTCTTGCCGCCTTCGATCACGTTGATTTCGTCGCCGCCGCGCGGACCGTGCTCGTTGGCCCACACGCGCCCGCTCTGCGGGTCGACCGCCATGCCCTGGACGTTGCGCAGGCCGATGCTGTACAGCTCCGGCAGCGCACCCTGCTGCCCGAAATTCGGGTTGCCCGGAGCCGGCTTGCCCTCCGCAGTCAGGCGCAGGATGGCGCCGTTGTGGCTCTTGACGTTCTGGGCCTGGTCGCGCGCCAGCATGTCGCCCACGCGCGCAGGCGGGTTGCCGCCGTCGCCGATGCTCATCAGGAGCGTACCGTCCTTCAGGAACACGATGCGCGAGCCGAAGTGCTGGCCGCCGCTCTTCGCCGGCGAAGCGGCGAACAGGGTCTTCACGTTGTGCACGCGCTTGCCGTCGAAAATGCCCTGCACCAGTACCGTGCGGTTCTCGTCGGAGGTGCCGCTCGCCATCGTCATGTAGATGCGCGGGTTCGGGCCCTTGTCCGCCGGATGGACCGCGATGTCGAGCAGGCCGCCCTGGCCGCTCGTGAACAGCGACGGCAGGCCCTCGACCGGGATGTTCTCGAAGCGCTTGCCATTCAGGAGATGCAGCGTGCCTTTCTTGCCGGTGACGAGCATGCGGCCATCGGCCAGCCAGGTCATGCCCCAGGGCTGCGGCAGGTTGTCGGCCACCGTTTCAAGTTTCCATCCCTTGGCCGCCGGCGGCTCATCCACGACTTCCACGCCCTGCGCGAACGCGAGCGGGCTCAAGGTCGTGAGCAAGGTGGCAACGGCTGCCGAGATTCGTTGATAACTCGTCATCTAATCTTCTCCTTTGTTGGTCAAAGCATTAACATCGTAGCTTATTTAGCGCATTTTGCTTCATTTTGTCTGCACGTTTGACACAGGAGGGCGTAGAATTCACATTTCAGCGAACCAGCCACAAGGATTCCATCCGATGATGCAACGCCGAGCGTTTCTGAAATCCTCCCTCCTTCTTGCAGCACCCACCCTTGCCGTACCAGCACTTGCCAAAACAGCACAGCCCGACTCCGGCGAGCGTGTCCTGCGTCTGTACAACACGCACACCGGCGAAAAGATCAAGAGCGTGTTCTGGGCCGAGGGCGAATTCATCCCGGATGCGATGAAGGACATCAACAAGGTCCTGCGCGACCACCGCACCAACAAGGTCGCGCAGATGGATCCGGAACTGCTGCTCCTGCTCACCCAACTGAACGACAAGCTGGACAACAACCGCGAACTGCACATCATTTCCGGCTACCGCTCGCCGGAGTCGAACGCCAAGCTGCATGCCGCCAGCGGCGGCGTGGCCCGGCGCAGCCTGCACATGGACGCCAAGGCCATCGACATCCGCATCCCGGGCAAGGACCTCAAGATGCTGCAGCGGGCGGCCATGTCGCTCAAGGGCGGCGGCGTGGGCTACTACGCCAGCTCGCAGTTCGTCCACATGGACACCGGCCGCGTCCGTTACTGGTAATACCATGGCGCGGCCCCTCGTCCGCGTTCTCCTGGGACTGGCCTGCCTGGCCGGTCCCGCTGCCGCCCTCGCCCAGGCCGCCAATCCGGGCGCCGTGCAGCCCGCCACCGTCACGGTGCAGTCGACCCGTGATCCGGTTGATAAATCCTACCGAAAAATGATCCGGGGCATGGAACGGTTCGAGCGCGAGCGTGCGCTGGCGCCGCATGCGCCGCTGCGCTTCCAGCTGCTACCGCGCCTGCCGACCGTGAACATGCAGGGCATCACGCTGCGTATCGCGGGCGAGACCGTGAGCATTCCGGTCGCGGTCGCGCCGGACAACAGCTTCGTCCTGCCGCGTAACGAGAAAGCATTGCGCGAGGACGCCGCCGTGCTCGCCAACCGCAAGACCACCAGCATGACCTGGCGCGCGCTGATCGTCACGCCGGGCCTGCCGCCGGGCACGCGGCGCCTGGGGGACATGCGGCTCGAATGCCTGGTCGGCGTCGAGGCCGGCCTGGTGTCCAACAGTTCCCCGCTGTTCGGCTGGATCGCCAATGCGCTCACCACGCCCGAGCAGGTATGCAACAGCCCGAACGGCAATTACCTGTTCTTCGCCGACCGTCCCGTCTTCGGCGTGACGCTGCGCGCAGGCGGGCGTGTGGAAACGCTGCCGTTCAGGATGCTGTACGCAGGTGGAGAACAAACGAAAGCCGACCTGCAGTACTGCGATTGCCAGGTCATGCTCGACCGCACCTTCTACGCGCCGATCTGGGACAAGTCCTGGCCCGACGACACGCTCGTCGAATTCGAGTACATGGAGGATGCACCATGAAGCTGCGCATGCTTTTACCTGCCTTGCTGCTTGCCGGCTGCGCCAGCACGGCCGCGCCGCCCGGCACGCAGGTGGCGGGCGAGCGCCTCCAGCAGGCCGTCGTTCCGGGTACGACTACCAAGGCGCAACTGCTGGCCACCTTCGGCCCGACCAAAAACGTCGTGTTCGACAGCGGCTATGAAGCCTGGGTCTACCAGTCGCCCGCGGGCGGTGGGCGCTTCGCCGAGTTCGTCGTCCTCATCGATCCTGCCGGCATCGTCGCCAGGACGCGCACGCGCGCCCCCGCCCTTCCCTGATCGCTGGCACAATGCAGCAAGGAGGTGCTTCATGGAGGCTGGCATGCGTGTGCGGACGATCTTCCTGGTACTCATTGCCTTGTTCCTGTCGGCCTGCGGCGGCGGTGGAGGCAGTCCCGGCGCCCCGGGGCCGGCCATGCCGAACCCGCCTGCGGCCAGCACGGGTTCCCTGGCCATTGTCGCGGGCGGCCTGCCTGCCGGCGTCAACGCCTCGGTGCGCGTTACCGGTCCCAACAATTACCAGCAAGACCTGGGCGGAACGCAGACCCTGTCCGGCCTGGCGCCGGGCAGCTACAGCGTGGCTGCCGCGCCGGTCACTTCCGGCAGCGTCACCTATACCCCTTCGCCCGCCACGCAGAGCGCCGTCGTCACTGCCGGCAGCACTGCCACCGTCACGGTGTCCTACGGCGGCGGCGCGCCCGCCGGCGTGGCATTGAGCGAAGTGGCCAGCAACCTCGACGGCCCGACCTGGCTGACGGCGCCCACCGGCGACACGCGCCTGTTCGTGGTCGAACGGCCGGGGCGCGTGCGCATCGTCCAGAACGGCAATGTCCTCGCCGCGCCCTTCCTCGACATCAGTGGCCGGGTGTTCACGGGCGGCGAAGGGGGCCTGCTGTCGCTGGCCTTCGACCCGGACCATGCCCGCAACGGCTACTTTTATCTCTACTACACCGACCCGCAGCAACACATCGTCATCGAGCGTTTTACCGCCGGCGCCAACCCCAACCTGGCCGACCCGACCTCAAGCCTCGTCATCCTGCGCATCCCGCACCCGAACTACACGAACCATTTCGGCGGCCAGGTGGCCTTCGGGCCGGACGGCTACCTGTACCTGGCCACGGGCGACGGCGGCGGCGCGGGCGACCCGCAGGGCAATGCCCAGAACCTGAACTCCTTGCTGGGCAAGCTGCTGCGCGTGGACGTGCGCGCCGCCACCGCCGCGCAGCCGTACACGATCCCTGCCGACAATCCCTACCGCAACCAGGCCGGCCGGCGCCCCGAAATCTGGGCGTCCGGCCTGCGCAACCCGTGGCGCTTCAGCTTCGACAGCGGCCTGCTCTACCTGAGCGACGTCGGCCAGGACCGGCGCGAGGAGGTCAACATCAGCCCCGTGGGCACAGCCGGCCTGAACTATGGCTGGAACACGATGGAAGGCACCCTGTGCTTCAACGCAGCGACCTGCGACCGCAGCGGCCTCACCCTGCCCGCCTTCGAGTACGACCACGGCACCAACGACGCCAACGGCTGCTCGATCACCGGCGGCTTCGTGTACCGCGGCAGCGCCCTGCCCGAGCTGGCAGGACGCTATTTTTACTCGGATTTCTGCCGTGGCTGGCTCAAGAGCTTCCTCGCCGGCGGCGGCAGCATCCTCGAGCAGCGCGACTGGAACGTGGGCAGCATCGGCAACGTCGTCTCGCTGGGGCAGGACGGCCAGGGCGAGTTGTATCTCATGACGTCGCGCGGCAGCATCTATAAAATTGGCCGGTCTTCCACGCCTTGAGCTTAGAATAGAGAAATGGCACGCTTACAACTCAACTTCCCCGAAGACCAGTTTTATTATTCCACCCCGATGTCGGTACGGGTCACCGACATCAATGCCGGCAACCACCTCGGCAACGATTCGATGATCTCGATGATCTCCGAGGCGCGGGCGCGCTTCCTGTTCGAGTTCGGCGTCGCCGAAACCGAGCGCGACGGCACCGGCATCATCGTCACCGACCTGGCGACCACCTACCGCGCCGAAGCGCACGCGCGCGACCAGCTGCTGTTCGAAGTCGGCGTCATGGATTTCAATAAATACGGCGGCGACATCATCTTCCGCATCACCCGCCCGCGCGACCGCAAGCTGGTTGCGATGGCCAAGTCCGGCTTCGTCTTCTTCAACTACAAGACCAGCCAGGTGGTGGCGATGCCGGACGACTTCCGCGGCAAGTTCGATCGCGTGAACTGGGTCGATTGAGCACGATGGACCGACTCAAATCACTGATCCAGCTCGGCGTCATCCTGCTGGCGCTGGCCGTCTTCGGCTACTTCGGCGCCAAGTACGTCGGCAACATGACGCAGGACTCCACGCTGGAGCGCCTCGAGACCGTCTGGCCGGAATTCAGGACCATGCCCGAACAGGACCGCGACTTCCTGATCGAGGCTTCGCTGACCTGCAACGTGCTGGCCCGCCCCGCGGTGCGCGCCGACGTGGTGGACTGCCTGCGCTCGACTGCACCAAGATTGACGCCGGAAGCGCAGGCGAAGCTGGACGCGCTGCTGAAGGACCGTTGAGCCCGGCGCTACGGCGCCGGCGCGAGCGCCCTGTTCGATGCGCGCTACCGCAGGCGCGCCCCGGCCGTGTGCTGATCTCCCTCCGGCCGCACCCGCGGCCAGATTCTCCCGGCATTCCCCGCCAGCCCATCTTTTTCCCGTTCCAAAAATAGTTGGAACTTTTCCGCCTCCCCGGCGGAATACGGTGAAAGATGACACCATGACCACGAACGAGACACCCGACACCGAGCTGCTGCGCCAGGTCCACGCCGGCCGCGCCGATGCCTTCACGGCGCTGTACCGGCGCCACCAGGGCCCCTTGTACCGTTACTGCCTGATGCGCTGCGGGTCAAGCGACACGGCGGCCGACGTGGTGCAGGAAGCCTTCATGGGCCTGCTGACCGGGCGCTTCCGGTTCGACGCCCTGCGCGGACAGCTGCAGCACTTCCTGTTCGGCGTGGCGCGCAACCTGGTCCTGAAGCTGGAAGAAGCGCGCCAGCGCCAGATCGCGCTGCCGGAGCCGGATGAAGACGGCGAACTGGCGCTCGACCTGGCCTGCGACGGCGCCGAGCCGCTGGCCCGCCTGCTCGGCAACGAGGCGGCCGAGGAGGTGCGGCGGGCGCTCGGCCTGCTGCCGCCGCACTACCGCGACGTGGTCATCCTGTATGAACTGCATGAGCTGTCCTACCAGGAGATCGCCACGGTCTGCCAGGTGGACATCGGCACCGTGCGCTCGCGCCTGTCGCGCGGCCGCGCCGCCCTGGCCAGGCGCCTTGCCGCGCACCGGCCCGCATGTCTCGTGAATTGATGGAGCAAGGAATGGATACCAAAGACAAGCACAATGAACTGCTGGAGGCAGGCTTTGCCGCCCTGCGCAGCGAACTGGCCGCCACGGAGACGCCGCGCTGCGTCGAGAAGGAACTGATGCAGGCTTTTACCCGCCAGTTCCCGCCGAAGCGCCGCTGGTACCACGCCCTCACCCTGCCCCAGTGGGGCACCGCGGGCGCCCTGTGCTCGCTGACGGCGGTCGCCGTGCTGCTGGCGCTGTCGCCGCACCAGGCGGTAAGCGTGAGCAGCCAACCGTGGATCAGCATCGATGACGGCGCCGCCTTCATCGCCCTCGACTCGATCGAGCGCATCGAGGCCGAACCGCACGCCCGACTGGTCGAGGCCGAGGTGCCGCGCACCGCGCTGGCGCCGCTCGGCGTGCCGGTGAGCCCGGAGAACGCGGGCGACACGGTGCGCGCCGAAATGCTCGTTGCCGCCGACGGCCACCCGCTGGCCGTGCGGCTCAGTTCCACCCATTGAAACGCCAACCTACCCACACGAGGATGTGATGAAGACCAAGAAGATTCTGATTGCAGCACTGCTGGCCTGCGCCTTCACGCCGGCCCTGGCCGAAGAGATGGGGTTCGAGGACGCGCCGCGCCTCGAGCCTCGAATCGAGCGCCGCATCGTCACCCGCACCGGCGGGGACATGCAGGCCCAGGCGGGCGGCATGGCCGGCCTGCACGGCCTGCATGGGCTGGAGGCGCTCGGCGGCGACGGCACGGTCATCCACTTGGGGCAGGGCCGGCTGGTCAAGAACGCGCCCTACAGCGCCGAGATGGTGACCGAGCGCAGCCAGACGCTGGCCGACGGCAACCAGATCGTCAACAAGACCAGCGCGATGAGCTACCGCGACAGCGCCGGCCGCACCCGCACCGAAGTACGCAGCGCCGACGGCGAGGTGCGCAGCGTGACGATCCATGACCCGGTCGAAGGCGCACGCTACGTGCTGCGCCCGCGCGACAAGACCGCCATCAAGATCGCGGCGCCGAATGCCACCGCCCTTGCCGCTCGCGAGCACGCCCGCGCCCAGGCCGCCGAAGCGCGCGTGGCGGGCGCCGAGGCCCGCCTCGCCGCCCAGCAGGCGCGCGAGCAGGCCCGGGCGAAGATCGAGGAACTGCGCAAGGAAGGCAAGCTGCCGGAAGGCGTGCACGAACGCATGATCGTCAAGCAGGTCGAGCGCAGCGGGCACGGCGAGCACAAGGACGTGCAGATCCGCATCGCGCAGGTCGCGCCGGGCCTGGCGGCTTCCCGGATCGGCCCGGTGCTGGCCGGCGCGATCGGCGAGCACAAGTGGGCGGCGAAAGCGGAAACGAAAGACCTGGGAACCCGTGAATTCAACGGCGTGAAGGCCACCGGCACCCAGCGCAGCTACGAGATCCCGGCCGGCGAAATCGGCAACCGCAACCCGATCGTCGTCAGCACCGAAACCTGGACCTCGCCGGAACTGGGCGTCGTGTACCAGAAGCGTAGCGACCCGCGCGCCGGCGACACGGTGTTCCGCCTGGAAGGCTTGAAGCGCGAGGAACCGGCGGCGGCGCTGTTCGCCGTGCCGGCGGATTACACGGTGAAGGATCCGGTGTCGGTGGCCAGGAGCCGCATCGAGAAGAAGGGCCAGTAAGGATCGGCCGTTGCAATAAAAAACGGCACCTCGCGGTGCCGTTTGCGTCCGACATGGCAGGCCAGCCGGCTTACTTCTGCAGGATGGTCTTGTTGAACCATTCGTCGATCATGCGCTTTTCGAAGCGCAGGCTGTCGCCGTCCGAGAAGCGGCTGGTGCGCTGCAGGTAGCTCATGTCCGACAGGCGCTCGCTGCCGCTCTTGAGCACCTGGCCATTGCTGGTGAGCGTGTAGCGCAGCTCCATCATCGGCCAATCGGCCATGCCCTTGAGCACGCGCAGCTCGCGGCCCGAGCGTACGTTCGGATATTCGCGGCCCGCCAGGTCGATCTCGGTGATCTCGACATTCAGGTCCTGGCCCGGCGGCAGCTCCTTGCCGCGCTTGGCGAAGTGGTCCGCGATCTCGCGCAGCACTTCCTGGCGCTCCCATGGTGCAAACGGCAAGTCCGCAAACTTGTCGGATTCCACATAATTGACGGTCACGCCCGCCGAGGCGGCGCCGGCACCCAGCGCGAGCAGGCCTGCGAGGGCCACGTTGCCAACCAAGGATTTCATCGCTTTCCCTTTCATTCATCCGGACTCGTTCACGATCCAATATACGCCCTTTGTCCCGGCTTTCCAGTAGAGGCATGGCGCTGTTTTGTATCGAAATGTTAGTCCCCGCACACCGGCGTTTCAAGCCAGAGTCGACAATGGGGGCGGGAGGACAGCCATGCCGGAAGGACCGTCACTTTATATCTTGAAGGAACTGGTCAAGGACTTCAGCGGCCAGGACATCGTGCGCGCCGACGGCAACGTCCGCGCGATCGACCCGGCACGCCTAGTCGGGCAGCGCATCCTCGCGATCCATACCTGGGGCAAGCACCTGCTGATCGAAACGCCGGCCATGATCGTGCGCGTGCATTTCCTGCTGTTCGGCACCTACCGGATCAACGAGCGGCGCGAAGGCAAGACTCCCCGGCTGTCGCTCGAAGCGGCCAACGGCAATGAAATCAATTTTTACGCCTGCCAGGTCAGGGACATCGACCGCGCCACCTACGAAGCCTACGACTTCAGCGCCGACGTCATGTCGGACGCGTGGGACCCGAAAAAGGCGCGCAAGAAGCTGCGGGCGCAGCCGGACATGCTGGCCTGCGACGCCCTGCTCGACCAGGACATCTTTTCCGGCGTCGGCAACATCATCAAGAACGAAGTGCTGTTTCGCATCCGGGTACACCCGCTGTCCACGGTCGGCGCCCTGCCGGCCCCGAAACTGCGCGCCCTGGTCGACGAAGCCCGGCAGTACAGCTTCGACTTCCTGGAATGGAAGCGCCAGTTCGTCCTCAAGCAGCACTGGCTGGCGCATGCCAAGAAAATCTGTCCGCGCTGCGACATCCCCTTCCACAAGGCCAACCTCGGCCGTAGCAACCGGCGCAGCTTTTACTGCGAGAAGTGCCAGAAGCGCTACGTGTGACGGCGTTTTTCCCTGTCCGGCGCACCCTCCCCGGTTGTGTGACATTGGCAACCAACACTTTTAATATTGCCTGTTGTTAAGGCTCAATAGCCGTACTACAATGGACTTGACTTGCGGCACTTTATGTCGATGTTCAACCCAAGGTAACGGAACCCTTATGTCCTTCCTGTCTTCTGCTGCGCCGAAGCTGGCTCCATGGAAAGTCCTGCTGGTCGACGACGAGCCGGACATCCATGACATCACCAAGCTGACGCTGTCGCGCTTCCGCCTCGACGGCCGTGCGCTGTCCTTCCTGCATGCCTACAGCGGGCGCGAGGCCAAGGACATCCTGGCGCGCGAGAAGGACATCGCGCTGGTGTTCCTCGACGTGGTGATGGAGCAGGAGGACAGCGGCCTGGAAGTGGCGCGCTGGATGCGCCAGGACCTGGACAACCAGTTCACCCGCATCGTGCTGCGCACCGGCCAGCCGGGCCAGGCGCCGGAAGAACGCGTGATCGTCGACTACGACATCAACGACTACAAGGAAAAGACCGAGCTCGATCGCACCAAGCTGTTTACGACGACCTTTGCCGCCCTGCGCGCCTACCGCGACATCATGAAGGTCGAGGACGCCCGCCGCGCCCAGCAGACCTACCGCGAAGGCCTGGAGCGCGTGATCGCCGCCTCCACCCACATTTTCCAGCAGCGCAACCTGAAGGACTTCGCCAACGGCCTGCTGCAGCAGGTGGTGGCGCTGCTGCGCCTCGAGCAAAGCATGCTGCTGCGCCTGAAGGGCGCGAGCGTGATCACCGGCGAGAGCCAGTACGAAGTGCTGGCGCAGATCGGCGATCTTGGCGGCGACGAGATCGGCCCCGAACTGGTCGCCCGGCTCGACGACGCGCGCCACAACCGCATCTCGCGCCTGCATGGCGACACCTATGTCGGCTACTTCCCGAACCGCACCGGCAAGGCTTCGCTGCTGGTGTTGAAAGGGGTGGAAGAGATCGCGGAGATCGACGCCCAGCTGCTCGAGGTGTTCTGCTCGGGCGTGGCGATCGCCTTCGACAACATCCTGCTGAACCAGGAAATCACGGACACACAGGCGGAACTGATCCTGCGCCTGGGCGACGTGGTGGAGTCGCGCTCGAACGAGGCGGGCAACCACGTGCGCCGCATGGCCCAGGTGTGCCACCTGCTGGCGCAGGCTTCCGGCATGCCGGAAGACGAAGTTGCCACCCTGATGCACGCGGCGCCGATGCACGATGTGGGCAAGATCGCCACGCCGGACGCGGTGCTGCTCAAGCCGGGCCGCCTGACCGCGGACGAGTGGGAGATCATGAAGCAGCACCCGACGGTGGGCCTGCAGATCCTGGATGGCTCGCAGCGCCCGATCCTGAAGGCCGCGGCCGTGATCGCGCACCAGCACCACGAGAAGTTCGACGGCAGCGGCTACCCGCAAGGCCTGAGGGGCGAGGCAATCCACCCGTACGCGCGCATCGTGGCCGTGGCCGACGTGTTCGACGCCCTGAGCCACAAGCGCTGCTACAAGGACGCCTGGCCGGCCGCGAAGGTGACCGAGCACCTGCGCGAGGTGGCAGGCCACCACCTGGATCCGTATTACGTGGACCTGCTCATCAAGAACATGGACAAGGCGCTGGAGATCAATGCGCAGTGGCCGGATTGAGCGATTGAGGGCTGCCTTGCAAGCCTGAGCAGCTGCATGCTCACAATTGCCCGCAACCTTCGAACCGTCATTCCGGCGAAGGCCGGAATCCAATTCCAACCTGGATCCCCGCCTTCGCGGGGATGACGATTCAAGCGGTAGTGGTAGTAATCGATAATCGAGGCGCCGCCCGTGCGCCTCGTTTCGTATCCGCTTACTTCTTCTGCGACCGCGGGAACCGCAGGTGGTACTGCAAGCCCTTCCCCGGCTCGCTCTCGGCTTTCACCGTCCCGCCCAGCGCCCCCGTCACCAGGTTGTACAGGATGTGCGCCCCCAGCCCGCTGCCTCCCAGGCCGCGCTTGGTGGTGAAGAACGGGTCGAACAGCTTGTCCAGCGATTCCCTGTCCATCCCGGCCCCGTCGTCGGCATAGTCGAACACCACCTGCTCGCCCTCCAGCGCGGCGCGGATCGTGATCTGGCCGGCCCGGTCGCGCTCGAAGCCGTGCAGCAGCGAATTCACGACCATGTTGGTGACGATCTGCGACAGCGCGCCGGGGTAGCTGTCGAGCACCAGGTCCTGCGGGCAGTCCACCACCACCTTGACCGGCCGTCCCTTGAGCTTGGGCTGCAGCGACAGCAGCACTTCGTTCAGGTAGTTGTGCAGCTTGAAGCTGCGCAGGTCGCCGGACGACTGGTCCACCGCCACCTGCTTGAAGCTGCGCACCAGCGCCGCCGCACGCTGGGTGTTGGTGGTCATGATGCGCAACGTCTGGTCGACGATGTCCAGGAAGGCGTTCAGGCTGTCCTCGGTCATGTCGCCAGCGGCCAGCTCCTCGCGCGTGAGCTTGAGCTCCTGCACCAGGTGGCTGGTCGCGGTCACGCAGATGCCCAGCGGTGTGTTGATCTCGTGCGCCACGCCGGCCACCAGTCCGCCCAGCGACACCATCTTCTCCTGCCGCACCAGCTCCGCCTGCGCTTCCCGCAGCTGGGTCAGCGCTTCGTTCAGCGCGCCGTTCTGCACTTCCAGCGCTTCCTTGGTCTTGCGGATCTTGCGGTCGGCCTGCATGCGCGCCAGCGCCACCGCGACGTGGCTGGCCATGAAGGCCAGCAGGTCGAGGTCGGCCTTGGTGTACACGGTGGACGGATCGTAGCTCTGCACGACCAGCACGCCGTAGGGCTGCTCGTGCACCAGCATCGGCGCGCCCATCCAGCTGACGATATCGGGGTTGCCCAGCGGCTCCTTCACCAGTCCGTTGGCGACCAGGTGACGGACGCTGGTCGCGTCATGGAGCTGGGCCTGCTTGCTCGACAGCACATACGAGCAGATTCCCATCCCGAACGGGAAGCGCTTGCGCGGCGCCTCGCGGTCCTTCTCGTCCACGAAATACGGAATGCTGACCTCCTGCTTGTCCGGGTGGTACAGGCCGATCAGGAAATTCTTGGCGACCATCAGCTCGCCGATGATCCGGTGCAGGCTGGCGCTCAGGACGTCGGTGTCGAGCGCCTGGGCCGACAGGCTGGCGATCTGGTACAGGGCGTTCTGCACCTGCTCGGCGCGGCGGCGCTCGGCCACCTCGAAGGCCAGGGCGGCGGTGCGCTCGCGCACGGCGCGCTCGAGCCGGTCCTTGCTCTGCAGGCCCTGCAGCGCGGCCGAGACGTGGTTGGCGATCTGCGAGAACAGCGCCTGGTCTTCCTCGCCGTAGGTGACGTTCTTGGTGTAGCTCTGGATGACCATCGCGCCCAGGGCCTGCTGGTCCCGGTCGAGCAGCGGCGCGCCCATCCAGTGCTCGGCGGCGCTGCCGCGACCCCACTGCATGCCCTCGCGCTCGCGCGCCTCGAAGTCGTCGGCCGTGATCATCAGCCGCTGGCGGTTCACGACCACCCAGGAAGTCGGCGACTGCTCCGGCGCGGCAAGCGGCATCCGTGCATCGGGCGGCGGCACCTCGTGGTCGGTCTCGTCGACAAAATAGGGGAAACGGAGCGTCCCGTCCTCGTGGTCGCACAACGCCACATAGAAGTTGGCCGCATACATGATGCGGCCGAGCGCGCGGTGCACCGCGCCGATGAATTCGGTGATGTCGCTGCAGCTCGTCGACAGCTGCCCGATTTCGAGCAGCATCGACTGGACGGCTTCCAGCCGGGCGAGACGTTCCATGGATTCCCCAAGTGAGTGATGCAATAAATAATGCACTAGGGAAATAGTAACAGTTCGGCCCGGCTACTGGAACCCGGTACGGGCGCGTGTCGCTTCTCGGCTTACGGCGCGGCTCAGCCGCGCGGGGCGCGGAAATCGTTCTCGACCCAGGCATGGGCCGAGGCCGGCGTCAGCTTGAAGCTGGCCGGCACCCGCACCTTGGCCACCTGCTCGCCCATCTCGTCGGTGGCGGCCAGGATCGCGTACGGATCGTCGTCGTCCGGCACGATGTCGAGCGTCACCTTCAACTCACCGTGTTCGGTCGAGATCGTGGTGTGCTTGTGCAGGATCGCGTGCAGGTGCTGCTCGTGGCGGCGGATGACTTCCGACGCGGTCTTGACCAGGGTGTTGAAGGCGTTGACGTCGAGCGGCTTCGGGTTCTTCTTGTCGCGGCCCATGGTCCACGGACCGACCAGGGCCGGTTCCGGCTCGCCGTCCTTGAACATGGCCACCGCCCAGCCTTCGTCGTCCTCGTTCTTGATCACGCGTGCGGTCCAGCCGTTGCCCTGCCACAGGCGGGCTTCCTGCACGGGCGCATTGTCCTCGCCGCCGTCGTGGTCGTGGTCGATGTTGTCGTTCATGGTCGTGTTTCCTCGTGCTTCAAAGCACAGATCATAGAGGAAACCGGCCCCATGAAGAAGCCCGATTCACGGCGTTTTCGGCTTGACAGGTCAGGCGTAGCGCGGGCAGCGCCAGTCCGGGCCGCGCGGCGGCCGCACGGGTGGGCGCACCGGCGCGGGCCGGGGGTCGACGGCGGGAGACGGCCGCTCCCGGTTGAACGGATTGATGATGATCGGCGGTATGGTCGGCGGCGCCGATGGCGGCCCTTTGGGACCGCTGTTGGCCGACATGGGATGCACGATGACA
This sequence comes from Massilia consociata, assembly GCF_042432755.1. Taxonomy (NCBI): domain Bacteria; kingdom Pseudomonadati; phylum Pseudomonadota; class Betaproteobacteria; order Burkholderiales; family Oxalobacteraceae; genus Massilia; species Massilia consociata. Next base: position 69,538 of record NZ_JBHLWP010000016.1, read on the forward strand.
GGCTGCATAGGATCCCCCCTTACAGAGCAGGCTGTCAGTATAGGCAAGACCTCACGCATTACAAGGTCAAATCGATCATGCTTTGCGAGTTGTTCCGAATCCACTTATCCCGCTTCGCAACGTCTCGGTGGGCAAAATGTGCAGCCTGTCGCAATCCCGTGGTTCGTGCAGACGCGTGCGCTTACAGTTCACCCATGCCAAGCGCAATTGAACACTCAACCCGATGAGGACCGCCATGAAAAAGTCTGCCCCGAATTACGCCCTGTACATCATTCTCTTCCTGTTCGCCCTGCTGCTGTGGGACGTCGCCACCGATGCCGGCGACTTCATGACCGTGAACGTCGACGGCGAGGAGATCGGCGGTCCGCTGGGTGCACTGCTGGCGCTGCTGTTCGCGGGCGGCGGCACGATCATCGCGGGCATCGTGATGATCGTGGTGGGCCTGGTGCTGGCGGTGGTGTTCGCCGGCGTGGGCGTGATCCTGCTGGGCGCCCTGGGCGTGGCGGCGGTGGCCGTGGCGCTGGCGATCTCGCCGCTGCTGCTGCCGCTGCTGGTGCCGGTGGCGATCGTCTGGTTCTTCGTCGCCCGCTCGCGCAAGGCACGCGTGGCGCAGCCTGCGGCCTGACGCCTCGATGCCTCCTTCTGGAACGGCCGGGTCTTCCCGGCCGTTTTCATGTGCGTCTCTGTTGCGGATGCGGAACGGGTAGAATTGTCTAGTAATCATTCTGGAAAGCCCGCCAGGACATGCAAGCACCGAACCCATCAGGCCTGCGCCAGACCCGCCCCTACTCGCTGGCGCGGCTCGTGGTCGTGACGACCGGCCTGGTCGTGGCGCTTGGCCTGGTCACCGCCTCGATGCTGTATGCGAGCTACCAGGACGCGCTGCGCGAGCAGCAGGTCACCCTGCGCAACGTGGCCATCGCGTTCGCAGCCCAGACGGCCGGCGTGGCTCAGGGCATCGACAGCGCGGCGCAGGGCGCGGCCCGCATGTTGCTGGTGCGCGAGGACGACGGGCCGCCCCCCGCCATCGACGGCGGCCAGGGGCCCGCCCACCCTTACCTGCTGCGCATCGTCCTGTTCGATGCCGCTGGCCGCCTGGTCGGCAGCGTCATGCCCGGCACCAGCGGGCAGGACATGCCCAGCTTCCCGGCCCCGCCCGCGGGCGACAGTCCGCGCCACATCGGCATGAGCGACATCGACCGCGCCACCGGCCGCGGCATCCTGAATTTCGTGCAGCCGGTGCTTGACCGCAGCGGCCGGCGTGCCGGCACCGTGGTGGCGCAGGTGGATTCGGTGCGCTTCGAGCGCCTCTACAACCTGGTCGAACTGGGCCCCGGCGGTTCGGTGACCCTGCTGCGCCGCGACGGCACCATGCTGGTGCGCGGTCCCGCCTATCCGCCCGGAATCGGCCGCTCGATGGCCCACACGCCGCTGTTTCGCGAACATCTGCCGCGCGCCAGCCGCGGCGCCTTCCAGGCGGACAGCCCGATCGACGGCTCGCCCGGCCTGTACGGCTACGACATGGTCGAAGGGGCCGAACTGGTGATCATCACCGGCATGAAGCGCAGCGTCGCGCTGGCAGGATGGTACGGGCGCCTGTGGACCGCGCTGGCCTTCTACCTGCTGCTGTCGGCCGTGCTGGCGCTGCTGGCCTGGCGCGTGGCGCGCGATTCGCAGCGCCAGTTCCGCCTGGTCGAACTGGTGTCGGCCAGCGAGGCGCGCCTGGTCAAGCGCTTCGATTACCTGTCCTCGATCGTGAACGCGATCGGGGCGCCGGTCTGGGTGCTCGACAGTGCGCGCCGCATCGTGCTGGCGAACGACGCCTTTGCGCGCCTGGTCGGCAGGCCGCGCGACGCCCTGCCCGGCCTGGAAGAGCGCGCGGTGTTCGACGGCGCCGACGCCGAACGGGAACGCCGCTACGAGGCGGTGCTGGCGCACGGCGCCAGCCTCGATGCGGCCGGCTCGGTGCGCGATGGCAGCGGCGAAACCCGCACCGTGATCCAGCTCACCACCCGCCTCACCAGCGAGGACGGCAAGGCGCATTTGGTCAACGTGCTGACCGATATCACCGAGCGCGAGCGGGCCGAGGCGCGCCTGGCCTGGCTGGCCGAGTTCGACGCCGTGACCGGGCTGCCGAACCAGTCGCAATTCTGGCGCCTGCTGGAGGCGCGCATCGCTGCGGCCGCCTCCGGCGGGCGCGAGCTGGCTGTGATGGCGCTGGTGCTCGAACGCCTGCACGAGATCGTGGACCTGCTCGGCCACGATGCCCGTGACCGCGCGCTGGGCCAGGTGGCCGACCTGCTGCGAGCTGCCTGCGGCAAGGGTGACGAAAGCGCCGTGGCGGCGCGCATCCGCGGCGGTGAATTCGCCTTCGTGCTCGATGCCGGCGGCGGGCGCCAGGGCGTGGAACGCTTCGCCCGGCAACTGCATGGCCTGATGTCGGCCCCGCTGCAGGTGGACGGACGCGACTTCTTCCTCGATCCGGTGCTGGGCGTGGCCCTGTACCCGCAGGACGGCGGTAGCGCAGGCGAGCTGTACCGCAGCGCGCAAGGAGCGGCCAGCGGCGCCGGAGGCGAGGTAGACGACGCCGTGCACTTCTTCTCGGCCAGCAGGCACACCGAACTCGGCCAGCGCCTTACCGTCGAGGCGCACCTGCGGCGCGCGCTCGAGCGCGGCGAGCTGCGCCTGGTGTACCAGCCCAAGGTTACCGTGCGTGAACAGCGCGTGGTCGGCTTCGAAGCCCTGCTGCGCTGGACCAATCCGGAACTGGGGACGGTGTCGCCACTCGACTTCGTGCCGATCGCCGAGCGCACCGGCCTGATCCTCCCGATCGGTTCCTGGGTGCTGGAACAGGCTTGCCGCCAGATGGAGCAATGGACATCGCGCCTCGTCCGGCCCGTGAAGGTGGCGGTCAACCTGTCGCCGCGCCAGTTCCACCAGAAGTCGCTGATCGACACGATCCGGCGCTGCCTGGCCCAGTACCGGGTCGGAGAAGGCTGCCTCGAACTGGAAATCACCGAGACTGCCCTGATGAGCCGTGAACACGAAGTCGACCGGCGGCTGCACGAGATCCGCGAGCTCGGCGTGGAGCTGGCGATCGACGACTTCGGCACCGGTTATTCCAGCCTGGCCTACCTGCAACGCTTCCCCGTATCGCGCCTGAAGGTGGACCGGGCCTTTGTCCGTGATCTCGGGCGCGACGAGGACAGCGCCGCGATCGTGCTGTCGATCGTCAACCTGGCGCGCGGCCTGAAACTCCAGGTGGTGGCCGAGGGCGTCGAGACGGAAAGCCAGCTGGCGGTGCTGCGCGAGATGGCCTGCGACGAATACCAGGGCTTCCTGTTCAGCAAACCGGTGGAAGCGGACGAGGTGCCGGCGCTGCTGGCGCGCGCCGGCTAGCGCACCGGGCTGCGAGGCTGTCTCCGGGCTTGACCGTTTGAACAGGCTGCCCGGGTGGCCAGCGCACATTGTGCGCACGGGCTGTCGGGCTAGCATGGTCGTGCGCGTCCGCCGGACGCGGCACTGCCCGCCCTGGCGGGTTTCCATCCCATTTCACCGAAAGGCCTGCATGCAGAACGCCCTGGCGGACAGCCGTTTCAAGCAATTATGGGTCCAGGTCCATTCCAGCCTATGGTTCGTCCCCACCCTGGTGATCGCAGGCCTGATGCTGCTGGCGCCCGGCCTGGTGGAACTCGACCGCCAGGCCGGCGAGACCCTGCGGCAGGACTGGCCGCGGCTGTTCACGGTGGGCGCCGAAGAGGCACGCAGCCTCCTGTCCGCCATTGCCGGCGCCATGGCCACCATTGCCGGGGTCACGTTCTCGATCACCATGGTTGCCCTGACCCTGGCATCTGCCCAGTACACCTCGCGCGTGCTGCGCAACTTCATGCGCGACAAGGGCAACCAGGTCGTGCTCGGCATTTTCATCGGCATCTTCCTGTACTGCCTGCTCGTGCTGCGGGCGATCGGCGGGGAACCCGAACCCTTCGTTCCTGTCTGCGCCGTGCTGGGTTCGGTGCTGCTGTCGGTGCTCGCGAGCGGTGCCTTCATCTTCTTCATTCACCACATCTCGTCGAGCATCCAGGCAGCCGAGATGGCCCAGGCCATCACCCACGAAACCCTCGACATGATCGACAAGTACTTCCCGGACGATGCAGCCGACGGCGAGCGCGCGCCCCCTCCTCATCTGGCAAGCGCCGCCTGGTACCCTGTGCCGGCCCGGCAATGGGGCACCATCCAGACGGTTGCCGAGCATCATCTGCTGGCATGGGCCTGCAAGCACGATGCGGTCGTGCGCATGGAGCACAAGCCGGGCGAATTCGTCGGCATCGACGAGACGCTGGCGTCGGTGGCCATGGCCCGCCCGCCGGACGACAAGATGATTGCCGCACTGAACGACGCCTATGGCATGGATGCTTTCCGCACCCTCGACCAGGATCCGGCCTTCGGTGTACGCCAGCTGGTCGACATGGCCCTGAAGGCCTTGTCGCCGGGAATCAACGACAGCACCACGGCAGAGACCTGCCTGGACCACATCGGCGTGATCCTGGCTTGCTGCGCCCGCCGCAACCTGAAGCCGTGCAACCGCTACGACAAGCAGGGTAAGCTGCGTGTGCTCTCCATCGGCATCGATTTCGCGTGGCTTGCCAACCTGGCCTTCCGCCAAGTGGCCGAGAACGCGCAGGGCAACACGGCGGTGCTGCTGCGGATACTGGACACCATCGCCGCGGTGGGGCGAGCCTGCGCCGGGAGCGCGCAACGCGGCGCGCTGCTGCACCAGGCCGAGGTCACCGGCGAGATTGCGCTGCGCAGCGCGAAATCGGAGGCCGCGAAGGAAGAGCTCGCTGCCCGGCTGCGCCTCCTCCGCGCCATGCTGGCGCCGGACGCGCAGCGGCCCGGCCACTAAGGAGGTGCATCCAGGGGCCCGGCCGGCACACCCGCGCGGCCAGGGCTTACTTCACGATCAGCGCGTTGCGCACTTCACGCACGCCGTCGACGCGGCGGGCGATGTCGGCCGCGCGGGCTACGCTTTCCGGGTTGTCGACGAAACCGCTCAGCTGGACAGTGCCGCGGAAGGTTTCGACGTTGACGTTCCTTCCCTTGACGTCGGGATCGCCCAGCAGCGCGGTCTTGACCCTGGTGGAGATGGCCGTGTCCGACAACGCAACCCCGACCTTGCGGGTGTTCGGATCGGTCGAGCACGCGCCGAGCGCGACGAGGGTGGCGGAAAGCATGGCGGCTCTGCAGATACGTGCGACATTCATGTCGTCCTCCCTGGATAAGAATGGCAAGGACATTCATGATGCGTGCTTTCGGGGATGGGCGACGCCAGCTTGACCCTCGGCAAACTCGAGTATGCCGATGCCGGCGTGACGATCCGGGTGCACTGGTGGATCGAGCCGCTCTACCGGGGCGATGCGCTCGCCGGACAGGCGGACGACATCGGCGCTGCGCAGGCGCTACCATCGGCGGTATTCCAATCAATTCCAAGGCAGGAGAGGCGCATGTTTTTCGACAGCTGGAGCGACATCGTCCGTGTCTTCCTGGTGGGCGTGCTGGCCTATGCCGGACTGGTGTTCCTGTTACGCATCAGCGGCAACCGCACGCTTTCGAAGATGAACTCGTTTGACCTGGTCGTCACCGTGGCCTTCGGCTCCACCCTGTCGAGCATCCTGATCAGCAAGGACGTCAGCCTGCTGGAAGGACTGGCGGCGCTGGCCCTGCTGGTGCTGCTGCAGCTGGTCATCACCTGGACCTCGGTGCGCTCGCGCTTCGTCAGCAAGGCCGTCAAGACTGCGCCGACCGTGGTCCTGCGCGATGGACAGCTGCTGCACGATGCACTCAAGCGGGTGCGCATCACCGAGGACGAGGTACGGTCGGCGGTGCGCCAGCACGGGCATGGTTCGCTGGCGGCCATCGACCTGGCGGTGCTGGAGACCGACGGCAGCCTGTCGGTGATCGCGGCCGACAAGGCCGGCGACCGCTCGGCATACGGCAAGCTGGGTGAATCCCGCTCCTAGCCGCTTCGCCCTGCATCGCCGGCCGGGCCACGCAAGGAACGCACCAGCAGGTATTGCGTCAGCCGCTGCAGCCCGAGCAGGACGACGGTGATGCCCAGCGCCAGGCAGAACAGGACCAGGTTGCTGGCGTCGCCCGCCTTCAGGCCGAAGCTGAGCGCGGTCGCCACGGCGGGCGGATGCACGGCGTCGAGCACGATCATGAGGACGATGGCCGAGACCATCGCCACGCCCGCCGAAGCATAGCCCGGTCCGAACGCCAGAAAGGTAAGCATACCGATCAGCGCCGCCCCGAGCTGGGCCAGCACCAAGGTCCGCGCCTGGTTGACGCTGTGGCCCGGATCGAGATAGATCAGGAAGGCGCTCGAGGCCAGCGAAGCGAACAGCAGGCGCTGGTTGCTCACTGCCTCGACCAGCGCCAGCACCAGCAGGACCGTTGCGGTGGGCGCAATGGCCAGCAACAGTTCCTTGCGCAACCCGAGGCGGCGCCGGCGTGTCGGCAGTTCGCCCTCGCCATGGCCTCACCCCGCCCCGCCGGCAGGCCTGCGCTCGAGCTCGCGCTTGCCTGGCTCCTGGATGGCGCTTTCATGCTCCATTTCCTTGTTGAGGAAATAGTTCAGCGCGGTACGGATCACGGCGATTGCCGCCAACTTGCCGATCTGGTCCCAGCTCGGCGCCACCGAGGTCGACAGGATGTCCGCGGCCAGCTGCAGCTCCAGCGCCAAGGTGAGGTAGCGCGCGAACGCCAGGCGGATCGGGCTGAAGCTGCCCCCCTCCCTGGACAGCAGGCGGCGCACCAGCGCGATCACCACCAGCACGATGCCGACCGCGATCACCAGCGCACCCAGCGCCTCCACCAGCAGGCGCAGCCACGCGACGCAGGCCCGGACCTGCTGCTCTACCTGATCGAACATTGGCTCCTCCTCATCCGGCAACGGCAGCGCGGCGGCCAGCATGCCGATGGTCGAAGAAAGCGACAGCTAACGGACCGTCACACGGGAGCGCCGCGCGAACCCGCCACGCGATTCCAAAAACGTTTCATGGGTGCCATGTATAGCGCAAATTCTCGTGCCTCGACGCACGGCCCGGGCTATTGCCGGAGAACGCCATGCCGGCCTGGTGCCGGACGCGTCGTCTCCTCAGGTCGCCTTGCCTGCCACATACTGCGCGTAGCCGCGCGCCCGCAATGCGCAGGCCGGGCAGGTGCCGCAACCATGGCCCCAGGCGTGGGCGGCGCCGCGCTCGCCCAGGTAGCAGGTGTGGGTATCGAAGCGGATCAGATCCACCAGTGCGTCGCCGCCGCAGTCGTGCGCCAGCTGCCAGGTCTGCGCCTTGTCGATCCACATCAGCGGCGTCTCGACCTTCAGGCGCGTGGCCATGCCGAGGTTGAGCGCCACCTGCAGCGCCTTCATGGTGTCGTCGCGGCAGTCCGGGTAGCCCGAGAAATCGGTCTCGCACATGCCGCCCACCAGCACGTTCAGGCCGCGGCGGTAGGCCACCGTCGCCGCCACCGTCATGAACAACAGGTTACGGCCCGGCACGAAGGTGTTCGGCAGGCCGTTCTCCTGCATGGCGATGGCCACGTTGCTGGTCAGGGCCGTATCCGATATCTTCGAGATCAGGGACAGGTCGATCATGTGGTCCCCGCCCAGGCGTGCATCCCAGCCCGGGTCGAGCGCGCGCATCTTCGACAGCAACGCCGGACGCACTTCGAGCTCGATGGCGTGGCGCTGGCCGTAGTCGAAGCCGATGGTTTCCACGCGCGCATAGCGCTGCAGCGCCCAGGCGAGGCAAGTGGTGGAGTCCTGGCCTCCGCTGAAAAGAACGAGCGCGGTATCGAGAGATTGCATGGTCGTGGTCCGGAAAAAGATGGGCGAATGGCCCGGGGAAACCGCGCATTCTGGCATAAAACCGGGCTCCCGTGCAGCCGGCAGGTCACGCACGGATGGGTTAACCGTCCGTCATCATTTTTGACAATCCGTTAAGATGTCATGAACCTTTTTATCGGAGCGCCATGTTTCCTGCCAGATCGATCCCACGCCGCCTGCGCGCCCTGCCCCGCGCCCTGATGGGTGTCGGCGCTTTGGTATTTGCCACGGCATTGCACGCACAGGGCATCGATTACCAGGTCCGCATCGACGCACCGCGCCAGCTCGACGACATGCTGGAAGAAAACCTCGACCTGATGCGCTGGCGCGGCAATCCGCGCGTGGACCTGGAACAGCTCCAGCGCCTGGTCAAGGAAGCGCCGGAACAGGCAAGGGCCCTGATCGCCACCGAAGGTTATTACTCGCCCAAGATTTCCGCCGGCCTCGACACCAGTGGCAGCCGTCCGGTTGCCCGCATCATCGTCGACCCGGGCCCGCCGACCGTGGTCGGCGACGTCGACTTGGTGCTGCAAGGATTTGTCCCGCTGGAACAGGGCGCCGCGCCTTTCGACGCCGCCGCCCTGCGCCAGCGCTGGACGCTCCCGGTCGGCGCGCGTTTCGTCCAGGACGACTGGGAAGCGGCCAAGCGCAACCTGCTGCGTGAAGTCACGCAGACGCGCTTCCCGCGCGCCCAGCTGGTGGAAACCAGCGCCACGGTCGACCCGGAAGAGCGCCGCGCCGTGCTGCGCGTGGTGATCGACAGCGGTCCCGAGATGCGCTTCGGCGAGCTGCGCATCCGCGGCCTGAAGCGCTACCCGCGCGAGGTCATCACCAACCTGAACAAGATCAATCCGGGCGACGAGTACAGCGAAGCCGCACTGCAGGCCTTCCAGTCGCGCCTGCAGGACACAGGCTACTTCAGCAGCGTGGAAGTGAGCGCCGACATGAGCGCCGTGCTCAACAACGAGCTGCGCGAACTGAAGGAAGGCGACGACGACGAGGATGCCGGTTCGGCCACCGGCGCAGCCACCGCGCAGCCGCCCACCGGCCCGACCGTGCTGCCGGTGCTGGTGCGCGTCACGGAAAACAAGCGCAAGAACGTCGAGGTCGGCCTCGGCTTCTCCACCGACACCGGCGCCCGCGCCCAGCTCAGCTACGACGACCTGAACGTGCTCGGCAAGCGCATGAAGAGCGACCTGATCTACGAACAGAAACGCCAGACCGTGCGCACCGATTTCTACTGGCCCACCACGCCGAAGGGCTACAACGACAGCGTCGGCGCCGGCATCGAGCGCAACGACATCCGTGGGGAGATCACCACCCTGGCCACCGTCGCGGCGCGCCGCCAGTGGGGCTCGCCGCTGCTGGAACGCAGCCTCACGCTGGAAGCGCTGGTCGAAAGGCGCGAGGTGCCGCCGCAGGAAGCCACCACCACGCGCAGCCTGCCGCTCACCTACGCCATCACGCGCCGCAAGCTCGACAGCCTGATCCAGCCGACCAACGGCTACGTGCTGCAGGGCCAGCTGGGCGGCGCGCTGCTGCCGGTCCTGACCGACGAAAAGTTCCTGCGCCTGTACACGCGCGGCCAGATGTTCAAGCCGCTCGGCCCGAGCGGCACCCTGGTGCTGCGCGGCGAATTCGGCGCAGTGGCGGCCAAGGAAAAGCTGGGCGTGCCGAGCACCTTCCTGTTCCGCGCCGGCGGCGACCAGTCGGTGCGCGGCTACGGCTACCGCGAACTGGGCGTGCGCGAGAACGGCGCCATCGTCGGCGGCAAGTACCTGCTCACCGCCAGCGCCGAATACCAGTATTATTTCCGCCCGCCCTGGGGCGTGGCCGTGTTCTACGACGCCGGCAACGCGGCCGACAAGGTCGGCGACCTGAAACCGGAGTCCGGCTTCGGCGTCGGCGCGCGCTGGCGCAGCCCGGTCGGCCCGATCAACGTCGACCTGGCCTACGGCCAGGCGGTCAAGAAAGCGCGCCTGCACTTCTCCCTGGGATTCACCTTCTGATGGACACGAACGACACCACCCCGGAACAGACCACGGCCCCGGCGCCCGCGCCTGCTCCCAAGCCGCGCCGCTGGCCGCGCCGTCTTGCCATCGGCGTGGTCGTCACCGGCGCCATCGTCGGCGGCACGCTCTGGTACCTGGGGCGCGAAACCACCTTGCAAATGATCGCGCAGAAGGTCGCCGCCTCCACCGGCGGCAAGCTTGAGCTCACCGGCGTACGCGGCTCGCTGTACGGGTCGATGTATATCGAGCGCGTGGTCTGGCGCACCGACGAGCAGCTGGTCATCGCCAACAAGATCAACCTGCAATGGTCACCGTCACAGATCGTCTCGCGCGGCATCCTGGTCGATCGGCTGCATGCGGCCAGCCTGCGCATGGAAACGCTCAAGGAGACCGAGGAGCGCAGCCCGATGCCGGCCAGGCTGGCGCCGCCCTTCCCGGTGTCCATCGACGACGCGCGCCTGAACCGGGCGACGTTCGTGAGCCAGGGCGCGGAAACGCACATCGACAACATCCGCCTGCGCGTCGCCGGCGACAAGGAGCGCTGGGAACTGCGCGATGCCGCCGCCGTGACGCCGTGGGGCGACGTGGCCGCCAATGGCCGCATCGGTGCCCAGCGCCCGTTCAAGATCGACGCCAGCGCTAGCCTGACGCAATCGCAGGCCGCGGCCGAAGGTGGGCCAAGTTCGCGGGCGGCCCAGCTGCGCATGAAGGTCGGCGGCGACCTGGAAACGACCGTGCTCGACGCCACCGGCCAGGCCGGGCGCGCGGTGGGCGACGCCCACTTCGAGCTCTCGCCCTACGCCGAGATTCCGCTGCGCGCCATGCGCATCAACGGCCGCAATGTCGACCCGGGCTTCTTCAACCCGGCGCTGCCGACGGCCGACCTGACCTTCGCCATCAACGGCAGGCTCGATGCCAAGCGCAACATCAGCGGCAGCGTCGACATCACCAACGACGGCCCGGCCGGCACCATCGACCAGCAGCGCCTGCCGCTGCGCCTCATGCGCGGCCAATTGGGCGGGAACCTCGAAGCCTTGCAGGTATCCGACGTGCTGCTGGATTTCGGCGCGGCCGGCCGCTTCACCGGTACCGGCGGCGTGCAACGCGGACAGGACGAAGAAGGCATCGGCACCGCCCGTTTCACGCTGCACACCGACCGCTTCGACCTGAAGGGCATCTACTCCACCATGAAGCCGACCGCGATCCGCGGCGACATCCAGGTGACCAACGCCGGCGACACCCAGACCTTGCAGGCCAACCTGGCCGACAAGGCCCTGCGCCTGGCGGCGCTGGCGACGCTCGAAAACAACGTCGTCACGGTGCGCGAAGCGCGCCTGTCGAGCGGCAGCAGCCGCGTGGACGTCAACGGCAACATGAACCTGCTCGAGGACAAGGCCTTCAAGGCCAGCGCCACGGCGAGCCGCTTCAATCCGGCCGATTTCGGTGACTTCCCGCAGGCCGACATCAACGCCAGCGTCAACGCCGCGGGGGCCCTGGCCCCGGCCTGGCGCGTCGACGCCGACTTCGCCGTGCGCCGCAGCCGCCTGCTGAACCAGCCGCTGTCGGGCGCAGGCAAGCTGCGTGCCGACGCCAAGCGTATCAGCGGCATCGACGCCAACCTGGCGCTGGGCCAGAATACCGTGGCCCTGAACGGCGCCTTCGGCGGCGCGGGCGACCGCCTGCAGTGGCGCGTCGACGGCCGCCAGCTCGCGGCCGTGCGCAGCGACCTGTACGGCGCGGTCACGGCCAGCGGCGTCGCCACCGGCACCATGGCCGCCCCGCGCACCACGTTTGACGTCAATGCCAATGGCCTGGGCTGGGTGGCCGCCCAGCGCAAGAACGCGGGCGGCAGCCTGCGCGCCAGCGGCGAAGCCTGGCTGGGCGGCCCGGAAGGCGCCAGGACGGTCGAGGCCAAACTGGCCGGCGCCGCACAGGACTTCAACCCGGCGGCCTTCGGCTCGCCGCTGGCCGGGTCGATCAATGCCAACTTCAGCGGCAACGGCCGCGGCGGCGCGAACTGGCGCGCGGCGCTCGACCTGGACGTCAAGGATTCGACGCTGTCGAAGTCGCCCTTGTGGGGCCATGCCAGGCTGACGGCGGACCGCCGCCACATCTCCAACGCCGACGTCGACCTGCACGTGGGCGCCAACGTGGTGGCCGCCAAGGGCAGCTTCGGCGCAAGCGGCGACCAGCTGGCCTGGCGCATCGATGCGCCGCAGCTGGCGGCGCTGGGTCCGGACTTCTCCGGCCTGCTGCGCGGCTCGGGCACGCTGTCCGGCACCATGGACACGCCCTCGGTCACGGCCAGCATCGAAGGCCAGAACCTGCGCGTGCTCACGCACAACATCCGCGCGCTGCGCGCCACTGCCAACCTCGGTTCCGGCCGCGGCGCGCGCGACGCGCTGGCGAGCGACGTGCAGGTGACGGATTACGCCAGCGGCGACACCCGTGTCTCCTCGGTGCGCCTGCACACCGAAGGCACGCGCGGTGCGCATGTACTGCGCCTGTCGGCGCTGGGCGAAGGGTTCGACGCCAACACCGAGGTGCGCGGCGGCCTGGCGGGCGACACCTGGACCGGCACGCTGGCGGCATTGCAGAACCGCGGCCGCTACGCGATGGCGCTGCAGGCCCCGGTCCCGCTGAGCATCAGCGGTCCGAAAGGCAGCGGCTTCATGGGCCTGGCGAAGCCGGAACGCATCGCCTTCAACGGGGCGGTGGTGCGCCTGCCCGCGGGCAGCATCACGGTCGATTCCCTGGTCAAGAACGGGCCGCGCTGGAGCAGCCGCGGCCACGCCGACAACGTGCCGCTGACCTACCTGGCGCAATTCTCGCCGGCGATCCGCGAGAACACGCGCGGCGACCTGACCCTCGGCGCGCGCTGGGAGGCCGACCTGCGCACCGCGACCGCCACCGGCGGCGCCCCGGCGCTGGACGGCATGGTGCACGTGTTCCGCGAGAAGGGCGACGTGATCGCCGGCGGCGACAGCCCGGTACCGCTCGGCCTGCGCACCTTCGATGCCCGCGCCGACGTCGAGGGCGGCGCCATGCGCGTGCGCGTCGACCTCGACGGCACCCGCACCGGCACCGCCAACCTGGATGCCACGGCCCAGCTGCTGCAGGGCCGCCTGGACAGCGACAGCCCGCTGCGCATGACGGCCAGCGCCAACATGGGGTCGATCGCCTGGCTCGCCTCCTTTGCCGGCCAGCCGGGACTCGAACTGGGCGGCGCGCTGCGCCTGGCCTTGAACGGCAGCGGCACCATCGGCACACCGAGCCTGAACGGCAGCGTCACCGGCGACGGCCTGGCCGTGCGCTGGGCCGAACAGGGCGTACGCCTGCAGAACGGCCAGTTGCGCGCCGGCCTCGCAGGCGACCAGCTGCAGCTGCAGCGCCTGTATTTCGAAGGCCGCCAGGGCAGCGCCTCGGCCGAAGGGTCGCTGCGCTTCTCCGGCGGCCTGGCGGCCGCCAACCTGCGCGTGACGGCCGACAAGCTGGAGGCGCTGTCGCGTCCCGACCGTACCGTGGTCGTCAGCGGCAACGCCGCGCTGGTACGCGACGCCAACCAGTTCACGCTCGAAGGACGGGTGCGCGCCGACCGCGCCCTGATCGAATTCGCGCCGCAGGGCCGCCCGACCATGTCGGAAGACGTGATCGTTCTGGGCCGGGGCGGCGCCAAGCCGCTGCCGTCGAACAAGGAAGCGGAGCTGCCCCTGAGCATCGACCTGCGGGCCGACCTCGGCGACGAGTTCCGCCTGCGCGGCCTGGGTATCGACGCCACCCTCGCCGGCAATGTACGCGTTCGCAAGGTCGGCGCCGCGGCGCCGCGCATCAACGGCACCATCCGCGCGGTCGAAGGCAATTACGCGGCCTACGGCCAGAAACTGGCGATCGAACGCGCCGTGATGACCTTCAGCGGTCCCTACGACAACCCGGCGCTCGACATCCTCGCGGTGCGCCGCCGTCCGGAGGGCGAGCAGCTGTCGGAAAACAACGTGGAAGCCGGCGTGCAGGTGCGCGGCACCGCGCAGTCGCCGCAGGCGCGGCTGGTCTCGACCCCGAACGTGCCCGACAGCGAGAAGCTGTCCTGGCTGGTGCTGGGGCACGGCATGGAAGGCACCAGCGGCAACGAGCGGGACGTGCTGACCGCCGCTGCTGGTGCACTGCTGGGCGGCAAGGGCGGCACCGGCGGCTTCACGCAGAAGCTGGCGACCTCGCTCGGCGTGGACGAACTGGGATTGAAGCAAGCCAGCGGCCAGGCGACCGGCCTGGAAAGCACGGTGGTCACGGTGGGCAAGCGCATCTCCTCGCGCGCCTATCTCAGTTTCGAGCAGGGTGCGAGCACCGCGTCGAGCCTGGTGCGCCTGCGCTACAAGCTGAACCCGCGCATCACGCTGCAGTTCCAGACCGGCACCAACACCGCGCTCGACGTGCTGTATGCGTGGGCGTTCGACTGAACGCCCCACTAACGGTTAGTTGAGAGCCAAGGCCCGACGACGATTCGGCTCCGCAAGCGCCACTGCGTCATCGCCAATGCGAAACAGGCGGACGGCACGTGCCAGTTCCGCCGCCTGGTCCTGCATGGCCTGAGCGGCAGCACTGGCTTGTTCGACCAGGGTGGCGTTCTGCTGGGTGGTTTCATCCATGTCGCCTACCGCGCGGTTGATGTGCTCGAGGCCGTCGGTCTGTTCGCGGCTTGCCGCGGAGATCTCGGACATGATGTCGGTCACTCGCGCGACACTGGCCAGTACCTCTTTCATCGTTACGCCGGCCTCGGCCACGAGCTTGCTGCCGGCATCGACCGCGCCGTTCGAAGCCTCGATCAGGACCTTGATCTCCCTCGCCGCGGCCGCGCTGCGCTGGGCCAGGTTGCGTACCTCGCTTGCGACCACCGCAAAACCGCGCCCTTGTTCCCCCGCGCGTGCTGCTTCCACGGCAGCGTTGAGCGCCAGGATGTTGGTCTGGAATGCAATGCTGTCGATGACAGTGGTGATTTCCGAAATCTTGCGGGAGGATTGGTTGATCGCCTCCATCCGCTCGATGACCTGCGCGACGGTGCCGCCACCGCGCTGGGCCACATCCGACGCGCTTTCGGCCAGCTGGTTGGCCTGGCGGGCGTTGTCGCTGTTCTGGCGTACAGTGGCAGTCAACTGGTCCATGGACGCCGCCGTGGTAGCCAGGCTAGCCGCCTGTTCCTCTGTGCGCTGGCACAAATCCAGGTTACCCGATGAAATCTCCTGCGAGGCGTTGGCGATCTGCTCCGCCCCTTCGCGCACCTTGCCAACCACCTGCGACAGACTCGCACCGATGGTATTGATGGCGTCGGTCAGTAAGCCGATCTCGTCGCGACGAGCGCTCGACATGCGAGCGCTCAAGTCGCCTTCGGCGATGCGCATGGCGATATTGCGCACCTCAGCCAGCGGGCGCGATACACTTGCGCGTACTATGGCGTAGAGAGCGGCTGCAAGGACGGCCAACGCGAGCAGGCCGAAGCCGACCGAACGATTGCGCAGCTCGGTGGCAGCGGCGGTGATCTCGTCGTGATAGGTACCGCCGGCGACTACCCAGTTCCAGTCCTTGATATGGATGTAGGCGACGAATTTTTCGCGCGACAGCTTCTCGCCAGGGTTCTGCCACGCGTAGCTGACGCTGCCGTTCTTCTTCTCGAGCATGTCCTTGATGTACGTATGGCCATTAGCGTCCTTGCTGTCGAGAATGTTCGCACCTTCCCTGGCCGGGTGCACAATCAGTTCGCCATAGTGCTTTCCAGGCGCCGCATTCAGCACGTAGAAGTAACCGGTATCGCCGACCTTGATCGCGCGGATCCGGTCCTTCAGCAAGTTCATGTCTTCGCTAATGTCCACGCCCACATACAGGACGGCTACCGTTTTTCCTGCAGCGTCGTGGACGGGCTCGTACTGGGTGATGTACTGCTTGCCAAACAAGTTCACGA
The DNA here is from genome assembly GCF_042432755.1 of Massilia consociata. Classification (NCBI taxonomy): domain Bacteria; kingdom Pseudomonadati; phylum Pseudomonadota; class Betaproteobacteria; order Burkholderiales; family Oxalobacteraceae; genus Massilia; species Massilia consociata. Next base: position 85,385 of record NZ_JBHLWP010000016.1, read on the forward strand.
GCCCGATCTAGGTGCCGCCCTGGCGCAATACCGCATAGGCCGGGCTACTCCGGTCGAGTTTCGTGCCGACGGCGCGTTCCCCATTCTCCTTCTTGACCGAGGTCGTCACCCGCACGAAGTCGTCGCCGTCGATGGCAAAAATGGTAGCGGTACCGGCGGTCTGTGCGGTAAAACGGTCGGGTACGGAAAAGTCCAGGTTCAACACCTCGCCGTCGAGCTTGAGCGTCGGCGTCGGTGTGCCGCCGATGTCCACGGTGGTGCTCGTGTCGAGCTCGAAATCGCCCGGCAAAGCATTTCGGAAGATACGACCAAAGCTCTTCGCGGAGCTGCTGACGCTCTTGTTAAACATCTCGACGGTGTTGGCGACACTAGCCAGTTCATTGGCGACATTGTGAGCAGCACGCTCTTGCAGCTTCGCCGACGTGATGGCGGTAATGATCCCCACGAGCGCGGCAATAATAGTTCCCATCAGCACAAAGGTAATGGCGCTGATCTTTGTCCCAACGGTCCAGTTAGCAGGAGAGTACTTGTTGTGAGTCACGGTATTGCCATGTAGGAATAATCTTACATAAGACTACATCAATCAGCGATCACGTGTGAAATTTATGTAGAGCACCATGTGACCTTGTTGCCTCACTGCAACGGAAATTTGACTACATGACCATCAGGTGGGATGAAGGCGGGCAAACGACCGAGGAAATGGCGAAGGGTTGTCGTGCATTACATCTGTCCAAGCTCGATCCCGCCGCTGTCCAGGAAGCTGGACTGCACGAACGCTGCCGAGCAGGCGAACCCGGCTGCAGTCAGGTGAAACAAGGTAGTCATGGCCGTGCCGGGCCGCGGCCGCTGAACCGGGCCTGCAGCCGAGAATGTTCGAACGCGCCACCGGCTCCGATGTGACAACGCAGCCCACGGGCTGCGTTGTCATTCAACCGGCGCACGCCTGCCGGAGCTCCCCCTTGGGGGGCTTCCCGCTCAGGGCAGCATGCGCACCGATGCCTCGCGTTCCCACAGCCGCTTGCCGGCTTCCGAGACGAACTTGTGCGCATCGGAAGCGGCCATGATCCCGGCGTCGGGTTTCACGCCCGCGATCCGCAACAGTTCGGCCGCGCCGTCGTCGTGGGCGATCGCCTTCAGGTGGCCGAAGGCGTTATGCACGAATTCGATCGCCGCGGACTCGCCCGCCAACTTGGCGCATCCCTCCTCGGACAGCACCAGCGCCACCGCATCGAACAGCACGGACGGGGTGCCGGCCAGCTGGCCTCCCGCCGCCTGCCAGCTGCCGTCGCTCAATCTGGCACCGCCCACCTTGGGCGCCACCAGCTTGACCTTGGCGCCGACGGCGCTGGCCGCTTCGCACAGCGCCTTGATGGTGGCCGCATCGGACCCGTCGGCATACAGGATGCCGATGCTGCGCCCTTGCGGCGTGCCTTTCATGTTGCCGATGAGCTGCAGGGCCGGCGAAGGCGGCAGGTCGCGCACCGGTGCCGCGGTCGGCGGTGCCGGCGGCAGTTCCGTCATCCCCAGGCCGTCGGCGACCCGCTGGGCCAGCGATGCGTCGATGTGGCGCAGGTGGCCGACCATGGCTTCGCGAATGTGGATGTGGTCCACCTTGGACAGTTCGAACACCAGCGCCGAGGCCAGGTGCGCCTGCTCGATGTCGGTCTGGCTGATGTAGAACTGGCGCGCCTGGCTGTAATGGTCGGCAAAGCTCTCCGGACGCACCCGGCCCTTGTTGCCCTGGTCTGCCGGCGTGGCGTGGCTGCGGAAGCCCCGTACCGGATCTTCGCGCGGCGAGGATGTATCCAGCGTACTCGGTTCGTAGCTGACCCGGCCCTTGGGCACGTGCATCTGCATGTGGCCGTCGCGCTGGTGGTTGGCGAACGGGCACTTCGGCGCATTGATCGGCAACTGGTGGAAGTTGGGCGAATTGTGGCGCAGGATTTGCGTGTCCAGGTAGGAGAACAGGCGCCCCTGCAGCAGCGGATCGTTGCTGAAGTCAATGCCGGGCACGACGTTGGCCGGGCAGTAGGCCACCTGCTCGGTCTCGGCAAAGAAATTATCCGGATTCCGGTCGAGCACCATGCGCCCGACCACGGTCAGCGGCACCAGTTCTTCGGGGATGAGCTTGGTGGCGTCGAGGTGATCGAACGGGAAGCCGTCCGCCTGCTCCTGCGTGAACAGCTGGACCGCCAGCTCCCATTCCGGATAATTGCCGGCCTCGATGGCCTCCCACAGGTCGCGGCGGTGGTAATCCTGGTCGGCGCCGGCCACTTTGACGGCCTCGTCCCAGATGTGGGACTGCATGCCCAGCTTGGGCCGCCAATGGAACTTGACGAAGGTGGATTCACCCTTGTCGTTGACCAACCGGAAGCTGTGCACGCCGAAGCCTTCGATCATCCGCAGCGAGCGCGGAATCGTCCGGTCGGACATTGCCCACATGATCATGTGCATCGACTCGGGCGTGAGCGAAATAAAATCCCAGAAGGTGTCGTGGGCGGCGGTCGCCTGCGGGAAGCCGCGATCCGGCTCCATTTTCACGGAGTGGACCAGGTCGGGGAACTTCATGGCGTCCTGGATGAAGAACACCGGAATGTTGTTGCCCACCAGGTCCCAGTTGCCTTCCACCGTATAAAACTTCACCGCGAAGCCGCGCACGTCGCGCGGTGTGTCGATCGATCCCCTGCCGCCGACCACCGTGGACAGGCGGGTGAAGACCGGGGTGCGCACGCCCACCTCGGTGAGCACGCGCGCCGTGGTGTAGTCGGCCAGCGAATGCGTGAGCTCGAAGTAGCCATGGGCACCTGCACCGCGGGCATGCACGATCCGTTCCGGTATCCGCTCATGATCGAAATGCATCATTTTTTCGCGGAAAACGAAGTCTTCCAACAAGGTGGGGCCGCGCATGCCTGCCGGTCTCAGGGAATTCTGGTTGTCGGCGATCGGCACGCCCTGGTTGGTGGTCAGCGGCGGATGGTCGCCGCCGGCCTGCTGGTGCAGTTCGCCTCCGCGTCCACGTTCCGCTTCGGTGGCGGATGCTTGTGGCATATTCGAGCTCGCGTTTGTCATGGCTTGATCCCTTTATCATGGTCAAGCTTACATGGTCGGGCATGTCGGGGGGTGTATCTGTACGCCAAGGCACATAGTTGGGACAGGCGTCCGCCATTTCGGCGCATGTTCTCTCAGGAATCGAACGGTGCGACGCAAGCGTATTGACCGCGTCGCGCGACGGGCGCACGCTGACCGATGTCCTGACCGCCCCGCCGCTGGTGCGTTACCGCTGCCCAGCCTGTTCGAGATGATGCAGGAAAGCGGTGGCCACCGGCGACAGCTTCTTTCCTTTCCGGTACAGGGTCCACCAGTTCGATTGCACGGGAAAGCCCTCCACCTGGAGCACGGCCAGTCCCTCGTCGGCCGGCCTGTCCTCGAGCGCATGGCGTGAAATGACCCCGAGGCCGAGGCTGGCTGCCACCGCCTGCTTGATCGCCTCGTTGCTGCCCAGCTCCATGCGCACGTCGGGCCGGAAGCCCAGCGCCCTGAAATGGTTGTCGCAGGCGAGCCGGGTACCGGACCCCTTTTCGCGCAGGATGAAGCGCAGCGGCGCCAGCTCGGCGAGGGCGATGCGGTCGCGCCCGATCAATGGATGCGATGCCGAGGCGATGACGTCGAGCGGGTTGGACAGGAAGGCGTGGCGCTCGAGCTCCAGGTCGCCCGGCGGCATCGACATGATGTAGAGGTCGTCCAGGTTGTCGCGCAGGCGCCGCACCACGCCGTCGCGGTTGAGCACTTCGAGCGCGATGTCGATGTCCGGATAGGCAGCGCAGAAGCTCCCAAGCAGGCGCGGGACGAAGTATTTCGCGGTGCTGACCACCGACAGGCGCAGGCGGCCCCGGGTCATGCCCTTGATCCCGTCGACGTGCTGCTCGAATGCCGTCCATTCGTCGAGCATGGCGCGCGCCGTGCGCGCCAGGGCTTCGCCCGCCGCCGTGAGGTACAGCCGCTTGCCGACCTGCTCGTACAAGGGCATGCCGACGCCGTCGGCCAGTTCCCGCAACTGCATGGAGGCGGTGGGCTGGGTGACGTGACAGGCGCGGGCGGCGGCCGTCACGCTCAGGTGTTCGGCAAAGGCGAGAAACAGGCGCAACTGGCGGAAGGTGGCATTCATCGATTTTTCTCTATTCTACTCATCATAATAATCGATTTTCCTTTATCCTCGACAGCGCTTAGGATGCAGGACCTTTTGTTGAGTTGAAGACGAGAACATGCACAACTTCCTCGATCCTGCCATCCTGTTTTTTGCCTTCGGCATTCTTGCCGGCTGCGTGAAGTCGAACCTCGAGATTCCCCAGCCGATCTCCCGCTTCCTGTCGCTGTACCTCCTGATGGCGCTGGGCCTGAAAGGCGGCTTTGCGCTGGCGCAATCCGGCATGACCGCGGAAATCGCCGCCAGCCTGGGTTGCGCCGTGCTGCTGGCGATCGTGATCCCGCTGGCGGCCTACCAGCTGCTGAAACGCTTCGTGTCCGGCTTCGACGCGGCGGCGGTCGCCGCGACCTACGGCTCGGTCAGCGCCGTGACCTTCATCACGGCGACGCAATACCTGGATGTGCAGCAGGTTGCCTACGGGGGGCACATGGCCGCCGCCATGGCCTTGATGGAATCGCCTGCGATCATCATCGCGGTGGTGCTGGCGAACTCGCTGCGGCAGACCGGCACGGCGCCGGTCGCCCTGGCTTTCGTGAATGGCACCGCCGTGCTCGGGAGCGTCCCGGGGCCGCGCGTCGGGTTGGGGAAGATCCTGCACGAGTCGTTCACCGACGGCACCCAGTTGCTGCTGCTCGGCGCCATGCTGGTCGGCCTGCTGACGGGCGAGGCGGGGAAAGCGGCCATGGCCCCCTTCTCGGTCGACCTGTTCAAGGGCATGCTGGCGTTCTTCCTGCTCGACATGGGCTTGATGACCGCACGCAACCTGGGCAAGCTGCGCGGCCAGTCGCGCTGGCTGCTGGCCTACGCTGCAGGGGCGCCGGTCGTCCATGCGGGCCTCGCCCTGGGCATGTCCGCCCTGCTCGGCCTGTCGGCGGGCAACGCGGCCCTGTTGATGGTCCTGGCGGGCAGCGCCTCGTACATCGCCGTGCCGGCCGCGCTGCGCTACTCGATTCCCGAGGCGAATCCGTCGGTGTATTTCAGCATGTCGCTCGGGGTGACCTTCCCCCTGAACATCCTGCTCGGCATTCCCGCCTACACCTGGCTTGCCACCACCGTGCTGGGATGAGGGTGCTCCGCCCCCGGCTAGGCGAACAGGCTGGGCTTGGGGTCGGGCACCGGCTCGTCATCGTTCTGTGGCAGGTGCGGATGGCCGGGCTGGTGGTGCGGATAGGGCGTGTCGAACGGCTCGGGCGACGGCTCCTCGATGGGTGCCGGGTCGGGAGCGCGGTGCGCCTCGATGGGAAAATCAGCGGACAACACGGCATTCATGGCTGGAATCTCCTCGAAAAAGCGGAGTAGGCACCTTACCATGACGGCCTCGAAGCCGCCGTTCGCCGCCGCCACGCGTGCGGGCCGGCGCCCGTCCATTACAATGACGGCCTGAACAACCTCATCGCAACATGGATATCTCGATCACCACCCTCGCCCTGCTCGTCCTTGCGCCGCTGCTCGTCTGGCGCGTCTACAACCGCATCAAGAGCCGCATGGTGCGCCAGCGCTCGATCGTCTCGCGCCACTACACCGGGGTGCTGGTGTTCGGCGGGATGATCCTGGTGCCGGCGGCGCAGCTGCTGGACACCCCCTTCAACCTGGGCGCGCTGGCTGCCGGGGCCGCACTCGGCATCGGCTGGAGCGTGTATGGCCTGAAGCGGACGCGCTTCGAGGATACGCAGCAGGGTTACTACTTCACGCCGCCGGCGCGCCTGGGCATCCTGATGGCGATGATCCTGGTGGCGCGCCTCCTGTACATCGGGGTGGAAATCTATGCGAACCAGGGCAAGGGAATCCCGGCGCCGCGACTGACGGACGAGCCGCTCACCATGCTGTGCGTGGGGCTGACGGCGGGCTACTTCGGGTGGTTCTCGGCGGGGCTGCTGCAGTGGCGCCGCAAGCTGCGCAAGGCGGTCGATGTCGATTGAGCCGGGTCGGTGACGCTCCGCGGCCATGGCGGCCCGGGGTCTCGGGTTCACTTGAAGAAAAGGGCCCACCGGCCCTTTCTTGCGTCACAGCGGCGTCACCGGCGCGTACTTGCTCTTCAGATCCACATACAAGCCCATCAGTTCTTTGAACGCCGCATTCGATCCTATGCAGGTCTGTCCCCCAGGGATGGAGAAATTGTAAGGAACGTTGTTCCTGACGATCGTGATCTCGTAGCCCAGGTGCCGGCATAGCCCATGGACGCCGGTATCGACTCCCAGCGTGCGGATCAGGTCGGCCGATTCGACCAGCGCCGCCAGGCGCTTGAAATCGGCAGCGTCGATCGCGACGTCGACCTGCTGGTGTGGCAGGCCGCCGACCTTCGAGGAATGGACGAAGCGGGTGGGCGTGATCTCCGTCACCTCGCTGCCCGGCTCCACCTGGCTGCCGAGATTGACGACCTTCACGCTTTGCAGCGTCGCCACCTACGCCGGAGGTGTTACCTGGACCGGAGGCGCATCGCTGCCGCCCCCGCCGCAGGCCGACAGCCCGGCCATCATGGAAAACATGACCGCAGCCGGCCAGCCAAAACGTTTCATTATCCTTGCCTCCCTGTTTGACTTTCACAGGATAACAGCACGGCCGTGGCGCAAGCATCACACATTGTCACCCACGCGAGGGAACGATGAACAAGGGGCCGAGCCCCTTGTTCTTACGCGGCCTTCGCCTCGTCCTTGCGCCTCTGCAGCACGAAGATCGGCTGCGCCCACTGCACATCCTTCTTCTTCTTGCTGGTGATGAGAGTCAGCTCGGACGGGTCGTACACGTCGGTGTTGTGCGTCAGCGGCGTCGTCATCAGGTACTGGGCGTCGGTGTTCTTCAGGAACTCGCCGACCAGCTGGATGTTGCGGATATCCAGGTGGGCGAACGGTTCGTCGATGAACACGAAGCCGCCCGAGCCTTCTTCCGACTTGAGCAGGCCGATCAGGAGCACCAGCGACTTCATTACCTGCTGGCCGCCCGAGGCTTCGCCGTCGTTCATGCCGATCTGGTCCTTGCCGTCGAACTTGAAGCGCACATGCAGGCCGGCCTGGGCCAGTTGCACGTCGTCGTTCTCCAGGCGCACCGGGTCGGCCTGCACGTCGATGCCGGCCAGTTCGCCCAGCTCCTTGATGTTCTTGGAGTAGGTCTTGATCGTGTAGCGCAGGCGCTCGATGTAGGCCCCGCGCGCATTGGCGGTGGCCTCGATCGCGCGGTTGTTCTGGTAACGGCGCTCTTCGGTCTCGTTCTGGCGCCCCGACAGCTGGTCGTTCAGGCGCGCGTACTGGTCGATCACGGTGCCGTCCTGTTCCCAGTCGTCGCGCGCCAGGGAGTGTTCGAGCGTCGACAGGCGCAGGTTGACCTGGTGCGCGTTCTGGTGCTTGGCCACGATGGCGCCGCGCCAGCCGGCGTTTTTCCAGTTCTTCGGCACGTTGCGCCAGCCGCGGCGCAGCCCCAGCAGCGCCTTGGCGTGCTCCGTGCGCTGCTCGATGGTGCGGCGGTTGTTCAGGCGCATGCCGGCTTCCGCTTCGGACAGCGCCATGCGCGCGTTCTGCCACACGGTGTCGGCGCGGGTACGCGCCACGGTCGCGTTCTTGGTGAGCATCGAGAGCTCGCCCAGGCGCGCGCCGACTTCCAGGCGTTCGGCCTTGAGCGGCGCCAGCGCGCGGGTCGCTTCCTCGAACTCGGCCTGGCGTGCCGACAGTTCCTTGGCGGCGTCCACGCCGGCGATGCGGCCCTTTAATGCTCCAACCTCGGCGGCGAGTTTGCTGATCGAGAGCGTCAGCGCGTCTTCCTGCGCTTCCAGGCTCGGGAGCAGCTTCTGGATCGCTTCCAGGCGCTGGGTCTTGCCGGCCGAACCGAAGCGGTAGCGCGACGGTTCGACGTACAGCGAGCGGCCGCCGCGGCGTTCGCGGTGGTAGGCGTCCGGGGTGATCCACTCGTCGCAATCCGATTTGAAACCGGCGTCGACCGAGTCCACGCGCTCGATGCGTTCCAGCTGGTCGATCAGCCAGCCCGGCGCCTTGCCGGAGAAGCGCACCACCGACAACAGGCTGTCGTCCCTCACCACCGGCGCCTCGACGCAGTCCGGCACGATGAAGTGGCGATAGCGCTCCTTCTCGGCCAGGCGGTAGGCCGCCGGCGCATCCTTGGCTTTTTCCAGCAGCACGACCGACGCGTAACCGCCGAGCACACCCTCGACCGCGCCCTGCCACTTCGGGTCCGTCACTTCGACGATGTCCGACAGCATGGCGTGGGCGATGCCCTCGTCGCGCAGCGCGCGGCGCATCTGGCGCTGGGCTTCCGGTTCCGGCATCGCGCTCTTTCCCTGCAGGGCCGAGATGGTCGCCATCTCGGCGGCAATCTTCGTGGCGACGTTGTCGCGCGCCGCCTTCTGCTTGGCCAGCTCGGCTTCTTTTTCGTTGAGCTGGTTGGCGACTTCGGCCAGGTCGGCGCCGGCATCCGCCGACAGCTTCTGCAGGCGCTCCTTCTGCTCCAGCAGGCTTTCCAGCGGCTTGAGTTTCTGGTTGACCTGGCTCAGGCGACCGGAAAGCTCGGTGGCTTCCTGCTCCAGCTGGGTCTCCAGCTTCTGCGCTTCGGTCAGCGCGCGCTGCTGGGCGGCCAACTGCTGGCGCTTCTCGGCCAGGATCGAGTCGGCGGCAAGCAGGGGCTTCCTCGCCTCTTTCAGGTTGCGGCTGATGGCGGCGGCCTTTTCGCGCGCTTCAATGTATTCGAGCGCCGGCAGCACCTCTTCCTGCAGCGCCTTCTTTTCCTTGTGCAGGTCTTCCCACTGGTGGTAGTTCGCCACGCGCAGGCGCAGGCCTTCCAGGTTGATGCGCGAGGTTTCGAGTTCGGCCTCGAAGCGCTTCAGTTCCGTCTCGGTGTCGCGCTGGTGGCGCTTGGCTTCGTCGTAGGCGTCCAGCACTTCCTTGTCGCCGAAGACCTGGAACACCAGGTCGAGCAGCTGGCGCGGCGCGTATTCGCACAACTTGTCCGTCTCGCCCTGCTCCAGTGCCAGCACCTTGGACATGGCCGGCGACAGGCCCGCCGAAGCCAGGCGCTTGCGGTAGTTTTCCACGCCGAGCCAGTCGGTCGCTTCGGTCACTTCCTCGATCTCGACGTTCCCCGGACGCATCAGGTACTGGCGCTTCCAGTCGCCGCCGTTCTTCTGCACCTGGCAAAACAGCGTCACTTCGTCGTCGGCGAAGAAGCCGGAATGGCGGAACGGACGGTTCGACAGCTGGCGACCGACCGGCTTGTTGTCGACCACGGCGCGGATCCAGGCGCTCTGCTGGCCCGAATGGCGCGCATAGTGTTTATAAGTGCGGCCCATCGAGCAGTCCAGGCCGAACAGGGTGCGCAGCGCGTCGAGCAGCGTGGTCTTGCCGGAGCCGTTCTGGCCGGCGATCGTGATGATCTTGGCGTCGAGCGGGATGTTCTTGATCCGCTGCCAGTAATCCCAGTGGACCAGTTCGAGTGATTTGATGTGGAACATGGGCTACCTCAGGTGGGGGTTTCTTCGTCGGCGGCGTCCGGGACGACTTCCGCGACCGCGTCATTGGCGGCATCGATCTTGCGCGGGGCCGCAGCCAGCGGCGCGCGCTTGAACACTTCGGCCAGCGCGCCGTTGATGATGCGTTCCTTCAGCAGGTCGGTGTCCATCATCAGGTCCAGCAGCGGGCCTTCCAGGATCACATCGCCGCGGCGCTCGATGAAGCCGAGCTTGGACAGCACGCCCAGGTTCATGTCCATGCGGGTCTTCTTGCCCAGCTTGTCGCCGAAGTCCGACAGCAGCGCGGTGTACGAGATGCCGATCGAGGTGTCTTCGGCGCGCGGGATCGGCGCGTCCTTGTCGAACATGTCGGTCTGGTCGTCGTCGACCGTGACGTGGGTTTCCTGGCGCTCGCGCTTGGGCAGGATGATCTGCGCCCACAGCACCACCAGCAGGGCCACGCCGTCGCGGGTCAGGCCGAAGTTGTTGTTCTGCCAGATGTCCTTGGCGCCGAAGATCTTCGGCTCGACGTTGCGGTGCAGGGCGATCGTCACATGGTCTGCATAGACGTTGTCGAGCAGCTTCAGGCCGGCCTCGAACAGGCGCTTGTCGACCTCCTGGCGGAACTGCTCGTCCGACAGCGCGCGCTTGACCATCTTGTCGTCGCGGCGCAGGGTCTGGTGCGTCAGCAGGCGCGCGATCAGGATTTGTGCGTCGTCATTCATCTTGAGTACCGCTTTCTGGACTGTCTAAATCGAGATTCAATGAGAGGGTGGCGATCGACATGGCCGCCACCTCGGGGTCGTCGAGCTGGATCATGGCGTCGGTCGGCTCGAACTTCACGGGCAGGCGCGCCAGGTCGGCGGTCGCGCCCTGCAGGCTGGCCTCGGCCGCGTCGCCCAGCAGCGGCAGCAGCGAAGCACGGTAGGACGCCACCGCGAAGCTGGCCGGCAGCAGCGACTCGTGCAGCGCCACCTTCTTCGGGCCGCTCTCCGAAAACTCGGGGAAGTTGCCGAGGTTGGCGAAGTCGGCCAGCTTGTTGATCCAGTCGTTCAGTTCCGCCTGCATCGCCGGGTTGTCGTTGACCGTCAGCGGCGCATCCTGGCCGGACGGCAGTCCTTTCGGGCCGGTCGACGTGACGCGCTCGAGCAGCAGCTCGGTCTCGGCCACGTCGATCATCTCGGCCGGCGTGCCGAACAGCGGCACCACCGGGCGGTCGATCGCGCCCTCGGCCAGGCTGGCCAGGTCGTCGTGGGCCAGCAGCCAGCGCTTCACGTCGGTGGTCGACAGGCCCGACTGGCCCAGGTGCACGCGCTGGCGCTCGATCTGGTTCAGGGCGCGCGAGAACATGCCCTGCATGTTCAGCAGCGCGCTCTGGGCGCGGCCGATCGCCTGCGCCGCCTTGTGGGTGGCCGAATCGGCCTGCGGGTCCTGGGTGATGGCGCGCAGGATCACGGAGCCCTTCTCGACCCAGTCGCAGGCCATGTGCCACTTCGCCTGCGAGGTGCGAAGGCGGAATTCGGAGCCGGAGGCGATGGCGTCGCGGAATTCCTCGGTCAGTTCCACCAGGCGGCCCAGCAGGTGGCGCAACTGCTCCACGGTGACGCCGCCCACGGCCTGGGCGCCGGCCACCTGCGACAGCAAAAAGCCCATCTCGGCGTCGTCTTCTTCCGGCTTGGCCAGCGCGATGAGGGTGTCGAGGGCGGACAGCACGTTGCGCGCCAGCGGCGTGATGCGGTACACGGCAGCCGGGGCGTCCCAGGCCAGCAGGCCGTGGCCGCGCAGGCGGTTCAAGACCGTCTCCAGGCTTTCCGCGGTCAGGTAGGCCAGCTTGTTGTTGATGTCCGCGCGCGAGAACGCCGAGCTGGCGGTGTCGCTGGCCAGCTCGCGCAGCACCAGCAGGCGCACCAGCACACCGTCCTGGGTGCCGTGGAACAGCGCCGTGAAGGCCGACAGCATCGGCTGGGCGCGCTTGAGGTGGTAGACCTGCTCGATCTCGTCGGGCGCGACGCCGTTCTGGAAGTGCGCCTGCAGCGGGTCGTCTTCCTGGGTCGTCGAAAAGGAGTCTGCGGCGAGCGCTGCGCCGGCGAGGTGGTCGATCATCGTAGGGGTACCGTTCTTCGTGCGCGGGCAACGCACGCCCGTCAGGCAGGCGCGGCCGGTCCGCGGGGGCGCCAGTATAACAGTTTAGGCTGGGCAATTAGCAGTCTGGCGACCCGAAGAAAGGGAGCTTATTGCAGGAAAGTCACACTATCGTCTTGCATCAAAACGAAGACAATGTGGCAAAAATGTGACATCCACTCAGCGTTTCGTGACAGTGGACAGGGTCTGCTCGACCTGCTCCTTGTCGCCGTCGACATAGCGCAGCTTGACCGGATACCACTCGTGCTGCGGCGCCAGCCACACGTCCACCGCCTGGTCTTTCTTGTCCGCCGGGGGCTGGCGCGACACCAGCACCGCCTCGACCTCGCCCAGGCCGGTCCGGACCTTTTCACGGCGCACGACCTTGAACACCCAGGTTTCCGCATCGCGCCGGCCGGCTACGAAGAAGTGCCACACGGAGCCCGGCTTGAACTTGTCGCCCGCCGCGCGCGCCACCGCCACCAGTTGCCAGGTGACCGAGGCGCGGTCCTGCTCGCCCCCCTTGAGCGGGTACGTCTGCCTGCTTTCGCTGAAGCCCAGGGTTTTCGTGTCGCGGTTGAAGGTGGTTTTGGTGGGGTCCTTGCGCAGGCGTTTCTCATGGAACTCAGCCGGCGCCAGTCCATGGGTGTCCACCGTGCCGCTGCTGCGGTCCTCGGTGAGCGTGCCCAGCAGCGGCACTTTCGACACCGCGTTCACGGCGTACTTGCCGTCGCCGGCGCGCCAGGTCACGGTCGCTTCGCCCTTCAGCCCGAAGCCACGGTGGCGCGCCTGCAGTTCGTAGCGCAGGTCGGCCGACGGCGGCAGGTCGAACGGGCGCTTGACGGTCGTACGCGCGTCCTGCGCGGCGGCCTGCCCCAGCGTCAAGGCCAGCACCAGGGCGCAAGCGGCTTGGGGAAAGGGCGATCGGAATGTGGAGCGAAGCGTAAAGCGTTGCATATCAAAATCCTGGTTGGGTCAAGGCGATATTATTCACCGTTTGGGTCGTCACGGCGCCACTGGCTTCGGTGCTGCGGATCTGCACCGGCATCCAGCCGTGGCTCGGGGACAGCCAGATGTCCAGCCGCGTCTTGTACGAGCCGGGCTTGGGCGGGCGCGCCAGGCGCACGGTCGCCAGGCGGCCGAGGGCGGTGTCGATCTCTTCCTGCCCCATCACCTTGAAGGTGTACACGCTGCCGTCGCGCTCTTCGCCGACGAAGATGTCGATGTCGCCCGCGAGCTGGGCCGGATCGCCGCGCGCAATGGCGGCCAGCTGCAGCGGCACCGTGGCCTTGTCCTGCGCCCCCGGCATCAAGCCATGCCTGGCCTGCGAACTGGAAAACGTGAGCGCGTTGGCCGGCCAGTCGAAGTGCGTGGCCGTCAGCGCCCGTCCGCGGCGCTTCTCGGTCATCCTGACCGGCATGAAGCCGGTGTTGCCGACCGTGCCCTCGCTGGTGAGCACGACCAGGTTCACACGCGCGAACACGACCCGGATGCCGGCTTCGATGCGCACGCGGTAGGCCGCCCCGTCCATCTTCCATGACAATAGCGCCTCGCCGCTCCACTGGGTGCCGTCGGCGTCCTGGCGGGCGACGTCGAGCCGGATGTCGGCCGGCGGCGGCACGTCGACCTTGTAGCGCCGGATCTCGGGCGCGGGCGCCGGCTCGTCCTCCGGCGCCGGGACAGGCAGGGGTACCGGCTCGGCCGCGGCAACCCGGGGCGCGGGTTCGGCAGCCACGCTTGGCGTGTCCGCGGGCGGGCCCGGCTGCACGGGCTCGCCCGCCACATCCTCGATCACCACCACGTTCGGGGGCAACGGTGCAAAGTCGGGCAAGGGAGGCTGCGGCAGCCGCGGCTCGGGCGGCGGTACGGGAGCCGGTGCTTCGCTGCGGGAGGCCGGCAGCAGTTCGGCCAGGCTCACCAGCGCGTCGCCGTCGCGCCCGGGCAATGCCGAATCCTGCGTGCCGGACATGCCGGACATGATCCAGCCCAGCACCAGCCAGTGCAACAGGACGACAAGCGTGCCCAGCACCAGCGGACGGCGCCATTGCCGGAAAAACGAAGCGCTACTCATGCCGCTAGTGTAGCCTGACGGCGAGGCCAGTGCTGCAGCCGGGCGCATCGGACTTTGCCGCGCTGCTTTGAAGCCTTGTTATTTATCTGCTACGCTAGGGTGTCCACCACAGGAGAAAACCATGCTCAAGCCGCCCATGCCGAACGCTGCAGGAATGACCGACACGCTGGAATTCGTCAAGAACCTTTGGGGCGGCATGGGCATCCCCGGCGTCTCGATGCCGGGCATGACCGGTTCCAGCCTCTCCATCGACGAGCTGGACAAGAAGATTGCCGACCTCAAGGCGGTAGAAGCCTGGCTGAACCTGAACATCGGCATGCTGCGCGGAACCATTCAGGCATTGGAGGTGCAGCGCGGCACGCTCGCCACGCTCAAGGCCATGGGCGACAGCATGGCGCAGGCCATGGGCCGCGCCGGCACCGACCCGTCCCTGGCGGCGCCGTTCGCGCAATTCTTCGCCCAGCCGGGCGCCGCCAGCCCGCCCCCGCCGGCGCAGCCGGCGGCCGCACCATCGGCCGCACCCTCGGCGCCGCCATCGGCCGCGCAGGCACCCGCAGGGACCGAGCAAGCTGCCGCCAATGCGATGCCCGCTGCCGTCGCTTGGTGGAATTTGCTGCAAGAACAGTTCCGCCAAGCGGTCGCGAGCGCCATCCCCCCGCAGCAGGGCGCCGACGGGGCAACCGCGAAAGCGCCCGCCGAACCGAAAGCCGCAGGCGGCTCGCCCCTGGACGTGTCCGGTGGGGCACCGGAACCGGCGCCCGCCAGCCCGCCCTCGGGCAGCCGGGTCGGGCGCAATCCGCGCACCAGGGCGGACAAGGCCTGAGCTACCGGCCCGCGGCCACGGCCGCGGGATACTGATCAATTCCCGGCAAGGGACATGCTATACTGACCGCGTCATGTCCCCCAAGATCGTATGAGACGAGTCCTCGTCATTGTCCTTATCCTGCTGTTCCCCCTGAACGTGTTCGCACTGTCGATGTCCGCATCGCTGCTGCAGGACGAGGCCGTGACGGAACAGCTGGAGCCATCGGCGTCCGCCCTTGCCGATGCCAAGCCAGGCAAGACGCTCTCATGCGCGCCTTTCTGCGATCTCGACCCCGATGAGCCGCCAGGAAGCCCGGATCTCCACGATATCGTGAACCACGAGGCTTCCCCGCGCCTGGCCGGCCTGCCCGGTGGCGGCGCCCCGCCCCGCGATGCCCGCCGGCACTGCCATTCCCCACCCCCTCCCGTCAAACCGCCACGCGCCTGACGCCGGCCAACCCGGCGCATCGCCTGGTCCGTTTCCCGTCCGCACACATTCCGTGTGACCACCGGCGGGACCGGCATTCGCGTTCGATTCCCTACCGCCACCTGGCGGGCGCATGGCGCCGCCGTGGCATGGCGCAGCGCGGGCCGAACGTTTAATTCATGTAAAAGGTGTTCAAGATGGAATGGCTATTCGACCCGACCATATGGGTCGGTCTGCTGACCTTAGTACTCCTGGAAATTGTTCTGGGAATTGACAATCTGATTTTCATCGCCATCCTGGCCGACAAGCTGCCGCCGCACCAGCGCGACAAGGCACGCCTGATCGGCCTGTCGCTGGCAATGGCAATGCGGCTCGGCCTGCTGACGATCATGTCGTGGCTGGTCACCCTCACCACGCCGCTGTTCTCGCTGGGATCGTTCAGTTTCTCCGGGCGGGACCTGATCCTGCTCGTCGGCGGCCTGTTCCTCCTGTTCAAGGCCACGGTCGAACTGCACGAGCGCCTGGAAGGCGTGGTGCACACGCAGTCCCAATCGAAGGTGTATGCCAGCTTCGCCGCCGTGGTCGCGCAGATCGTGGTGCTCGACGCCGTGTTCTCGCTCGACGCGGTCATCACGGCGGTGGGCATGGTGGACCATCTCGGCGTGATGATGGCGGCCGTGATCATCTCGATCGGCGTCATGATCGTGGCCTCCAAGCCCCTGACGCGTTTCGTGAATGCCCACCCGACCGTGGTCGTGCTGTGCCTGAGCTTCCTCCTGATGATCGGACTGAGCCTGGTCGCGGAAGGCCTGGGCTTCCATATCCCGAAGGGCTACCTGTATGCGGCGATCGGCTTCTCGATCCTGATCGAGACCCTGAACCAGTTCGCGCGCCGCAACTTCCTCAAGAACGAGGCCCGCCTGCCCTTCCGCGAGCGTACCGCCGATTCGGTGTTGCGCCTGCTGGGCAACCGCAAGCGCACCGAGCCGGCAGCCGATGCCGACAGCGAACAGGCGAAGCAGGAAGAGGTGTTCGCCGTGGAAGAACGCAACATGGTGAGCGGGGTACTGACCCTGGCCGACCGGTCGATCCGCTCGATCATGACGCCGAGGTCGGACATGTCCTGGGTGAACCTGGAGCATGCTCCCGGCGACATCCTGCAGCAGTTGCATGCCACCCCGCACAACCAGCTGCCGGTGTGCCGCGGCGAGATCGACAACGTGATCGGCATCGGCCGCACCAAGGACCTGATCGGCAGCCTGATCCTGCGCCAGGATATCGACACCTCCGATGCGGGACCGCTGAAGAAGCCGATCATCCTGCCGGAGACGGCCGGCGTGCTGCGCGCCATGGACACGCTCAAGCGTGCGCGCGGCCAGCTGGTGCTGGTGTCCGACGAGTACGGCACCGTCCAGGGCCTGCTCACGCCGGTCGACATCCTGGAAGCCATCGCCGGCGAATTCCCCGACGAGGACGAGCAGCTGGCGATCCGGCCTCAGGGGCCGGGCCTGTGGGAAGTCGACGGCGCGGCCGACCTGCACCTGCTCGAGCAGGTGCTGGAAACGGACGCGCTGGTGACCGACACCACCGACTACACCTCGCTGGCCGGCTTCCTGCTGGCGCGCTTCGAAACCCTGCCTGCGGCCGGCGAAGCGCTCGAACTGGACGGCCTGCGCTTCGAGATCCTCGCCGTCGAGGACCGCCGCATCGTGAAGGTCGCGATCCGTCGCATCGAACCCATTACCGAAGCCCCCCACCTGTAACACGCCAGGTCCACCTTGTCTGGCATTGATTTATTTGTATTGGAGAAACCATGAAACGCGTCATCCTGTTTATTGCAACCAACCTGGGCGTCATGCTGGTGCTCAGCCTGACTGCGAGCCTGCTCGGCGTAAACCGTTTCCTCACCGAAAACGGACTCAACCTCGGCATGCTGCTGGTATTCGCCGCCCTGATGGGCTTCGGCGGCTCGTTCATCTCGCTGCTCCTGTCGAAACCGATCGCGAAATGGTCGACCAGCGCCCAGGTCATCACCCAGCCGCGCAACGCGACCGAACGCTGGCTGCTCGACACGGTGGCGGCGCAGGCGCAGCGGGCCGGCATCGGCATGCCCGAAGTGGCCATCTACGAGGGCGCGCCGAACGCCTTTGCCACCGGCGCGACCAAGAACAGTTCTCTGGTGGCGGTCTCCACCGGCCTGCTGGCCTCGATGACGCAGGAAGAAGTCGAAGCGGTGCTGGCGCATGAAGTGGCCCACATCGCCAACGGCGACATGGTGACGCTGACCCTGATCCAGGGCGTGGTCAACACCTTCGTGATCTTCCTGGCCCGCATCGTCGGCTACTTCGTCGACCAGATGCTGCGCAAGAACGATTCCGAGCAGTCCGGCCCGGGCATCGGCTACATGGTGACCGTGATCGTCTGCGAAATCCTGTTCGGCATCCTGGCCAGCATCATCGTGATGTACTTCTCGCGCCAGCGCGAATTCCGCGCCGACCGCGGCGCCGCGCAAATCCTCGGCCGTCCGCAGCCGATGATCGCCGCGCTGCGCCGCCTGGGCGGCCTGGAGGAAGGCGAACTGCCGAAGAACATGGCCGCCTTCGGCATTTCCGGCAAGGGCGCGGCGGCGCTGTTCTCGAGCCATCCGGCGATCGAAGACCGCATCGCCGCCCTGCAGGCAGCGCGCTGAGCGTACTCAGGCCAGGGACCAGGCTTCCACCCGCTGCAGCGAGCCGCTGGACATGGTCCAGTCATTGATGACCAGTTCCAGGCTGTCCACCTGCATGCTGCCGAGCGGCTCGTCGCGCAAGGCCTCGAGCAGCGCGGCGAAGCGGGACGGCTCGCGCAGCGGCGCAACGAAGCGCAACAGCGTGACGTGGGCGGTCACCAGCCGGTAGCGCTGGTCGAGCGAGCCGTCCAGCCCGCGGGCGCGCAATGCGCCGCGCAGGCGCTCGCGCAGCATTTCCAGTGCCGGGCCGCGGGGAAAACCGCGCGCCAGCACCGCGCCGCGCGACAGCGTGATGCCGCAAAAGTCGATCCCGAACGTCCCGATGCCGTCCAGTGCCGAGCGCACGGCGGCACGATACTCGTCCACCCGCGCCAGTTCGGCTACCGGGTCATCGGTGACCGTGAACAGCGACAGCACGGTCACGTGCATGTCGGCTCCTGGTTGCCGGTATTGCCGTGGCTCGCAGCCGGCGAGCCGGTCGAGCAGGGCATCGAAGCGGCCTGCCAGCGCCGCGCCGGGCCGTGCAATCAGGGTCAGGCCACGGCGCGGGTCGGGCCCGGCCGCGAGGCGTGCATCGCAGTCGATGTCGCCCGTGGCAACAGCGCCGAAGGCGCGCTCCCACATCGCATCGTAATGCGCCTGTAGGTCGATCGGGGCACTGGTAGGGATGCTCATGCTTGCCATTTTCTTCCAAATTCCGCACGCGCAGGCTTGCAGCACGCCGCTTTGCCACGGACACGCAAGCGCACACGTTTGATGCAAACGGTAGCGCACGCCTGCCTGGCGTGCTGAACTGGACCAAGCAGACCGGACAGTCGTGGTCCGGTCCATTGTCCTGTCGGAGTGCGCGTGCCCTCTTTCGATCCAGCAAGCCTGTCAACGGCCCAGCTTGCCGACCTGCGCCGCAAGCTGGAAGCGGCCGGTTGCCGCCCGCCGGTGCACGCGGGCACGCTCGACGAACTGGCCGAAGCGATCGTCGAGTTCCGGCGGCGCTATGGCGTCGCCGGGCGCGGCATCATCGACGAGACGACGCTGCAGCGGCTGGACGAGGTCAGCGGCTTCACCTTCGGCGACGTCTTCCGCGACGAACTCGACCTGCTGCGCCCCGCCCCCGACGCCGAAGCCGGCGCCGACCTGCCGGCGCGCGCCCACGCGGCCGGGCTGGTCGGCCTGGCCCTGTCCGGCGGCGGCGTGCGCAGCGCGACCTTCGGGCTCGGCATCCTGCAGGCGCTGGCCGGCCACGGGCTACTGCGCCGCCTCGATTACCTGTCGACGGTGTCCGGCGGCGGCTTCATCGGCGGCTGGCTATCGAAGTGCATCCATGAACAGGGCGGCGACGTGGCCAAGGTCGAAGCCATGCTCGCGCCCGGGGATGGCGCCGCGGCCGGCCAGGGCGAGGCGCCGGCCGTACGCTTCCTGCGCCAGTACAGCAACTACCTGTCTCCGCGCGGCGGGATGTTCAGCGCCGATACCTGGACCCTGATCGGTACCTACGTGCGCAACACGGGCCTGAACCTGACGATGCTGGTCGCCTGGCTGTGCGCCCTGCTCCTCCTGCCGCGCGCCGCCGTGTGGGCGGTGCACCGACTGGTCAACCCCGGCGCGCCGTGGGAAGCCTATGCCGATATCGCGTGGATGCTCGGCATCGTGCTGTTCCTCGTCGCGGTGTTCTTCATCGCGCTGAGCATTTCCAGCAAGCCGTCCAGCTCGCGCGGCCTGCGCCGTTTCCCCTTGTCGCAGGGCGCGGTGCTCTGGTGGATCAACCTGCCGCTGCTGCTGGCCGGCTTTCTCGGCAGCGTCGGCCTGTGGCGCCACGGCGGCGAGGATTTCAGCGTCTGGCAGGCAAAGCTGCAAGGCCGCGAAGCCTGGCTGCTGGTACCGGCCTTCATCTACTTCGTGGTCTGGGCCCTCGGCTGGTACCTGGCCCACGACCGCACCAGCGCCTACCGGCGCGTCGGCTACACGATGTGCAGCGCCGCCACCGTGACCGTCATCGCGGCCTTCATCGCCACCGGGCGCGCCTTCGCGCCCGAGCTGCTGGCGCGCTTCGTGCTGCCTTCGACGGCCGACTACGTGATCGACGGCCTGTTCATTCTCGCCGCCATCCTGGTGCTGCTGGCGGTCGGCCTGGGCGCCACGCAGTGGTGGCAGCTGCGCCCGACCCGCGCCCCGGTCGACGTGACGCGCGCCGAACTGGTCGAAGGCTTGTCGCACCTGCTGTCGGCCATCGGCGCGATCACCTTCGGCACGGTGCTGCTGCTGGCCGGGCTGGCGATGCTGCCCGCCCCAGCCAGGCATCCGGTGCTGAACAACGCGATCGCCTTGAGCACCTTCGGCATGCCGCTGATGATGGCGCTGTTCGCCGGCACCATGACCCTCATGATTGGCCTGGTGGGCCGCATGTACAGCGACGCCAGCCGCGAATGGTGGAGCCGCCAGGGCGCCTGGGCCTGGATCTTCGCCATCGTCTGGATCATGATGTTCGGTGTCGCCTTCTTCCTGGCGCCCTTGCTGCACTGGGCCTGGCTCACCCTCAACCTGTGGTCGCACCTCGGCACCCTGCTCGGCTGGCTGGCGGTGACCTGGTTCGGCCTGAAGGCCGGCAGCGGCAGCAAGACCGGCGTACACGGCACCGGCATCCGCACCGGCGACTGGCGCCTGGACCTGGCGGCGCGCCTCGCCCCCTACGTGTTCACGGCCGGCGTGTTCGCCCTCCTGAGCGCGCTGGTGCAGGTGACGGTGGCGCCGCCCCGCCTTGCCTGCCCGGAACCGATCACCCTCACCTGCGTGTACGGCGCGCATGCCCGCGCCACGCTCGCGACCGACGGCGCCTGGCTCGCGAAGCTGTTCGCCGCTTTCCTGTCCTGCGCGCTGCTGCTCGGCTGGCGCGTCGACATCAACAAATTCTCGCTCTACATGCTTTACCGGAACCGGCTGGTGCGCGCCTACTTCGGCGCCAGCAGCCGCGCGCGCAATCCGCATCCGTTCACAGGCTTCGACCCCGGCGACGACCCGCTGCTCGAAAAACTGAAGCAGCAGCGCCCCTGCCACATCGTCAACACCTCGCTCAACCTGGTCGGCGGCCAGGAACTTGCGTGGCGCACCCGCAAGGCGGCTTCGTTCACGTTCACGCCCAGGTATTGCGGTTTCGAGCTGCCGGCACAGGCCGCCGCCGGTGCGCCGGGTTCCGACGCGGCGCGCGGCTGCTACCGCCCCACCGGCCTGTATGGCGCGCGCTCGACGGCCGGGGCCGACGACGACGCCGGTGTGCGCCTCGGCATGGCGGTCGCGGTATCCGGCGCAGCCGCCAGCCCGAACATGGGGGCGCACTCCTCGCCGCCGCTGAACTTCCTGATGACGATGTTCAACGTGCGCCTGGGACGCTGGTGCCCCAACCCGCGCAAGACGGCGTGGCAGCAGTCCTCGCCGCCGGTCGGCCTGTTCAGCCTGCTCGCCGAACTGTTCGGCCTGACCAATGCCGATGCCAGCTACGTCTACCTGTCGGACGGCGGCCACTTCGACAACCTCGGCATCTACGAGCTGGTGCGGCGGCGCTGCCGCCTGATCGTCGCGGTGGACGTGGCGAGCGACGGCGCGCTGTCTTTCGAGGACCTCGGCAACGCCATCCGCCGCTGCGCCACCGACCTGCACGTGCGCATCGACCTGGACGTGTCGAAGCTGGCGCAGCGCAGCCAGGATGGCCTGTGCGGCGCCAGCTGCGCGGTCGGCACCGTGCGCTACACCCAGGTGGACCGCGGCGGCGTCGACGGCACGCTGTTGTACGTGAAGCCGGCCATCGTCGGGCGCGAGAATGCCGACCTGCTCAACTACCGGAAGGTGCACCCGGCCTATCCGCACGAGAGCACGGCGGACCAGTGGTTCGACGAGGCGCAGTTCGAGAGCTACCGGGCGCTGGGCCAGTACATCGGCGACTGTGCGGTGGGCGAGGCGGCAAAGGCCGCCCGCGGGCAGGACGGCGGCATCGACGTGGGCCTGCTGTGCGCGGAGCTGGTGCGCCGGCACGGGCCGGCGGCGCAGCCGGCGCGGTGGGAGGGTGTAAGGGAGCGGTTCCGGTAAAGCGCTGGTCGTGCACTGCAAATTGGGTACCCGCCTACGCGGGAACGACGTTTTGAAGTAGCGGACCAGGAAAGCGCTTCGTGGTCAGGAGAAGTCCAGCCAGAAGTCGAGCCGTCGTGGGGGCGAATCCGATCGCGCGGCGCAGCCGGAAACTCAGGCGGCGGGCGCCGCGCCGCCAGGCACCGGATCGGGCGATTCTTCCTTCGGCACCAGCAGCTTCAACTGCTCCATCAGCTGCGCAAAGCGCTGCTGCCCCGGTTGCAATTTGTCGACATGGACCAGCACCGCATGCGCCTCGTCCGACAGTGCGATGTCGAAGCCGCGCTGCTGCATGTGCGACACCAGGATCTGGGCCGAGTTGAACAGGATGCGCACGTTGTGCGGCAGCGCCGCGCGCGCCTTGCGCATCCACTCGACGGCGTCGCGCAGCTTGCCGGTCTTCCAGAGCAGCACGCCCTGGTTCATCAGGTCGATCGCTTCCTTGCGCGCGCCGCGGATCAGGGCTTCGCCCTCCTCGCCCATGCGCGCCTTCTCGAAGATCTTCTGCACCTCGTCCTGCAGCAGCGTGTTGTCGTGGTTGTTGCGGATCACGTAGCACAGCAGCTCCACCGGCGCTTCCCTGACGCCGACAGCGAACAGCAGCGTGGCCATCTCGAGGCAGGTTGCCACGTCCGGGCGCTCGGCCGTCGATTGCAGCAGCGCCTCCAGTTCGTCGCCGGCCTTGCGCGCGCGGCGGTAGTCGCCGCTCTCGTGATACACCAGGCCTTCGGTGATCTTGGCACGCAACTCCATGTCCGGGTGCTCGGCGCCGAACTCGCGCTGGGCCGCGATCAGGAGCTGCAGCGCTTCCTTCGGGTCGTTCTTCAGGCCACACACGCGCGCCAGGCCCAGGTAGGCGTCCGGCGTCTTGCGGATCGAGTATTCGCCGACCGCCATGCACTTGCGGAAGGCCTTCTCGGCCATGCCCACGTTCCCCAGTTTCAGGCAGGCCTGGCCGAGGTTGCGCTGGCGCGGCACGGAATTCGGCGACAGCCTGGCGGCGCGTTCCAGGATACCCAGCGCCTCCTCGTGCTTGCCCATGCTCTGGTAGGCCAGCGCCAGCTGGTCGTAGGCATCGATGTAGTAGCGGTTCTCGGCGATCACGGTGGCGAACATCTGGCGCGCCTGTTCGTACTCGCCGTCGGCCATGCGGATCTTGGCCAGGCCGGCGCGCGCCCACTGGTATTCGCGCTGGGCCAGCACCCGCTCGTAGGTCTCGCGCGCCTTGCCCGGTTCGCCGCTTCGCTCCATCAGCCGCGCCTTCATGCGCAGCAGGTCGATCTCGTGCGCGCGGTTTCCTTCGATCTGCTCGTCGCACAGGCGCGCGGCGCGCAGGTAGTCCTTCTCGGCATAGGCCTGGTCGATCAGGCTGAACACCTGCTTCTTGCGCCAGACCCGGTTCAGGCGGCTCAGGAGCACGCCCTCCGTGATCGGCTTGACCAGGTAGGCGTCCGGCTGGTGCTCGGCCGCGCCCATCACCGACTCGACGCTCTTCTCGGCCGACACCATCAGGAACACGCTCGATGGCAGCAGCAGGTTGCGCATGCGCGCCTCTTCCAGCACTTGCTGCCCGTTCTTGCCTTCGCCGAGGTTGAAATCGCACAGCACCACGTCGTAGCGGGTCCGGCTCAGGAGCCCCATCGCCTCGCCGCCGCTGGAGGCCTGGTCGATGTTGCGCGCGCCCAGACTGCGCAGGCTCTCGCGCAGCAACTGGCGCACGCCGATGAAGTCGTCCACCACGAGGTAGTTCTTGAGGGCCCAGTCGACCTGCTCGGCGGTAGTGGCGGCAATGCCCAACGCGCTCATGCCCGCGCTCATGGTAGTTGCAGGATGAAGCAGCCGCCGCCCAGCATGCCGCCGTTCTCGAGCCGAACGGCGCCGCTGCGCTCGCGATGGCGATGCATCCTCGCGACTTCGCGCGAGAAGTGCAAGCCCAGGCCGGCGCTGTTGGTCAGGAAGCTCATGCTGGAAGCAAGCCCGCTCATCGCGGCGCTGCCGGCCTCCAGCAGCGCGGCCGGGTAGCCGTCGCCGTTGTCCTCGACGCGAACCTCGAGCCAGCCGTCCCGCTCGCGCGCCGACAGGCGGACGCGGTCGCGCGTGTAGTGCACCGCGTTGTTGATGGCGTGCGAGACCACGCCGACGACCAGGTCTTCGTCGAAGTGCCACACCAGTTCCGCATCGATGTCCAGCTCCAGCGCAATGCCGCGCGACTCCAGCAGCACGCGCTCCAGCGCCACCACCTGCTCGGCCAGCTGGCCGATCTCGAGCGGCTGCACGTCGAACGGGTACGCCGGGGTGCCGACGTGCTTGTACAGCGCCAGCAACTGCATCAGCTTGTCGTTCAGGCGGCGCGTCTGGTACAACATCTGCGCCATCTGCGGGTAGGCCTTTTCGGTCGCAGGCGTGGCGTCGTCGAGCAGGCGCTCGAGCGTGCCGGACAGGACGCTGATCGAATTCTTCATGTCGTGCGCGGTGGACGCCAGGAACAGGAACAGCTCGTTCGATTGTGGGGTGTCTTCCATCGGTCGGACCGCTCGGGCCGAAAAGTTACCGTAGGTCAATTATACCGCTGAGGATTTGACAATCCGCTTCTAGAATGTAACTTATTGCGGTGACACAACACTGCTCAGATGGTCTGCGACGCACGGCCGGTGCGGCGGGCACGCAGCACGAAACGGGCGGGGTCGAGCGCGTCGACCAGGCTGGTTTCCAGCGGCAACGGTTCGCCTTCGAGCCCCGCAGCCAGCAATTCGGCGCCCAGCGGCGCCCAGATCAGGCCGCGCGACGCATAGCCGAGCAGCGCATGCAGGCCGGGATGGCGCGGCACGTCGCGCAGGCGCTCGGTGGCGCCGGCGGCGGCGAAATCCGGCAGCCGGCCGACCAGGGGCAAGCGGTCGGGCGCCACGCAGCGGAAGCCCACACGCCCGGCGAGCGGTGCGGCCTCGGCCACGCCGGGATCGGACACGAGCGCACGCAGCCGTTCGATGTTCTCCTGCTGGCTGGAGGCGCGCAGCGCCGGGTCGTCGTCGAGATCGTAGGTGGCGCCGGCGCAGGCCACGCCGCCGGCGGCCGGCGTGAAATAGGCTTCCCGGCACAGCACCACCGGCAGCGCGGGCACCGTGCCGCCCGCGAGATGGGTCACCTGCCCGCGTAGCGCCGCCAGCGGCAGGTCGGCGGACTGCGCCAGGTGGCGCGCGCCGGCGCCGTTGGCCAGCACGACGGTCGGCGCCTGGGCGACCACCTTGCCGTGCGCATCGCGCGCCAGCCATTCGCCATGCTCGCCGCCTGCGCTGCCGTGGCGCTCCAGCGTGATGCTGCCCACGCCGAAGCGCCGGGTCAGGCGCTCGCCGCAGCTCGCCAGCATCGCATCGCACACGCTGCCCGGGCGCGCCCAGCCGCCCTGCGGGAACAGCCAGCCGCCATCGGGCGCGGGCAGGCCGAGCAGCAACTCGGCATCCGGCCGCTCGAGCCAGCGCGCGAACCCGGGCGGGATGTTCCCTTCGCGCGCGATCGCCCGCGACACCTCGGCATGGCTGGCATCACGCGCCAGCTGCAGCACGCCGCAGGCCTGGCCTTCGATGCTTGCGCCGATGCCGCCGAGCTGGCGCCAGGCGCGCAGCGCGTACAGGTAGGCGGCGCGCGTGAGACGGGTCGGGATGTTGTCGTCTTTTGACAGCAACGGCATGAAGATGCCGGCCAGGTTGCCCGAGGCTTCCATCGCCGTGGCCGGATGGCGCTCGACCAGCGTCACGTCCCAGCCGCGCGCGCACAGGCTGGCACAGGCGGCGGAGCCGGCCAGGCCGGCGCCAACGACGAGGGCGCGCCGCTCCGGGATCGGCGGTACCGGCAGGCGCGGCTTGCGGCCGGCGAAGACGGCATAGCCCTGGCTCTCGTCGAACACGAAGCCCTGGGCCTGCAGCGCCGCCCGTTGTGCTTCGTCGAGGTCATCGGCGAACAGGCGCGCGTCGGCGGCCACGATGCGCGAGAGCGGCCGTGCAAGCGGACCTGTGAATCCGGCGCCGGCGGCGTCCTGCAGCAGCACGGCGTCCGGCTGCGCGGCCAGCTGTGCCAGCGCGGTATCGAGCGGCACGGCGAGCAGGGTCAGGGTCAGGCGCGGATCGTCCTGCGGGATGCGGTGAAAGCCCGGCAGCAGGCCGTGGCCTGCCCCGAGTGCGACGATGTGCAGCCGCGCGGGCTTGTCGGGGTCTGCGCGCCAGGCGTCCTGCAAGGCGCGCACCCTGGCGCCGTCGCCATGATCCGTATCGAGCACCGTGTAGCGCGCGCGGCCGCGCCAGTGTGCGCCCAGCACACGCAAGTCCATGTCAGCGCCCCGCGTGGCGGAAGCACGCCCGGTCATGGTCGTCCACCATGCCGATGCCTTGCATGTAGGCATAGATGATGGTCGAGCCGACGAACTTGAAGCCGCGCTTGCCCAGGTCTTTCGAGATGCGGTCCGACAGCTCGGTCTTTGCCGGGCGCGCTCCATCCGGCCAGTCGTTCACGATCGGCTTGCCGCCGACCCAGCCCCACAGGTAGGCGTCCAGCGTGAGTCCCTGTTCGCGCATGGCCAGATAGGCTTTCGCGTTGGTGATCGCGGCCGCCACCTTCAGGCGGTTGCGCACGATGCCGGGGTTGGCCAGCAGCTCGGCCACCCTGGCGTCGTCGTAGCGGGCGATCTTTTCGGCATCCCAGCCGTCGAAGGCGGCGCGGTAGTTCTCGCGCTTGTTCAGGATGGTCTCCCACGACAGGCCGGCCTGCGCGCCTTCGAGGTTGAGCATCTCGAACAGGGTGGTTTCGTCATGGCAGGGCACGCCCCACTCGTGGTCGTGGTAGGCGAGGTAGCGCGGGTTGGCCATGTTGGCCCAGGAGCAGCGGGTGGGAGGTGTCGCGGCGGTCATCCCGCAAGTATAAATCAGCGCGTGCCGTCGACGGGAATGGGCGACGAGCCATCAGCGACAGTTGGCCACGTCGTCCACGCTTCGAATGGCGAACAGGCCGCGCGACCGGCGGGTGCCTGTGCCAGCCGGCGGCCGCTGGCGGCGCCGCCAGCGCTTGCCTTATTTCTTCATCGGGATGGGCTCCTTGCCCGTGATGGTCGTGGTGTCGTTGCCCGGCGTGCCCGACGTACTGGTGGCGCTGCGCGCCGTCTTGGCGATCAGTTCATCGGCCTGGAGCAGGTGCTGCTCGACGATCGGGCGCATCTTCATGGCGAGGGCCTTGATGTCCGGGTCCTTCAGTTTCTCCATGTTGTCCTTCAGCTTCTCGTGCGTGATACGGTGGTCATAGCGACCCGAATGCCTCAGGTAACTGCGGTCGAAGACATCGCCATTCAGGGCTTCGAGCATCTTGCTCTTCGCCTTGTGGGTGGCGCTGAGCTCCGTGGGAAGCTCGACACCCTTGGCTTGCGCCAGCGCCTGCACTTCGGCCAGTACCGGCGTGTGCTCATCGACCATGCGCTGGGCAAAGGCCCTGATCCCCGCATGCTGGCTCTTGCTGAGCGCCAGCTTGGCGGTCGCGATCTCGGCCATGTTGGACATGGCCATGTCGGTCAGCGCGTTGCGGTCCGCACGATCCAGTTTGGCCGCCGGTTTCGCTGCGGGGGTGGCCGTGGCGGCGCCCTGGGCTGCCGGCTGGGCGGCGCCCTGCCCGCTCTGCCCGCCGGTCTGGGCATGGACGGCACTCGCGGCGAACATCAGGCCGGCGAGCGACAGCGCAAGCGCGCGCTGGATGCGCTGTGGTTTTTGCATTGCTTTCTCCTTGACGCACATGCGTGCGAGCCGGCAGCCCGGGGTGCCGCGCCGCCGGCCGACTACTTATTGGTGACCAGGCCGGCAGCGCCGGCCTGTGCTGCTTATCTTACTGATGATTACTTGCCCGAAGCCGTGCCCGACGTCTTGCCGGTGTTGCCCGACATCTGCTGGGCTGCCTTCAGGTGCTGTTCGACGGTCGGCGTCATCTTGGTAGCCAGTGCCTTGACGTCGGGATCCTTGGCTTTCTTGCTGCCGGCGACCAGCTTGCTGTGGGTGGCCTTGTGGTCGGCCACGCCGGCCTGCTTCATGTAGGCCTTGTCGAAAGCGTCACCGCTCAGCTTTTCCAGCTTGGCCGACATGGCCTTGTGCTTGGCGTCGAGCTCGGTCGGCAGGGTCACGCCCTTGGACTGGGCCAGTGCCTGGACCTCGGCCTGGGCCTTGCTGTGATCGTCGATCATCTGCTGGGCGTAGGTCTTCACGTCCGGGTTCTGGCTCTTGCTCAGGGCCAGTTTGCTGATTTCGATTTCAGCCATGTTGGACATGGCCATGTCGTTGATCACCTTCTTGTCGGCTGCGCTGAGCTGGGCCGCGCCGCCGGCCGCGGTTGCCCCGGCTGCACCCGAGGCGCCGGATGCCTGCGCGCCGTCGCTACCGGTATGCGACTTGGCACCCTCGCTGTGGGTCGTGCCGGCCGTGCCGGACGCGCCCGATGTGCCCGACGAGCCTGAAGCGCCGGTCTGGCCGCTGCGGTCTTCCATGCCCTGGCTGCTGGTATTGTTGACGGTCCCGTCGGCGGCGGTCTTGCCGGTGAGGTTGGGGTTGCCGGTGGCGCTCTGGTTGGTCATCGACTGGGCGCTCTGGCCGGAGGTGGTTTGCGCCTGCACGCCGAATGCGCTGAACATGGCGGCCACTGCGGTAACTGCGAGCAATTTCTTGACGACCTGATTCTTCTGCATGATCTTCTCCTGTTGGAATGGTTGGGCTGCCGTTGCGGGCATGCCGCATGGCGTCTCCTGTCATGGTGACATCGCGTCATGTCGAGCAATTCCGAGTGTAGCGCCGGGTTTTACGGAACAGCGCGCGGTAGCCTTACCGCAATTTCCGGTTACTCCATGAGCGCGCCAGGAGGGGGCGCGAGGTCGTCCCGTGCGCTACGTACGGCCGGGCGGCGTATAGTGAAGACACGGGCCAGGGTGGCCGCGCGAGGTCATCATGAAATCCGAAACATCTCCCCACAGCACATGGCATGGATTGCCGCTCAGCCCGGCGCAAAACCGGGAAGTGCTCAACTACATCGGGCGTTGCGAGCGTGCCGGGGCCGACTGGGATACGCCGGAACTGCACGCCATGCTGGACGACATGCTGCATCCTCCCGAACTGGAGCCGGAGGGCGACGACGATATCGCCGGCTGCACCGAGAGCGCACGCTTCACCGCAAGCCACGAGGAGCCGGGCGACACGCTGCCCGAGGATGGGCGGCGGTAAGGCCACCGGCCGCGCACATCGTGACGCGTCGCGTCACTGCGCCGTCACATTCGGCAGGCAGAATGCAGGTGCTCCTTGGGAAGGGACGCTGGCGGCGCGAGCCGCCCTACCGGCGCCGGCGGTCGGGAAATATACCGGCACCAATTCATAGCAGTTGATTGCTACAGCAGCGGGATCAGGATGTCGTAGGCGTTGTCAGGACGGTTGCCGTCGTGCAGCGTCGGCGTGTAGCGGCGATCATAGCGCTCGATGCGCCAGCCCTCCTCGTCCTGCACCATGCCCAGCTGCTCGATGGCGGCAAAACCGGTCAGGTAAGTCGCCTGCACGCGCGTCATCGGCCCGCGGTGCGTCAGCATCGCGTAGCGGCGTTCCGGGATGCGGATACCGATCATGCCCGGCGGCAGGTTGTTCAGGTCGGCGACCTCGGCGGCGACGCACTCGATGTGCACCCCCTCCTTTTCTTGCAGGCGCACGCCGTAGCGCAGCCCGTTGGTCTCGCCCAGTTCGTGCTCGCGTTCGAGGAAAGCGCTCCAGATGTCCGGCATGTCCGCTTCCAGAACCGAAAACGGACCTGCGAGCGGCAGTCCGGCGAGCTTCATTTCAGGCAGGGTAACGGTAGAGATGTGCATGGTATAGGTATGCAAAGGGACGAGGAATTATAGCCTTAACTCTTAGACAATATTGGCATGCACGCAATCGTGCGCGATCATTTGTCGCGATATGTGATCAATTTGATTGCAATACCGTCGAAAGTCGTATTGACGCAGATCAGCGTAAAGACAGGGCCTGCCGTCCTGGCCTTGGCTCGCAACAGCCTGCCCCCCGTTTTTTGCAGTTCGTCGCAAACGGCCCCTGCGGCACAACCTGGCTCCCTACAATGGATTCATACCACTTACCGGAGACCACCATGCAACGCCTGATCCTTGCCGCCGTCCTGTCCGTCGTTTCCTTGTCTGCCCATGCCGATGAGCAGGTGCGCAGTGTTACGCCGTTCAAGGGCATTGCCGTCCACGGTCCGGTCAGCCTCACGGTGGAAGTGGGCAAGTCGTACTCGCTGAAAGTCTACGGCGACCCGCGCTTCATCGACCGCGTCACCAGCGAAGTCGTGAACGGCGAACTGCGCCTGGGCATGAAGGAGGGCAAGCGCAATATCATCGACAACGACGACCACGTAGTCGTCACCCTGCCGGAGCTGCAGACCTTCACTGGCGAGGGTGCCGGCCTGATGCGGCTGAACAAGGTGCGCGGCGAGCGCCTCGACGTCAACTACCGCGGCGCCGGCCGCCTGGTCATCGACGGCCAGGTGCGCGAACTGCGCCTGCGCGCCCAGGGCGTCGGTGAAATCGACACCAGGGCTCTGGTCGCCCAGGAAGCCGACGTCAGCTTCGAAGGCATCGGTTCGGTCAACATCCATGCCAAGGACAAGCTCAACGCCAACGTGAAGGGCATGGGCAATCTGACCTACCATGGCAACCCGCGCGTGGTAAACAAATCGGTGTCGGGCATCGGCAGCGTGGTCGCCGCCAAATAAGCGTCCTGCCGGGTACGGCGTTCAGCGGTTGGCGATGTCGAGCAGTACTTCCGCGTGACAGGGACCGTCGAGCGGGTACCAGCAGGCCAGGTTCTTGCCGCGCAAGGCGGACCGCGCCTCCTCGGCCAGGCGCTGGCCGGCGGGATCTTCCAGCACCCAGCGCCGGTAGGCGGCCACCGCCGCGGCCACGCTGGGCATGGCGATATACGTTCCGCCACCGCGCGTGGTCACCGGTGTGCCCGGCGGCGCCTCGGGCACGACGGAAAAGGGGTTTCCCCAACGGCCGGGGCGCGCCACCGATACCGTGTCAGGCGGCAGCTTCCAGCCTTTCTTCCTGCTCAGTTGGACACGCACGGGTTCCATCGGCACTCCTACAGCTTTGCGATCTGCGCGTCGATCTTGCGCAATGCCCGCTCGCTGCGCTCGCTGTAGCGGTCGGTGAGATAGTCGGTCCGGCCACGCATCAGCAGCGTGAACTTGAACAGCTCTTCCATCACGTCCACCACGCGGTCGTAATAGCTCGATGGCCGCATCCGGCCCTCGTCGTCGAATTCCTTGTATGCCATCGGCACCGACGACTGGTTCGGGATGGTGAACATGCGCATCCAGCGTCCCAGCAGGCGCATCGTGTTGACCACGTTGAAGGATTGCGAGCCGCCACACACCTGCATCAGTGCCAGCGTGCGGCCCTGGCTCGGGCGCAGCGCACCCTGCTCCAGCGGGATCCAGTCGATCTGGTTCTTCATCACCGCGGTGATCGCGCCGTGGCGCTCGGGGCTGCACCATACCTGCCCTTCGGACCACAGGCACAGCTCGCGCAGCTCCACCACCTTCGGGTGGGTCTCGGGCACGCTGCCCACCATCGGCAAGGCCGATGGATCGAAGATCTTCACGTCGGCGCCGAAGTGCTCGAGGATGCGCGCCGCCTCGTAGGTCAGGAAGCGGCTGAACGAGCGCTCGCGCAGCGAGCCGTACAGCAGCAGGATGCGCGGCGGATGACGCATGTCGCCCACCTGCGCCAGCTTGTCCATGCTGGGCAGGTCGAGCTGGTCGGGATGGATGTTGGGCAGGCCGGGAATGGTGGTCATGGTCGTGTCTTTCGTCAGCTCAGGCGCAGCGCCAGCGCCGCAAGCGTAATGAACAGGATCGGCAGCGTCAGCACGATGCCGACACGGAAATAATACCCCCACGAGATCCGCACGCCCTTGCTTGCCAGGACGTGCAGCCACAGCAGCGTGGCCAGGCTGCCGATCGGCGTGATCTTCGGACCGAGGTCGCTGCCGATCACGTTCGCGTAGATCATCGCCTCGCGCACCGCGCCCTGCGCCGAAGTGGCGTCGATCGACAGCGCCCCCACCAGCACCGTCGGCATGTTGTTCATGACCGAGGACAGGACCGCCGTGATGAAGCCGGTGCCCAGGGCAGCCCCCCACACGCCGTGCGCCGCGCACCGGTCCAGCAGCGCGGTCAGGTAGGCCGTCAACCCGGCATTGCGCAGGCCGTACACGACCAGGTACATCCCGAGCGAGAACACCACCACCTGCCAGGGCGCGCCGCGCAGCACCTCGCGCGTCGAGATCCGGTGCCCGCGCGCGGCGACGGCCAGCAGCACCAGCGCGCCGGCGGCGGCCACCGCGCTGATCGGGATGCCGGCGTCGTCGAGCCAGAAGAAGCCCGCCAGCAGCATCGCCAGCACCCACCAGCCGGCAATGAAGGTCGCGCGGTCATGGATCGCCTCGACGGGCCGGCGCAGCTGGGCGAGGTCGTAGCCGGCCGGGATATCCCTGCCGAAGAACCAGACCAGCGCCGCCAGGGTGGCGGCCACCGACACCAGGTTGACCGGCACCATCACGGACGCATAGCGCGCGAAGCCGATGCCGAAATAGTCGGCCGAGACGATGTTCACCAGGTTCGACACCACCAGCGGCAGGCTCGCGGTGTCGGCGATGAAGCCGGCCGCCATCACGAAGGCCAGCGTGGCTTGCGGCGGAAAGCGCAGCGCCGCCAGCATGGCGATGACGATCGGCGTCAGAATCAGCGCGGCGCCGTCATTGGCGAACAGCGCGGCCACCGCGGCGCCGAGCAGCACCAGCAGCACGAACAGGCGGCGCCCGTTGCCGCGCCCCCAGCGCGCCACGTGCAGCGCGGCCCATTCGAAGAAGCCGGCCTTGTCCAGCAGCAGGCTGATGACGATGACGGCGACGAAGGCGCCGGTGGCGTTCCACACGATGCCCCAGACGACAGGGATATCGCCCGGCTGGATGACGCCGGCCAGCAGCGCGACGAGCGCGCCGAGCGAAGCGCTCCAGCCGATGCCGAGGCCGCGCGGCTGCCAGATGACGAGGATGAGGGTGGCCAGGAAGATCAGGAAGGCAAGCAGCACGCGGGATGTCTCCAGCTCAGGCAGGCAGCAGGCGACCGATGTCGTCCAGTGCCGCCTTGAAGCGGGCGTGGTCCTGCGCCAGTTCATCCAACGGCAGCGCGAGGAAGGATTCGATGCGCGCGCGCAGGATGGCGTAAGCCTGCTCGAAGGCTGCCGTGATCTCCTCTTCCGTGCCCTGCACGTGGCTTGGATCGTCCACGCCCCAGTGCGTCCGCAGCACGGGGCCGAGGTAGGCCGGGCAGGTCTCGCCGGCCGCGCTGGCGCAGACCGTGACGACGACGTCCGGCGTCGCCGGCAGATCAAGCCAGGACTTGCTGTGATACCCCTGCGTCGGGATGCCCTTTTGCGCGAGCAGCTGCACGGCGCGGGCGTTCAGGCGGCCGGTCGGCTGGCTGCCGGCGCTGGTCGCCTTCCAGCCCGCCGGCGCCAGGTGGTTGAAGACCGCTTCGCTGATGAGCGAGCGGCAGGAATTGCCGGTGCAGAGAAACAGGATGTTCATGTATCGTGGATTCAAAAAAAATCAGGTGGCGGCGCCGCAAGCGGGCACG
This sequence comes from Massilia consociata, assembly GCF_042432755.1. NCBI lineage: Bacteria > Pseudomonadati > Pseudomonadota > Betaproteobacteria > Burkholderiales > Oxalobacteraceae > Massilia > Massilia consociata. Next base: position 119,002 of record NZ_JBHLWP010000016.1, read on the forward strand.
CAGTCCGGCGTGCAGGGATTGCCGCCGCAGCAGTTTTCAAGCAGGTAGGCGAGCAGCCCGTTCATCGTGCCGAACCGCGCCGCGTAGATGATGAAGCGGCCTTCCTGGCGCGACGCGATCAGGCCGGCGTGGCTCAGTTCCTTCAGGTGGAAGGACAATGAAGAGGCCGGGATGCCGAGCGCCTCGGCGATCTTGCTGGCTGCCAGTCCGGTGGGGCCGGCCTGCACCAGTAGACGGAAGGTGGCCAGGCGCGATTCCTGGGCCAGGGCAGCCAGCGCGGCGATGGCCGCCCTGGTCTCCATCGGTGCTTCTTTTGTCATTTCCATATCTGTCGAATTATAACCGGCCAGCGGCAACCCTTCGAAGATTATCGAAATAATTTGACAGGATGATGACAAACCGGCAGCGCCGCAGCACGTCGGCGCCGGTCGCTTGCAGACGCTCAGGCGCCGAGCAGCTCCATGAGCTCGTCGAACTTCAGCGGCTTGACGAGGTGCTCGTCGAAGCCGGCAGCAAGCGCATGTTTGCGGTCGGCTTCCTGGCCGTAGCCGGTCAGCGCGATCAGGCGCATGTGCGCAAGCAGCGGCTCGCGCCGCAGCTGCGCGGCGACCTGGTAGCCATCCATGCCCGGCAACCCGATGTCGACGATGGCCAGGTCGGGCCGTTCGCGCCGCGCCAGCGCGATGCCGTCGCCGCCATTGTCCGCTTCCAGCACGCGGTAGCCGCTTGTTGCGAGCTGCGCCGCCAGCATCTGGCGCGCATCGATGTTGTCCTCGATGAGCAGGATGGTCGATGTGGCGCGTGCGCCCTGCCCGCGCGCGGCCGACGCGGGTGCGGCGGCCGCGACCGGCGCCTGGCTGTCCAGCAGCGGCAGTCGCAAGGTGAACGTGCTGCCCCGGCCGCTGCCTTCGCTCTCGGCGCCAATCGTCCCGCCGTGCAGCGCCACCAGGCTGCGCACCAGCGACAGGCCGATACCGAGGCCTCCTTGCGAGCGGTCGAGCGACACCTTGCCCTGCACGAAGATGTCGAACAGCTGCGGCATCAGTTCGGGCGCGATCCCGACCCCGGTGTCGCGTACCGCGAGCACGGCCTCCTCGCCGCTGTTGGCAAGGGTGATGTCGATCGTCCCGCCGGGCGGCGTGTACTTGAGCGCATTGGTCACGAGATTGCCCACCACCTGCTCGATGCGCGTGCGGTCGGCCAGCACCCAGGCCGGCTCCAGCCGGCAGCTCAGCTGGTGCTCGACCTTGCCGGCGATGCGCAGCGCATCGACCGTCGACTCCACCACCGCCGCCAGGTCCACCGGACGCAGGTCCAGCTTCACCTTGCCGCGCGCCAGGCGCGCCAGGTCGAGCAGGTCGTCGACGATGCGCGTCAGGTGCTTGCCCTGGCGGACCAGGATGTCCTGCGCCTGGTGCTTGAGGGCCGGGTTGGCAGGGTCCATGCGCAGCAGCTGGGCGGCGCCGACGATGCCGCTGAGCGGATTGCGCAACTCGTGGCTCAGCATGGCGAGGAACTCGTCGCGGATCCGCACCTGCTGCTCGGCGAGCACGCGCGCGTCCTGCTCGCGTTCCAGCAGCAAGGTCCGTTCGGCCTGCGCCTCGGCCAGCTTGTGCGCGGCCTCGTCGATCGAGCGGTGCAATTCCCTGACCTCGGCAATGCTGGTGGCAGGCGCGGCCGGCAGCCCGCCCTAGCCCAGCATGGTGGCGGCGTTCGCGGCGCCGCGGATCGAGGCCACCAGCCGCCGCGCGAAGAAGACCGCGGCAAGCGCTGCGCACAGCAGCGCCACCAGCATGCCGGCCGCCGCCAGTTTCACCGCGCGCTGTGCGGCGCCTTCGATTTCGGCGGCCGGCACCGAGACCGCGACCAGCCAGCCGGACATCGGCGAGCGGGTGAACGCAAAGTAGGCATCCACGCCGGCGAGCGTCCTGGCCCGGATGATGCCCCGGGTCTTGCCCTGCGCCGCCCGCAGCAGTTCCGGTTTGCCCATCTGGCCGATCCGGCCGGGTTCGCGCGTGCGGGCGATGAAACGGCCATTGCGGTCGATGACGGCAAGCGACCAGCTGGCGGGCGTCGCGCGCTGCGAAATCAGTTCGGTGAAGTACTCCGTGCCGAACACCGAGGCCAGCACGTAGCGCCGCCCGCCTTCCAGCGGCACGGGTATGTTGATGGTGGTGACCGGCACCCGTTGCACGGCGCCGGTGATCAGGCCAGAGACGACGGTCTGCTGGGTCTCGATGACGCGCTGGGTGCGCACGCGCACGTAATCGGGCGGCGGCGGCAAAGGGTCGCCCAGCGGGATCACGGTATTGATGAGCTGCTGGCCGTTCGGGTCGAACAGGATGGTGCGTCCGGTCTTGCCGCGGTCGGCGCTGCGCGCGTGCCGGTAGAAGGCCTGCATGTCCCCGTGCGCCAGGTGCGGCGAATGGGCCAGCACGCGCAGGGCCGCTTCCGCGCTGCTCAGTTCCCGGTCCACCAGCAGCGCCGTCGCGCTGACCGTTTCCTCCAGCGCCTGCAGGGCGGCTTCGCGCTCCGAGCGTAACAGGGTCTGCAGCGCGACGGCCGCAAACAGGGAGATCGGCAGGATGATGGCGCCGACCATGATCAGGAGGTATGCCCGGATCTTCATTCGACAGGATGGTGCGGCAAGGTAAACGGGAACGCAGCGGCATCGATACCGCTGCGATCCTGCATTATGCACGCGAAGCCGGCGGCGCCGGCGCACAATGCTGCCCTCCGGGAACTAAGTGCTTGTCCCGGCGCGTGGCGAATCGACCCGGGGCAGCAGCACGGCCAGGACGCCCAGCAGCGGCAGATACGACGCCATCCGGTACACGGTGTCGATGCCGGCCGTGTCGGCCATCGCCCCCATCGCCGCCGCGCCGATACCGCTGATACCGAACATCAGCCCGAAGAACAGCCCGGCGATCATGCCCACCTTGCCCGGCACCAGCTCCTGCGCGAACACCACGATGGCGGAAAAGGCGGACGACATCACCAGCCCGATGACCACCGACAGCACCGCGGTCCAGAACAAATTCGCGTACGGCAGCATGAGCGCGAACGGCGCCGCGCCCAGGATCGAGAACCAGATGACGCGCTTGCGGCCGATGCGGTCGCCGATCGGGCCGCCCGCGAAGGTGCCGGCAGCCACCGCCGCCAGGAACAGGAACAAATACATCTGCGCCGCTTCCACCGACACCTGGAACTTCTCGATCAGGTAGAAGGTGTAGTAGCTCGACAGGCTGGACATGTAGATGTACTTCGAGAACACCAGCAGCGCCAGCACGCTCAAGGCCCACAGCACGCGCCCGCGCGACAGGCCCGGCCCGGCATGGACGGCGATCTTCCTGGTCACGCTGCGCAGGTGGCCCGCATACCAGCGGCTCACGAAAACCAGCACCGCCACCGCCAGCAGCACCAGCACCGTCAGCCAGGCAATCCGTCCTTGCCCGCTGCCGACGATGATGGCGGCGGCCAGCAGCGGCCCGAAGGCCGAGCCGAGGTTGCCGCCCACCTGGAACAGCGACTGCGCAAAACCGAAGCGCCCGCCCGAGGCCAGCCGCGCCACGCGCGAGGCTTCCGGGTGGAAGGTGGACGAGCCGATGCCGATCAGGCCCGCCGCCAGCAGCAGCATGGCGAAGCTGTGCGCCGTCGCCAGCAGCACCACGCCGCCCAGGGTCACGCACATCCCGAGCGGCAGCAGGAAGGCGATCGGGCGCTTGTCGGTATACAGGCCGATCAGGGGCTGCAGCAGCGAGGCGGTGCACTGGAAGGTCAGCGTGATCAGGCCGATCTGCGTGAAGCTGAGCGCGAATTCGTCCTTCAGCAGCGGGTAGATGGCGGGCAGGACCGCCTGCACGCAGTCGTTCAGCAGGTGGACGAAGGCGACGGAGAACAGGATCTGCATCACCGCGGCTGGTGGTGCAGCGGAGGCTTGCGAAGGTGGCGTGGACATGGAACGGAGCGCAGTGGAAGCCTTGCCAGTGTACTATGCGCGGCCAAAACGCGTGGCCAGCCGGCACTGCGCGACCGGCCCCGGCCGCAGCACCCGGGTGCCTGTCAGTAATTCACCGCGTAGTCCTTCGGGAAGCTGCGGCCGCTGAACGCCTTCTTCTGGGTCCAGTCCTGCGCCGGTGCGGTCCAGAACGCGTCGCCGGCGGGCAGTCCCAGGGCCAGCAGGCCGGTCGAGGCGATGTACATGCTGCCGTTGTTCGAGTACGAATCCCCCAGCCCGGGCTGGTGGCCGCGAAAACCGATGGTCAGGAAGCCGTCCGCCGTGAAGTTGCCGGGCGCATCCCAGATGGCCTTGTGCACCGCATGCAGCGCCGCGCGCACCTGCCCTTCGGGCAGCGAGGCCGGCAACTGCTTGCGCCAGGCCAGCAGCGCCAGCGGCTGGAAGGCGGCGGTACGGTAGGTGAGCGAACGGCCGATCGGCGGGAAGCTGCCGTCCGGTCCGACGAAGCGCTCGAGGTGTTCGCAGTAACGTTGGGCGCGCCTGGTCGCCTGCGCCAGCAGTTCCTGGGGCTTGGCTTGCCAGAACCTTCCTTTCTTTTCAACCAGTACGTCGAGCACTTCCAGCAGCATCGGGTAGATGACGTAGGAGTTGTAATAGTCGAAATGGAAATCCTTGCCGTCCTTGATCCAGCCGTCGCCGGCGTACCACTCGTTGATCTTGCGGATCGCCCCGTTCATGCGCATCGGGTCGTACTCTTCGCCGATCGACAGCAGCCAGGCTTCGTTCATGGCGGCGAACAGCAACCAGTTGGTGTCCGGAGGCTCGACCCGGCGCAGGCCCTTGATTTCCGCAATGATGCGTGTCTTGGTCGCCGCGTCGAGCGGCTCCCACAGGACGGTGGGCGCGCGCAGGAGGGCATTGGTGAAATAGGCGGAATCGACCAGCGCCTGGCCTTGCCCGCGCCATGTCAGGTAGTCAGGGCTGTGCGGATCGACCGCGTTGACATAGCTTTGCAGCGCCATCTCCCGCAGGCGCTGGCGCAAGCGGCCTTCCGGGGTGTCGTCCACCGGCAGGGCCAGCCAGGGCGCGATGCCCGCCATGAGCCGGCCGAAGCACTCGAGGTAGGCAACCGACTGCCTGCGGCCATCCCAGGTCGGGCTGAGCTCGAGCGCAAACTTCTTTTTCAGCTCCCCTTTCGCCATCAGCGTCAGGACCGGCTCGGCCATCCGCTGCAGCAGGCGCAGCATGTAGGCGCGCTCGCCTTGCGCCGCTACGTCCGGCGCGGCGCCAAGAGCCTGGCCGGCAACGAGCATGCCGGGCACGGCCGGTCCGGCCGCCAGCGCCCGCATGAAGTGTCGTCGTTCCATGTCCTCTCTCCTGTTATCGGTCGGCCAGGCGCGCCATCTCGGCCGCGGCCAGCAGGACGGCCCCGACGCCGAAAGGCGTCGTCGAGTCCTGGTTCACCACTTGCCCCGGAATCGCGCGCTCGCCGATCGGCTGGACGTAGCCGACCTTCCCGTCCGGCTGCAGCGCGACGCCGGTGAGGTAGCGCCAGCCGCGCTGCGCCGCCGGCAGGTACCCGGCGCGCGGCAGCAGGCCGTTATTGACACCCCACAGCAGCCCATAGGTGAAGAAGGCGGTGCCGCTGGTCTCCGGGCCCGGGGCGTGGCCTGGGTCGAGGATGCTGCGGGTCCAGTAGCCCTCCGGCTGCTGGCTGCGCACCAGGGCTGCGGCCATCGCCTGGAAGCGCGCGACGTACTCGGCGCGATGCGGATCATCACTGGGCAGTTCCGCCAGCACCTTGGCCAGTCCCGCGAACACCCAGCCATCGCCACGCGCCCAGAAATCCTTCCTGCCGTTGACGGTCTTGTGCTTCGGGTAGACGTACTTGGCGTCGCGGTAGTACAGCTGTTCCTCCGGGTCGTACATGATGCTGTTCGCGTACTCGTAATACTCGTGCAGCTTCTCCAGGTACTGGCGGTTGCCGGTGATGTTGTACAGCTTCGTCATGACCGGCATCACCATGTACAGGCCGTCCGCCCACCACCAGTAATCCTTGTTGGGGGTGCTCATCTGGTATTCCATCACCTCGCGGGCGCGGGCGATCTTGCGCGGGTCCCGTGGTTCCTTGTCCATCTGGTACAGGTCCGCATAGGTCTGGAACGCGATCTGCCAGTCGCCGAACAGGACGTGTTCCTCGGTCTCGCCATAGTTGTACTTCCACCGGGCCTTGTCGGTCGACTTCGCGCCCATCCAGGCGTTATGCTCGGCCCACTCCTCGGAATAGCGCCGGTAGCGCTCGTTGCCGGTCACGCGGTAGGCTTCGATATTGCCGGTGTGGTAGGCCGCGACGTCCCAGAACGCCCACTGCTTCGCGGGGGTCCTGGCCTGCCAATAGGTGTTGACCTTGTCGATCACGGCAATCGCCTCGCTGCGCCTGGCACCGGCATCCGGCGCCGGCGTCGTCGCGCAGCCGCCCAGCAGGACGCCCAGCGCGACCAGCATGCCGGTGAAGTATTTTTTGGGGTGCATGTTGTTCATGGTTGGGAAGGGCATGTCGGTGTCCATTCCAGTACGCCGACTTTGGCCGGACCGGTGGGCAGGACGCCCTCGGCATCGGCCTGGTGGACGGTTTGCAGGTAGAGGTGCAGTTGGCCGGACTGGCGCCACAATTCGGTGTCGAAGCTCGGCTCCCACGCGCCCATCGGGCGGTCAAGCAGGTCGACCACCTGCCAGGGGCCATGGTGCAGGTCGGTCGTGCAGGCCACCGACACCTTGTGGCCGCGCTCTTCGTCGCGAAACACCAGCCAGGCCATGGGCGCCGTCCCGGCGCTCTCCACCAGGATTTGCGGACGGGCGATCGGAATTGCCTTGGTCCCCAGGCCGGACAGCGAAAATCCCGTGCGCCGGAAGCCGAGGTCGTGCGTCCGCCAGCTTTTACCGTCATGGACCACAACGCGGTACTGCGGGACGGCGCCCCCGGCGTCGCGCCAATAGCTCGCGATGACCGGGTTGCCATGGCGGTCGGCCGCCATCGCGGTCTGGTTGATCAGTTCACTGCACTGCGGAACGTGCGCCGCCACTTCCGCACTGCCTGCCGTGATCGGGAGTTGGTAGCGCTCGCCGGTGCTGCGCTCCCAGGTCCGGCCGCCATCGCGCGAGCGGGCATACGCCAGGTCATGGTTGCTGGCGACGTCCGGGGACTCGCGCCATACCCAGGACAGGTGCAGCGTGCCGGCCGTGTCGACGAAGGCCTGCCAGTAGGCGTTGCGCCGCCCTTCCCCGTTCAGGAGATTGTCCTGCAGCCGCTGCCAGGTCCGGCTTGCCGGGTCGTAGCGGTTGATGACCAGGTTGCCGCGCCCGGAGCCGCCGTCGCGGTAGAGGAACAGGAGGTCGCCCTGCGGCATGCGGTAGAACTCCGGGTAGGACACGGACCGCTCGCCGCGCCCCGTCATCGCTTCCTGCGGGCCCAGGCTCAAGGCGCCGGGCGCCGTGCCGCGGGCGTAACGCAAGGGGCCGTTGTGGTGGTCCCAGGCCACATGCAGGGTGCCTTCGCCGTCGACCATGATGCTGATGCTGTTGTGCGCGTCCCTGGCATTACCCAAGTACTGCGTGGGCGCCAGTTGCCAATCCCGGGCGCCAAGCCGGCGCTTGCCCAGCACCACCCTGCCGGCGCCATCGTAGAAGGCGATGTATTGGCTGCCTTCATGCGTGACGAGCGAGTTCTTGCGGAACACCACGGCATTGACGGAATTCGCCGCCCAGCCGTCCGCCACCTCGACGATGCGCACGTCCGCCTGTTGCCGGGGAAGCCCTGCGCATGCACACAGCATGAAGGCGCAGGCGAGCGCCCCGGCGATCGGCCAGGGTCCTGCCGGGCGATTCCTGCTCATGACGTCTCCACCTCGCCGTGCCTCCGCGATTCATGCAAATGTGGCTACATTACTATGCAAGTGGCCGCCGTCGGAATCAACCTGTTGAGCATTGTGCAGGAGGCCCTGCTCCGGCTTGCCGAGTTCCTCTACCATGAACAGCACGAGACTCTTGATCAGGACCTGCCATGCCCCTTCATCCATCGCGCCGCAGCTTCCTCGGCGCCGCTGCCGGAACGGCCCTCGCACTGAACATCCCGAGGGCCGCGGCCGCCGCGCCCCGCTTCGCCGTCGGCGAGAAGGATTTCCTGCTCGACGGGAAGCCCCTGCAGATCCGCTGCGGCGAGATGCACTTCGCCCGGGTGCCGCGCGAATACTGGGGTCACCGCCTGAAGGCGATCAAGGCGATGGGTCTGAATACGGTCTGCGCCTACCTGTTCTGGAACTACCACGAGTGGCGCGAGGGCCAGTACCGGTGGGACGGACAGCGCGACGCCGCCGAATTCTGCAGGCTGGCGCAGGCCGAAGGCCTGTGGGTCATCCTGCGCCCGGGCCCTTACGCCTGCGCCGAATGGGAAATGGGCGGCCTGCCGTGGTGGCTGCTCAAGCACCCCGGCGACAACTTCTTGCGCAGCCGCGCCCCGGCTTTCGTGCAGCCGGCGCGACGCTGGCTGCACGAGGTCGGGCGGGTGCTGGCGCCGCTGCAGGTAACGCAGGGCGGACCGATCCTGATGGTGCAGGTCGAGAACGAGTACGGCTTTTTCGGCGACGACCGCGACTACATGCGGTCCATGCGCCAAGCCGTGCTCGATGCGCGCTTCGACGTCCCGCTATTCCAGTGCAACCCGACCAATGCGGTCGCCAAGACCCATATCCCGGAACTGCTGTCGGTGGCGAACTTCGGCAGCGACCCGGAACGCGGCTTCAAGGCGCTGGAAAGCGTGCAGCAAGGGCCCTTGATGTGCGGCGAATATTATTCCGGCTGGTTCGACACCTGGGGCACGCCGCACAAGCGCGGCGACAATGCCCGCGCCATCCGCGATATCGACGTCATGCTGAAGGCGAACGGCTCGTTCAGCCTGTACATGGCGCATGGCGGCACCACCTTCGGCCTGTGGGCCGGTTGCGACCGTCCGTTCCGTCCCGATACGACGAGCTACGACTACGACGCCCCGATCAGCGAGGCCGGGTGGCTCGGCGAGAAATTCCGTAGCTACCGCGAATGCCTGAGCCGGCACCTGGCGCCCGGCGAGACCCTGCCTGCCGCGCCGGCGCACTTGCCGGTGATGGCCGTTCCCGCCTTCGCGCTGCGCGAAACCGCCCCCGTGTTCGGGAACCTGCCGGAAGCGGTGATCCGGGATGCGTCGCCGCGCAACATCGAACAGTACGACATCAGCCGCGGCCTGGTCGCCTACAGCATCGTGCTGCCGCCCGGCCCGGCGGGCAAGCTGGAAGCCGCGAATGCGCGCGACCTGGCCTGGGTCTTTGCCGGCGGGCGACTGGCCGGCACGATGGATACGCGCCACCGCCGCTTCAGCGTCGACCTGCCCGCGCGCACCCAGCCAACAAACGTGGAAATCCTGCTGTACACGATCGCGCGCGTCAACTTCGGCGTCGAGATCCATGACCGCAAGGGGCTGCAGGGCCCGGTGATGTTCCGCACCAAGGATGGCGCCGCCGAGGAGCTGACCGGCTGGGACATCCGCGCCATCGATTTCGGTGCCGACGGCGACTTGCCGCCATTGCGCTGGCAGGCCAAGCGCGTCGCCGGCCCGGCTTTCTGGCGCGGCAGCTTCGAGGTTCAAGCGCAGGCGGACACCTTCCTCGACATGTCGAGCTGGGGCCAGGGCATCGTCTGGATCAATGGCCGCTGCCTGGGCCGCTACTGGTCGATCGGCCCTACCCAGACCATGTACCTGCCGGGTCCCTGGATCAAAGCCGGCCGCAACGAAGTCATCGTGCTCGACCTCACCGGGCCGCGCGCCAGCCGCATCGAAGGCCGCACCACGCCCATTCTGGATGCGCTGCATCCTGAGCGGGATCTCGCGCGTCCGGCCAGCAATGCGCGGCCGCGCCTGGCCGGCCTGGCGCCGGTGCACAGTGGGGAGTTTGCGAGCGGGCCTGCCACCCAGGAGGTGAAATTCGAACAACCGGCACGCGGACGCCAGCTCTGTCTCGAAGCGGTCGATACCTTCGACGGCAAGCCGCATGCGGCCGTGGGCGAACTCGCGCTGCTCAACCAGGACGGCAAGCCTATGAACCAGAGCGCCTGGACGATCGCCTACGCCAGCAGCGAGGAGGCGCACAAGGAAGACGGCGGCGCCCTGAATGCCATCAACGGCCAGAATAGCGATTACTGGCATACGGCCTACAGCAAAGGGGTTCCGCCGGGACCGGCGCGGCTGGTCATCGACCTTGGTGCGACCGTTGATATCGCGGGTCTACGCTACACGCCGCGCCAGGGTCCGGACACCGTAACGGGGCGGATCCGGCGCTATCGCGTGTACGTGGGGGACAGGCTGGTGCAGCAGGGGTAAGGCGGATCAGTCGAACTTCGAGAAGTCCGGCTTGCGCTTTTCAAAAAAGGCCGTAACCGCTTCCTTGGCTTCCGGCGCCAGCAGCATGGCGGCGAAGCGTTCGTTCTCGGCGGCGATGGCCGCTTCGATGCTTTCAACGCGCGGACGCTTCATCAGCGCTTTCGTCGTGCGGATCGAGGCGGCCGGCAGGGCCACCAGCTTGGCGGCCTGCTGTTCAGCGAAGGCGCACAGTTCCGCCGCGGGCAGCACCTTCGTGATCAGCCCCATTTCAAACGCTTCCTGGGCGCCGAAGGCTTCGCCCAGCAGCAGTTTTTCGGCCGCGCGCGGGTAGCCGCTAAGCTGCGGCAGCAGCAGCGAGGAGCCGAATTCCGGGCACAGGCCGAGCTGGGTGAAAGGCACCGAGAACTTGGCATTGTCGGCGCAATAGACCAGGTCGCAGTGCATCAGCATGGTGGTGCCGATGCCGATGGCGGCGCCGGCGACTGCCGCGACCACCGGCTTGGTCGAGCCGTGCAGGGCGCGCATGAACTGGAACACCGGGCGGGCTTCGCTTGGTACGCCCGGCACCGGGGCGGAATTCTTCATGAAGTCGTCGAGGTCGTTCCCGGCGGTGAAGATTTCCGGTTTGCCGGCGATGAGGATGGCGCGTACGGCGCTGTCCTGCTCGGCGTCGAGCAGCGCGTCGGCCATCGATTGGTACATCGCGGCGGTGATGGCGTTCTTGCGCTCGAGGCGGTTGAATTCGATGGCCAGGAGGCCGTTGGCCTTGTTGATCAGCATGTCCATGTTTCAGGGTCTCCGAATATTCTTGGGCTGGTTGGACGCGTGGGCGGGGGACCCGCCCACCCTACAAAGGCAAGCGCATCCTCCCGCCCACGCGGTGGCTACTACCTGATGCTTATACGCGCTCGATGATACCGGCCGCGCCCATGCCGGCGCCGACGCACATCGTCACCATGCCGTACTTCAGGTTGTTGCGGCGCAGCGCGTGCACGACGGTCGCGGCGCGGATGGCGCCGGTGGCGCCCAGCGGGTGGCCCAGCGCAATCGCGCCGCCCATCGGGTTGACCTTCGACATGTCCAGGCCCAGGTCGCGCGCCACGGCCAGCGCCTGTGCGGCAAAAGCCTCGTTCAGCTCGATCCAGTCCAGCTGGTCCTGGGTGATGCCGGCGGCGGCGCAGGCGACCGGAATCGCGGCCTTCGGGCCAATGCCCATGATCTCCGGCGGCACGCCGCGCACGGCGAACGAGGAGAACTTGGCCAGCGGGGTCAGGTTGTGCTCCTTCAGGATTTTCTCGCTGACGACGATCAGCGCACCGGCGCCGTCCGACATCTGCGACGAGGTCGCGGCGGTGACGGTGCCCTTGGCGGCGAATACCGGCTTGAGCTTGGCCATCGATTCGATCGACGCGTCGGCGCGCGGGCCTTCGTCCATGTCCACGGTGCGGCGCGAGACCTTGATCTCGCCGGTTTTCAGGTCCGGCGTGCGGGTGACGATTTCGACCGGGGTGATCTCGTCCTTGAAGAAGCCGGCCTGCTGCGCGGCGATGGCGCGGCGGTGCGATTCCAGGCCGAAGGCGTCCTGGTCTTCGCGCGACACCTTCCACTGCTCGGCCACCTTCTCGGCGGTCAGGCCCATGCCGTAGGCCAGGCCCACGTTCTCGTCCTTGAACGTCTCCATATTAATGGAGGGGTGGTGGCCCATCATCGGGACCATCGACATCGATTCGACGCCGCCGGCGATCATCACGTCGGCTTCGCCGACGCGGATGCGGTCGGCCGCCATCGCCAGGGCGGTGATGCCCGAGGCGCAGTAGCGGTTGACGGTCACGCCGCCCACGGTGTTCGGCAGGCCGGCCAGCACCACCGCGTTGCGGGCGATGTTGAAGCCCTGCTCCGCTTCCGGGAACGAGCAGCCGACGATGGCGTCGACGATCAGGGCCGGGTCCAGGTTCGGCACGGCGGCCATGGCGCCACGAATGGCGTGCACCAGCAGGTCGTCCGGGCGGGTCTTGTTGAACATGCCGCGCGGTGCCTTGCCGATGGGGGTACGGGTCGCTGCGACGATGTATGCGTCTTGAAGTTGTTTGCTCATGATTATTCGTCCTGTTCTGTCGGCGCGAAGTGGCCCGATTAGTTACGCACCGGCTTACCGTTTTGCATCATGCCCATGATGCGTTCCTGGGTCTTCGGATTGCTCAGCAGCGCGATGAAGGCCTTGCGTTCCATGTCGAGCAGCCACTGCTCGGACACAACGCTGCCCTGGTCGATGTCGCCGCCGGTCACGATCTCGGCGATGGTGTCGCCCAGGTGGTAGTCGTAGGCCGAGATGAAGCCGCCGTCACGCATGTTGACCAGCTGGCCGCGGATCGTCGCCCAGCCGTAGCGGCCGGTGACAGTCACAGGGCGGCGCGCCGGGGCGCGGTAGCCGGCGTCGAACATGGCGCGCGCGGTGGTCTTCGCCACGTGCAGCAGTTCGTACGGGTTGAAGACGATGATGTCGTCTTCCTTCAGGTAGCCCATCGCCTTCGCTTCCAGGGCCGACTTCGACACCTGCGCGGTGGCCGCGTTGGTAAAGCCGGTCTTCAGGAATTGCAGGATGTCGTTGCCTTTCGCTTCGGTGAAGGCGCGCACGGCCGCTTCCTTCAGGCCGCCGCCGGCCGGCACCAGGCCGACGCCGACTTCGACCAGGCCGATGTAGGACTCGATCGAGGCCACGCGCTTGGACGCGTGCAGCGCCAGTTCGCAGCCGCCGCCCAGCGCCAGGCCCGCCACGGCAGCCACCACCGGGATGTTCGAGTACTTCATCTGCATGAAGGTGTCCTGCAGCTCGCGCACCATCGGCTCCATCGCCTTGGCGCCGCCCATCATGAAGGCCGGCAGGGCCGACTGCAGGTCGGCGCCGGCCGAGAAGGCGCCGCCTTCTGCCGCGTCGGTGTTCCAGATGACCAGGCCCTTGAAGTTTTTCTCTGCTTCGGCCAGGCCGCGCTGGATGCCGCGCACCACGCCTTCGCCGATGACGTGCATCTTGGTCTTGAGCGAGATGATGAGGACATCATCGCCCGAGTGCCACAGACGCACCGACTCGTCCTCGAACACGGTGGTGCCGAAGGTCTTCGGGTCGACCGTGGTCGAGCCGACCACCGGCGCGCGGAACTGCTGGCGCTGGTACACCGGCAGGTCGGACACCGGAACATACGCGTTCTTCGAGACCGAGTACGAACCTTCGGCGGTGTGCACGCCCTTCTCGGCGACCGGGCCTTCGAACACCCAGCTTGGGAGCGGTGCGTCGCACAGGGCCTTGCCTGCATCGATGTCTTCCTTCACCCACTGGGCGATCTGGGTCCAGCCGGCGGCCTGCCAGGTCTCGAACGGGCCGACGCTCCAGCCGAAGCCCCAGCGCATCGCGAAGTCGACGTCGCGTGCGTTGTCGGCAATGGTGTCGAGGTGGAAGGCGATGTAGTGGAAGGCGTCGCGGAAGATCGCCCACAGGAACTGCGCCTGCGGGTTGGTCGATTCGCGCATGGCCTTGAACTTCTTGACCGGGTCCTTCTCTTTCAGGATGCGGCCGACGATGTCGGCGGCCTTGGCGCCGCCCGGCACGTATTCGCCGGTGGCGAAGTCGAGGCGCTGGATCTCCTTGCCGACCTTCTTGTAGAAACCACCGCCGGTCTTCTGGCCCAGCGCGCCCTTCTCGATCAGCTTGGCCAGCACGTCCGGGGTCTTGTACAGGCTGAAGAACGGGTCATCCTGCAGGGTGTCCTGCATGGTCTTGATCACGTGGCCCATCGTGTCCAGGCCCACGACGTCGGCGGTACGGAAGGTGCCGGATTTGGCGCGGCCTAATTTTGCGCCGGTCAGGTCGTCGACCACGTCCACCGACAGGCCGAATTTTTCGGCTTCGTGGATGGTGGCCAGCATGCCGAAGATGCCGACGCGGTTGGCGATGAAGTTCGGGGTGTCTTTCGCGCGCACCACGCCCTTGCCCAGGGTCGAGGTCAGGAAGGTTTCCAGCTGGTCCAGGATCTCTGGACGGGTGGCGGTGGTCGGGATCAGTTCGACCAGGTGCATGTAGCGCGGCGGATTGAAGAAGTGCACGCCGCAGAAGCGCGACTTGAGCTCGTCGTCGAAACCTTCTGCCAGCTTGTTGATCGACAGGCCCGAGGTGTTCGAAGCAAAAATGGCATTGGCGCCGATGTGCGGGGCGACCTTCTTGTACAGGTCGTGCTTCCAGTCCATGCGCTCGGCGATGGCTTCGATGATCAGGTCGCAGCCTGCCAGCAGCTCGAGGTTGTCCTCGTAGTTGGCCACTTCGATCAGGGCCGCGTCGTCCTTGTTGCCCAGCGGGGCCGGCGACAGCTTTTTGAGGTTTTCGATGGCCTTCAGGACGATGCCATTCTTGTTCCCTTCCTTGGCAGGCAGGTCGAACAGCACGACCGGCACCTTGGCGTTCACGCAGTGCGCAGCGATCTGCGCGCCCATCACGCCGGCGCCCAGCACGGCGACTTTCTTGACGATGAAATTAGTCATCTCTTATTCCTTGGTTAGCGTCGTTCCCGCGAAGGCGGGAACCCAATTTTTGTATGCGCTATCGAAACGCTTGCAACATTGGTTCCCCGCCTGCGCGGGGATGACGGTGGTAAATCGACGTGATGTACTTAGAACAGGTCTGCGTCCAGCGCCAGCAGGTTCGATGCGCCCGAGCGTGCCTGGCGGATCAGCATGGCGGTTTCCGGGTACAGGCGCGCGAAGTAGAAGCGTGCGGTGTGCAGCTTCGCCTCGTAGAACTTGTCACCCGAATCCTGCTTGGCCAGCGCGATCTTCGCCATCTGCGCGAAGAAGTAGCTGAACACCAGGTGGCCCACGACGCGCAGGTACGGCACGGCCGCCGCGCCCACTTCGTCCTGGTTCTGGAAGGCCTTCATGCCGATTTCCATGGTCAGCTTGCTGACCTTCTCGCCCAGCTCGCCCAGCGGGGTCACGAACTCGGACATCGACTCGTCCAGGCCGTTCTCTTCCACGAAGGCCTTGATCTTCTCGCCGAAGGCGCGCAGCTTGGTGCCGTTGTCCATCAGGATCTTGCGGCCCAGCAGGTCCAGCGACTGCACGGTGTTGGTGCCTTCGTAGATCATGTTAATGCGGGCGTCGCGCACGTACTGCTCCATGCCCCACTCGCTGATGTAGCCGTGGCCGCCGTACACCTGCATCGCTTCCGAGGTCGCGATCCAGCCGTTGTCGGTGATGAAGGCTTTCACGATCGGGGTCAAGAGCGCGACTTCGCCGGCCGCTTCCTTGCGCACCGCTTCGTCCGGGTGGTTCAGCTCGCGGTCGATCTGCAGCGCGATGTACGAGGTCAGCGCGCGCGCGCCTTCGGCGAATGCCTTGGCGGTCAGCAGCATGCGGCGCACGTCCGGGTGCACGATGATCGGGTCGGCCGGCTTGCTCGGATCCTTCGGGCCCGACAGCGAACGCATCTGGATGCGTTCCTTGGCATAGACCAGCGCGTTCTGGTACGCGACTTCGGTCAGGCCCAGCGACTGCATGCCCACGCCCAGGCGGGCGGCGTTCATGAACACGAACATCGCCTGCAGGCCCTTGTGCGGCTGGCCGATCAGGGTGCCGATGGCGCCGTCCAGGTTCATCTGGCAGGTCGAGTTGGCGTGGATGCCCATCTTTTCTTCGATAGCGCCGCAGGCGATGCCGTTGCGCTCGCCGAGCGAGCCGTCGGCATTGACCTTGAACTTCGGCACCAGGAACAGCGAGATGCCCTTCGAGCCTTCCGGTGCGTCCGGCAGGCGCGCCAGCACCAGGTGGACGATGTTCTCGGCCATGTCGTGTTCGCCGGCCGAGATGAAGATCTTGGAACCGGTGATGCTGTAGGTGCCGTCGGCTTGCGGCTCGGCCTTGGTGCGCAGCAGGCCCAGGTCGGTGCCGCAGTGCGCTTCGGTCAGGCACATGGTGCCGGTCCATTCGCCCGAGACCAGCTTCGGCAGGAACAGCTTCTTCTGCTCGTCGGTGCCGTGCTCCTTCAGGCACTCGTAGGCGCCGTGCGACAGGCCCGGGTACATGGTCCATGCCTGGTTCGACGAGTTCAGCATCTCGTAGAACGAATTGTTCAGGGTGACCGGCAGGCCCTGGCCGCCGTATTCCGGATCGCAGGCCAGCGCGGCCCAGCCGCCTTCCACGTACTGCTGGTAGGCTTCCTTGAAGCCCTTCGGCGTGGTGACGGCCTTGGTGGCGGCGTCGAAATGGCAGCCTTCGCGGTCGCCGCTATGGTTCAGCGGGAACAGCACTTCCTGCGTGAACTTCGCACCTTCAGCCAATACCTGGTTGATGATGTCGGCGTCGATTTCCTGGTAAGCAGGCAGGTTCTTGAACTCTTCGCTGACGTTGAGGAATTCGTGCAGAACGAACTGCATATCCCGGATTGGCGCGACGTACTGACCCATGGTTTTCTCCTGAACGAAGGTAAAAGTGTGTTTGTTGACTGCCGGCGCAAGGCTTACTGCGCCGGCGTGCCTTTCGGCATATCCGGATTGCGGTAATTCTCGATCAGCCGCTGGAAACCGCGGCGTGCGCGCTCGACCGCGCCTGGCATGCGCAGGAAACGTGCGTCGTGGTGCAGGGCCAGGATCAGCCCATACGTTTCATACACCAGCTGCTCGGCGTCGGTATCCGGACGCAGGTGGCCGACCTCGATTGCCTGGCGCGCGCTGCGCAGCAGCGCGCCCTGCCAGGCCTGCACCATCTTGACCAGCTCCTCGCGGATCGGGCCCGGACGGTCGTCGTACTCGACGGCGCCGCTGATGTAGATGCAGCCCGACGCGATCTCGACCGACACGCGCGCAAGCCAGCGGTCGAACATCGACTGCAGGCGCGGCAGGCCGCGCGGCTCGCGCACGCTCGGGAAGAACACTTCCTGCTCGAAGCGGTGGTGGTACAGCTTGATCACCTCCAGCTGCAGGTCTTCGCGCGAACCGAAATGCGCGAACACGCCCGATTTGCTCATGTTCATCCGGTCGGCCAGCAGGCCGATGGTCAGGCCTTCCAGGCCGTCGCGGCTGGACAGCTCGAGCGCCACGTCCAGGATCGCTGCCCGCGTGAGTTCGCCCTTGCGCATGAATTTTGCTGAAGTAGTAATGACTGCCCCTGAATCGAAAAAATCCGAACGCTCGTACTATTATCTACTAGGGTTGAAATGTCAAACGGGAACTTAGAGGCGAGATTCTATTGATGCAAAACAACGGCACGCAGGGAAAACCTGCCTGCATGAAGTCCGGGCGCGGACAACGTTGTCGCAGATGTAAAGGTACCGCATTTTGCGCATGCGTGGTGTACACGGATGGGTACGTGCGCGCATGCGGCGCGTTGGGCTCACTGGGCTCACTGGGCCCAATGGGCTCACCGGCTTGTCCGAATCCGTACGAAACGTGGGCAAGTCGTCCGAAAACGGCTCGCCGCGTCGTTCCGGATGCGCCGAACAACACGTTTTTCTGCTTGCATTGCCTTATTGCCGCCGAAAAGAGATTGGCACAGTAATTGCTGAATGGGAGGCATGGACATCACGAACCCCTCTCTCAAAATACAGAAGCGCCGCCGTCTCAAGCTGACGCTGGCGGGAGGCGCGACAGCGGTTGCCGCCTGTTGCCTCTTTCTCTGGTGGATTGGCCCTGCCTTGCCGGAGGTGGAACGCACCAGCCTGTGGATCGGCCAGGTCACGCGTGGCGACATGCTGCAGGAGATCCGCGCCAGCGGAACGCTGGTGCCGCGCTCCAGCCGCTGGCTGGCTGCCGCCAGCCCGGCACAGGTCCAGGAAATCCTGGTCTGGCCCGGCTCTACGGTGCAGCCGGATACAGTCCTGATACGTCTTGGCAATCCTGAGATCGAGGAAAACCTCCGCTCCGCCAGGGCGCAGGTGGCCGCTGCCGAGGCCGAGGTGGCCAGCAAGCGCGCCGAGCTGAACTCGCAGCTGCTGAGCGTACGAACCGGCCTCGCCCAGGCCGAGGCCGACTATGCCATGGCGCAAGTAAAATCCGAGGCAGACACCAGGGCAGTCCAGTTGCAGGTGATTCCACGCGTGCAGTACGAGCAGGGGCAGATCGCGTTTGCACAACAGAAGAAACGTCTGGACATCGAGAAGGAGCGGCTCGAGGGCTTTGCCGCCAGCGTGAAAGCGCAGATGGCTTCGGTGGAAGCCCGGTTGCAACAGCAGCGTAGTACATTGTTGCTGCGTCAACGCCAGGCCGGCGCGCTCGAGGTCAGGGCAGGCATTGCCGGGGTCTTGCAGGAAGTGGCTGTCCAGGAGGGGACGCAAGTGACTGTGGGCGCCAACCTGGCACGCGTGGCACGCCAGGATGTGTTGATCGCCCGCTTGCAGGTATCGGAACTGCAGGCCAAGGATGTCGCCGTCGGGATGCCGGCGCTCGTCGACACCCACAACGGCAAGATCGAAGGCAAGGTCGATCGGATCGATCCGGCAGTACGCAACGGCAGCGTCCAGGTCGACGTGGCCCTGGCCGGTGAACTGCCCCCGGGCGCCAGGCCGGATCTCTCGGTCGACGGACGCATCCGGGTAGCCCTGCACCGCGGCGTACTGTCGGTGGGACGCCCGCCGTTGGCGCAGCCCAACCGCCATCTGAGCCTGCTCCGGCTCGATCCGGACGGCAAAACTGCGTCGCGCGTCCAGGTACGTGCCGGCGCGGTTTCCGTGGACCGGGTCCAGGTGCTCGAGGGCTTGCAGCAGGACGACCAGGTCATCCTTTCCGACACCAGCCGGTGGGCCGGCCACGAACGCATCCGCCTGCAATGAACGCGGCCGCACAAACAACAACATCCAAAACCGGGGACAAAAACAATGAATACCAGCGAACCAGTCATCACCCTGCGCGGCATCGGCAAGGTGTTCCAGACCGACGAAGTCGAAACCCATGCACTGCATGACGTGAATCTCGACATCCACCGGGGCGAGTACGTCTCGATTTCCGGGCCATCCGGCTGCGGCAAGACGACCTTGCTGTCGATCCTGGGCCTGCTCGACACGGCGTCGTCCGGCAATTACGTGCTGAACGGCCACGACGTTTCGGCGCTGGGCGCCACGGCACGCGCACGCGTGCGCAATGCGGAGATCGGCTTCATCTTCCAGGCCTTCAATTTGATCGGCGACCTGACCGTGCAGGAAAACGTGGAACTGCCGCTGAGCTTTCGCCACGACCTGGGCGCTGCCCAGCGCCGCGCCCGGGCGCACGAAGCCCTGGAACGCGTCGGCATGGCGCACCGCATGCGCCACTACCCCTCGCAACTGTCCGGCGGACAGCAGCAACGTGTCGCGGTGGCGCGTGCGCTTGCCGGCCGGCCGGCCATCCTGTTGGCTGACGAACCGACCGGCAATCTCGATTCACGCAACGGCGAAGCGGTCATCGCCATGCTGGACGAACTCCACAAGGGCGGCGCCACGATCTGCGTGGTCACGCATGATGTGCGTTACGCCGAACTGGCCCAGCGCAAGATTCGCCTGTTCGACGGACGCATGGTCGATGAAGAAACCTTCCATCGCATGCGCCGCGAAGACGAACAACGGCTGGATGCATTGATCGGCATGCAAGGCGGGGTTGCAGCATGACGGTCTGGCTTGGCGAAATCTGGCATGCCTGGCGTGCCAACCTGCGCAAACCGGGCTTCCTGGCCCTGGCGTCCGTCGTGCTGGCACTGGGCGTGGGCGCCATGGCGGCCGTGCTGACCCTGATCGGCGACGTCCTGCTCCAGCCATTGCCCTATGCCGAGCCGGCACGCCTGGTCGCGGTGGGGCCGATGCCGAAAACCGAGGTGCGTATGATCTCTCCCGAGCAGTATCGCCACTTGCGGGGCCTGGCGGCGCTGCGTTCGATGGCGCTGTACGCGGCGCATTCGCCCACCATGAACGTGGTGAGCAACGGCACCCCCGAAGTGGTCGCGGCGCTGCGTGGCGACCGCCACCTGCTGCCCACGCTGGGCATCGACACGGCATTGGGACGCAATTTCAGCGCGGAGGAAGACAGTCCCAACGGACCGCGCGCGGTGATTCTCGGCTACCGCTTCTGGCAACAGCGTTTCGAGGGCAGGCCGGATGTCATCGGCAGCACCCTGCGTGCCGAAGGTGCCGCCTATACCATCGTCGGCGTGCTGCCGGAGGACTTCCGGAATCCCGGCGTCAAAGGCGACATCATGCTTCCCGCGGCCCTGCCCGAAGACAGCGACGAGGGCAGGAACTACCGGCTGGTCGCGCGCCTCGCCGATGGGATCACGCCGGCCGAAGCAAGCGCACAAATCCACGCCCGGCTGCATGCGCTGTACGAAGCCAGGAACGACACAGACTGGCTCAATGTCGCGTTTGTCGCACGGGATTTGCAGGACACCCTGCAGACCCGGGACCGGCAAGTACTCATGATGTTCCTCGGCAGCGCCGCCCTGCTGCTCCTGATTGCCGTGGTCAACCTGGTCAACCTGATGCTGCTGCGCGCGCTGGCACGCTCCCACGACACGGCGGTACGCAGCGCCCTCGGCGCGCCAAGGCTGCGCCTGGCGTTGCCGTCGCTGGCAGAGGGCCTGCTGGTCGGGATCTGCGGCGCACTGCTGGGCATGGGACTGGCTACGGCGGGAATCGCCCTGCTGCGCGGCGTCATGCCTGCGCAATGGCTGGCCAACGGCGGGCTGCAGATGGGCTGGGCCTCCTGGTTGCTCGCTTTGCTGCTGAGTGTGGCCGGCGCCCTGCTGGCCACGCTGCCCGGCCTGCTGCGCGGGCACGGGCCGGGGGCCATCGACACGCTGCGCGAGGGCGGCCGCTCGGGCATCGGACGCCATGGCGGACGTCTCGGCCGCATGCTGGTTGTCGTGCAGGTCGCCATGGCGACCGCGCTGCTGTCGTGCGCCGGGCTGTTCCTGCATACCCTGCATGACTTGTCCAAGGTGCCACTCGGGTTCTCGAGCCGGGGCATCCTGACCTTCGAGCTGTCACCGGTCGCGGCCACTTACCCGGACACGGCATCGGTGCACGCCATGGCGCAGCGGTTGGTGGAGCGGCTGCAACTGCTGCCGGGCGTGGCGCAGGCGAGCGCAACGACGAACCTCCCGGCAGGCGGTCCTTTGGGACGCTTCATGGTGGGAGACCTGCGCCAGCCGGCAGGCGCCGAATTTGCTGCCGAATACCGCGGCATCGAACCCGGCTTCTTCGACCTGTTCGGCATCCGCATGCTGGACGGGCGTGCGTTCGGCCGCAGCGACGTGGCAGGCGGCGAACCGGTGGCCATCGTCAACCGCGCGCTGGCCGAGGCACAGTACGGCGGCCAGGCACTGGGCAAGAAGATCCAGCGCGGAGAAGGCGCCAGTCTGTGGACGGCGCGCATCGTCGGTGTCGTCGCCGACACCCGCCAATTCGGCCCTGCCGGTGCGGCGCCCGAGATGGTGTACCTGCCGCTGGCCCAGGTGCAGGACGAGGTGATGCTGGCATTTCGCCGCCTGGAACCGCTGCGCTTCGCATTGAAGGTCAACGGTGCCCCCGATGCATACCGCGACCGTGTGATCAAGGCAGTGGCCGAAGTCGCCCCGGAGCAGCCGATCAGCGGTATGCACGCGATGGACGACGTCGTACGCGACACCACGGCCGATTTGCGGATCAACCTGATGCTGGTCGGTGTCTTCGCCGTGCTGGCGCTCCTGCTCGCCGCCTCGGGCCTGTATGCGGTCATGGCGGTGTCGGTGGCGGCCCGCGAGCGCGAGTTCGCCGTGCGCCTCGCGCTCGGCTCCTCCCCTGCCCGGCTGCTGCGACTGGTCGTTCGCTCCGGGATGGCCCAGATTGTCGTCGGCCTGGCCTGCGGCGTGGGACTCGCCATCGCCCTGCCCCGGGTCTTTTCCACAGTGGCGACAACGCTCGGCACCAGCGCACCCGACCCCGTATCCCTGGCCGGCGTGTGCGCGACCCTGGCTGCGGCAGGTCTGCTGGCCTGCCTGCCGGCCGCCTGGAAAGCGGCGCGCGTGCAGCCCATGCGCGCCCTGCGCGGCGAATAGCACTGCCAGCCGTTTGTGAGAAAATTGAAATTGAGCATTACATTGTTGAAAGAACACCCGGATGACACCTCCAAGCCGCCCTGCTGTCTTGCTGGCAGATGATCAGAGAGAGGTGCGGGAAGCCCTGCGCCTCTTGCTCAAGTCGGAAGGCATCGCGAGCGAGAACGCGGCCAGTCCCGGCGAGGCGCTGGAGTGCCTCCGGCGGCATGAATTCTCCTGCGCCCTGATCGACTGCAATTTCAGCCGTGGCGCAAGCTCGGGCGATGAAGGGATGGATCTGCTCAGGAAAATCAAGCAGGCCAGCCCGGACTTGCCGGTGGTCGTGATGACGGCATGGGGCAATATCCCGTTGACGGTAGAGGCGATGCGCCACGGCGCCGCCGACTTCATCGAAAAACCCTGGGAAAACGCGCGCGTGCTGCAGGTCTTGCGCGCACAGATCGCCTTAAGCGAAGGAGCGCGCCGCCAGCGCCGGCTCGAGGCGGAAAACGCGCTGTTACGCGGCGCCGCAGGCAACCCGGAGATCATCGCCGAATCACCCGCCATGCACAAGGTGATGATGCTGGTCGAGCGCATCGCGGCGAGCGACGCCAATGTCCTGGTCCTGGGCGAGAACGGTACCGGCAAGGGCGCAGTGGCACAGCTGTTGCACGATCGCTCCGCGCGCGCCACGCGTTCGCTCGTCAAGGTCAACATGGGCGGCATCTCCGAAACCGTGTTCGAATCGGAGATGTTCGGCCACGCCCGCGGCGCCTTCACCGATGCCAGGACCGAGCGCGTGGGCCGCTTCGAACTGGCCGACGGGGGCACGCTGTTCCTCGACGAGGTGGGCAATCTCCCGCTCTCCCAGCAACCGAAGCTGCTGCGCGTGCTGGAAGACGGCGAGTTCGAGCGGCTCGGCTCGTCGCGCACCCAGCGCGTCGACGTACGCCTGATCGCGGCGACCAATGCGGACCTGGCGCAGGAAGTCGACGCAGGCCGCTTTCGCCGCGACCTCCTCTATCGCCTCAATACGCTGGAAATCCGCCTGCCGCCGCTGCGGGAACGGTCGCAGGACATCCTGCCGCTGGCCCGGGCATTCCTGGCGCGCCATGCGGCACGCTATCGCCGCGATGGCCTGCGACTGTCGCCTGCGGCCGAACGGGCCTTGCTGGCCTGGCATTGGCCCGGCAATGTCCGCGAGTTGCAGCACCTGATGGAAAGGGCCGTCCTGCTGAGCGACCACGAGCAGGTCGACGCCGATGTGCTCGGCCTGGCCGGCAGCGCCAGGGCGGCGCACGGCATCGAAGACATGACACTGGAGCAGGCCGAGGCCTGGCTGGTGCAGCGGGCCCTGAAACGCCACCGCGGCAATGCCCAGCAGGCGGCCGACATGCTCGGCATCACCCGCCAATCGCTGTACCGGCGCCTCGAAAAGCATGACCTGCGTCCGGAAGACGACGATGCCAGGGACAGCTGAATCCGTGCAGGACGGCCGGCAAGGACTGCGCAGGCTGGAACGGACCGTCCTCCTTGGCGCCCTGGCGACGACCTTGCCGGGCCTGGTCTGCGGCGGGGTGACGGTCTGGGCGCACCGGCTCGGGGAGCCAGCGCTTTGGGCGATCTGGATCAGCGGCGCAATCGTCACCGGACTGCTGGTGCGCTGGCAATACCGGCGCCTGATGTTCCCGTTGCATACCTTGCTTGGCCTGCTGGAAGCCCTGCGCGAGGGCGACTACAGCCTGCGCGGCGCATCGACCAGCGTCCTGCGCGAAGTGATGTACGACTTCAACGCGCTGGCCGACCGCCTGCAGCGCGAACGCTTGCAATTCGAAGAAGCGACGCACCTGCTCGGCAAGACCCTGTCGGCACTCGACAGCGCCGTCTTCACCTTCGACGACAGGCAGCGCCTGCGCCTGGCCAATCCGGCCGGACACCGCCTGCTTGGCGCCGAAGAGAAACGCCTGTTTCACATGTGTGCCGCCGAGCTGGGGCTGGACCAATGGTTGAGCGGTTCGCCCGTGCGCGTGCTGAGCCATGCCTTCCCCGGGAAAACCGGCAGGTTCGAAGTGCGCCATACCTTGCTGCGCAGCGGCGGGCATCGCGGCCACCTGCTGGTCATTAACGACCTGGGCCGGG
Source organism: Massilia consociata (assembly GCF_042432755.1). Classification (NCBI taxonomy): domain Bacteria; kingdom Pseudomonadati; phylum Pseudomonadota; class Betaproteobacteria; order Burkholderiales; family Oxalobacteraceae; genus Massilia; species Massilia consociata. The sequence continues at coordinate 143,526 of NZ_JBHLWP010000016.1, forward strand.
TATTGCGCGAAGAAGAGCGCCTGGCCTGGCAGCGTTTGCTGCGCGTACTGGGACATGAAGTCAACAATTCCCTCGCGCCCATCAGTTCGATGGCGGGCACCTTGTCGACGCTGGTCAGGCGCGAGCCGCTGCCGCCCGACTGGCGCGAGGACTTCGACGGTGCACTGGATGTCATTGCGGACCGGGCCGCTTCACTCGGCAGGTTCCTCGCCAGTTGCAGCCGGCTGGCGCAACTGCCGCCGCCGAACATGCGCCACCTGGACCTGTACGAACTGGCCGACCGGCTGGTACGCCTGGAGCAGCGCCTGCCGATACGGTGCGAGAGCACCGAGCACATGTTGTTGCGGGCCGATCCCGACCAGCTTGCGCAGGCACTGATCAACCTGCTGCATAATGCCGTCGAGGCGGCGCAAACGACCGGGGGCGGCGTCCGGCTGCGCTGGCGCCGCACCGCGACGCGCCTGGTCATCGAAGTGGAAGACGATGGACCCGGGCCACCGGAAACCAAGAACCTCTTCACGCCCTTCTTTACCACCAAGGCGGCAGGGGCGGGTATCGGGCTGGCGCTGGCCCGGCATATCGCCGAGGCCCATGAGGGCGGACTGACCCTCACCGCCCGTCCGGATGCGCAAGGCGCGCTGGCGTGCCTGTGGCTTCCGCTGGCAACGCAAACCATGCCCGAGGAGGCACTGTAACGGGCCGCCCGACAAGTCGTTATCATGGGAGGCCGCACCTGCCCTCCCTGTCCACTTCGGAAGCGCCATGCTCATCAACGCAGATTTCTCCCGTCCCGTCGTCGTCACGCCCGACCAATACCAGTGGGTGGCTTCGCCCCAGGGCGGCGTCGAGCGCGTCATGCTGGACCGGATCGGCGCCGAGCAGGCCCGTGCGACCAGCCTGGTGCGCTACGCGCCGGATTCGCACTTCCCTGCGCACGCGCATCCGGGCGGCGAAGAGATCCTGGTCCTGTCCGGCACCTTTTCGGACGAAAGCGCCGATTTTCCCGCAGGCTGGTACCTGCGTAATCCGCCGGATTCGACGCATCAGCCCTTCAGCCGCGAAGGCGCCCTCATCTTCGTCAAGCTGCGGCAGATGGCAGCAAGCGACAAGCGCCGCGTGCGGATCGACACGCGCGATCCGTCCTGCTGGCAGCGCCACGGGCAAGGCGCTGTCTGTCCGCTGTTCTCGAGCCCCGATGAACAGGTCTGCCTGCAGCGGTTGGTGCCGGGCCAGGCCATCCTCGACGATGGGCCAGGCGGGGCCGAGCTGCTCGTTCTCGACGGGGCGATCGTCGCAGCCGGCCGGCGCTACGAACGCGGCACCTGGATCAGGCTGCCCGCCGGCGCCTGTCCCGGGTTCACGGCAGCCCCCTCGGGGGTGACGTTCTATCTCAAGACGGGCCACCTGGCCGGCACCGCGCAGGAAGCCGGCCAGGCCGGCCTCAGGTCGCCAGCGCCCGCAACATCAGGCCGGTGATATAGGCGGCATAGGTGCCGAGCGCATAGCCGAGCACCGCCAGCAGCACGCCGACCGGCGCCAGCGAAGGATGGAAGGCGGTGGCCACCACCGGCGCCGAAGCCGCGCCGCCGACGTTGGCCTGCGAGCCGACTGCCATGAAGAACAGCGGCGCGCGGATCAGCTTGGCCACCAGCAGCATCAGGCCGCCGTGCACGCAGATCCAGATCACGCCCAGCACGAACAGCCATGGGCGGTCGAGCAGCGCGTTCAGGTCCATCTGCATGCCGATGGTGGCGACCAGGAAGTACAGCATGGCCGAGCCGATGGTGGAGGCACCGGCGCCTTCCAGGCTGCGCGCCTTCGTAAAACTGAGCAGCAGGCCGAAGGTGGTGGCGAACACCACGATCCAGAAGAAGGACGAGGTCAGGCTGTAGTCCCTCAGGCGCCACTCCTGTGGCAGGCTGTTGATCCACTCGATCATCGGCCCCGTGAGTGCATGCGACAGGCCGGTGACGGCCAGGCCGACCGCCAGGATCACCATCACGTCGGTCAGGGTCGGCATGCGCGCATGCTGGGCCTGGTAGGTCTCGATGCGCGTCTTCAGGGCATTGATGGCGCTCAGGTCGGCCCCGGTCCAGCGATCGAAGGCCTGGGAACGGCTGGCCAGGAACAGCACCACGGCCATCCAGACGTTGGCCACCAGCACGTCAACCGCGACAAACTGGCCGAACACGTTGGCGTTGACCTCGAACACTTCTTTCATGGCCGCCTGGTTGGCGCCGCCGCCGATCCAGGCGCCCGTAATGGTGGTCATGCCGCGCCAGGTCTCGCCCGCCACCGTCTCGGGGTGGATCACGCGCATGATCTCGAACGAGGCCACAGCGCCCAGCATGATGCCGGCGGTGCCGGTCAGGAACATGATGATCGCCTTCGGGCCGAGCCGCACGATGGCGCCGAAATCGATGGCAATGCAAAGCAGTACCAGCGCACTCGGGAGCAGGTAGTCGCGCGCCATCGGATACAGCTTCGACAGGCTACCGTCGATGACACCCAGGGTGTTCAGGATGGCCGGCAGCAGGTAGCACAGCAGCAAGGCCGGCACATAGGTATAGAATTTCTTCCAGAAGCCATCGGGCCGCGAGGCGGTCCAGAAGACGAGGCCCAGGATCGTTGCGAGGAGGCCGAGCACGACGGCATCGTTGGTGACGAGGGGAACAGCAGTCTGCATGGAGATCGGATGAAGAGGTTGGCGGAGGCCGCGAACCTGCTGCGCGCATCGACATGCGCTTCAGCGATCCTTGCGGCCGGGAAAAGGGCATTCTACATTCCCGGAGGCAAAGAAGGCGAAACTGTGGCGCCAGGAGAAACTGCGTGCCTATCCACGGCTGTTGAACGCGCGGTCGGCAAGCCGGCCACCCTACCGTCGCGCACTATGACTATTCCTCGCCGATGCGGGTGATCGCGCGGCGGTCGCGCTTGGTCGGACGCCCCTTGATGTCCATGCTCGGCTCCGGGAACAGCCGGCGCGCCGTCTTGTCGTTCTCGCGCTTGGCGATGCTCTCGTCGGTCTCGAAATAGAGGGTGCGTGCCACCGGCGCCGGACCGCGCTTGTCCGAGATGGCCGCCACGATCACTTCCCAGCGGTCCGAGCCGTTGTCGATGACAAGTTTGTCGTTCACCTTGACGTTGCGCGCCGGCTTGATCGGTTCGCCGTCGATGCGCACGCGGCCGCGGTCAATCGCGTCGGTCGCCATCGAGCGTGTTTTAAAAAAGCGTGCGGCCCACAGCCATTTGTCGATGCGTACGTTGTTGTCTTCCATGTCGTGTCGTTTCCTTGCTTGCTGTCATGCGTAGCCGATCGCGAAGATCCGCATCACCAGTTTATACATCATGTACGCCAATCCATAGCTCGCACGCCGAATCCAGCCGATATGCTTGAACTCCTCGGCACGGATCGGCACGCCATCGGCGATGCCGTGCTCGATGTGGGCCCGCAAGGTGGCGGCAAACTTCTGGTCGAGCACCACGACATTGGCTTCCTGGTTCAGGAACAGCGACAGGCCGTCGCAGTTGCTCGAGCCGACCGTCGCCCAGTCGTCGTCGACCACCGCCACCTTGGCGTGCAGCTGGGTCTTGCGGTACTCGACCACGTTGATGCCGTCGGCCAGCAGCTTGGGGTAGAAGGAGTGCGCGACCATGTCCTGGATGCGGAACTCCCCGACCCCGATCAGGAGCGTCACCCGCACCCCGCGCCGCGCCGCATGGGCCAGCGCCTTGCGGAACTTGCGCCCGGGCGCGAAGTACGGCGTGGCCAGCAGCACGCTCTCGCGCGCCCGGCCGAGCGCCTGCAGGTAGGCGCGCTGGATCGTGCTGCGGTTGCGCAGGTTGTCGCGCACGACGAAAGCGGCGCGCGCCGGGTTCTGGCAGGACATCGGAGGCTGCCTGCGCATGTCGCGAAACAGGGCAATGCGCTGGCGCAGCCGCATGTGGCCGGCACGCAACCACTGCCCCTGCGCCTCGTCGTGGATCTGCGTCACCAGCGGGCCGCGTACCTGCACCGTGAAATCCCAGCGCGGCGCCGGCAGGCGATGGTGGTCCGCATGGTCGCAGTGCCAGTCGTCGTTGATGTTGATGCCGCCGACAAAGGCGACGGCGCGATCGACGACCACGATCTTGCGATGCGAACGCGCGATGCCGCGCCTGCACCAGGGATTGAAGACGCGGTACTGCACGCCGGTCTCGGAAAATGCTTCGCCCAGGCGGGCGCAGGGGCGGTGCTCGGTGCCGATCCAGTCCACCAGCACCCGCACTTTCACGCCGCGCTGCGCGGCGCGGATCAAGGCGTCGCGGATGGTATGGCCGGTGTCGTCCTCGGCAAAGATGTAGGTCTCGAACAGGACCTCGTATTGCGCCGCGTCGAGCGCGGCCACCAGCGCCGGGAAGAACGCGGTGCCGCTCTCCAGCAGGGTGACGTCGTTGTTGTCTATAAAGGTGACGGAGCGCATGGGCGCTCTACGTCAGTTGGAGTTCGGCCACGATCGGTGCGTGGTCGGAGAGCTTGGCCCACAGCGCCCCGTGCATCACCTGGGCGTTGTCCACCTTGAAGCCGCGCACGTAGATGCGGTCGAGGCGGAACCAGGGCAGCACCGCTGGGAAGGTGCGCGCCGGCGCCAGGCGCGGCTTGCGGCCGGCCCAGCTGCGCACCATGTCGCCCAGCGGCGACTTCGGTCCCAGTTCGTCGAACACTTCGACCACGCCCAGCTCGTTGCGCAGGCGGTCGCTCAGGGTGTTGCGCCAGTCGTTGAAGTCGCCGGCGATGATCACCGGCTCGCCGTCGGACGAGGCCTTGACGGCCTCGATCAGCGCCGCCGTCTGGCGCCCGCGGCTGCCCTCGAACAGGCCCAGGTGCACGACATAGCAGTGGACCCTGCCGGCCTGCGTGTTGAGCACGCAATGCAGGATGCCTCGCTGCTCGTAGGCGTGGTCGGAGACGTCGTGGTTGTGCGAATTCTCGATCGGGAAGGCGCTCAGCAGCGCATTGCCGTGGTGGCCGTGGTCGTACACGGCGTTCATGCCGTAGGCGCTGTGGTGCTTCTCGCCCTTGAAATAATCGTACTGGGCCGTCTCGGGCCAGTGCCGGTGCGCCAGGTCTTCCCTGCCGTAGCGCGCCTGGAAGCGGTCGTGCCGGCCCTGCACTTCCTGGAGAAAGACGACATCGGCATTGAATTCGGCGATCGCTTTCTTCAGCGCGATCACACGCGGCTGGCTGCGCAGCGACGAGACGCCCTTGTGAATGTTGTAGGTAGCCACACGAATCTTCATGGGAACATTCTAACAACAACCCGGGATGGCCCTTCCTGAACCGGCCCCAATCGTGCGCTTAGCGTGAAATGTGCCTTGGCAATTGCAGGATGGCTTCGGCGTTCGAGGACGAGAAACAGCGGTCCGCGGCTTCCAGGTAAGGCAGCCAGGCGTATTGCGTGTGCTCGCGCGGGCTCAGGAGGATGGGGATGTCGCGCGGGACGCAGACCGAGAACACGTGCTCGGTATTGTGGGTGACGCCGGGCGCATAGCGGTGGCGCCAGACGGGGTAGATCTCGTAGATGTTGGACAGCCCCCAGTCGCGCAGGCGGATATCTTCTCCGTCGGCCACGATGCCGGTTTCCTCGAACAGTTCGCGGGCGGCGGTCTGGATCAAGGGTTCGTCGTGGGCGTCGAGCGAGCCGGTGACGGATTGCCAGAAACCCGGGCGGTCGGCGCGTTCGATCAAGAGCACCTCCATGTCGGAGGTATGGATGACGACCAGGACGGATTCGGGGATTTTGTGGGGCATGAGGGCAGATAAAACAAACGCGGGCAAAACCGGCGATCGGTCATGCCCGCGTTGGTTGAACGCGCGGTCGGCATAGCCGACCACCCTACGGTTCAAGCAACCTTCGGTTCGTTACGCAGGCGGATGTGCAGTTCCTTGAGCTGCTTCTCGTCGACTTCCGACGGCGCGTTGGTGAGCAGGTCCTGCGCGCGCTGGGTCTTCGGGAAGGCGATCACGTCGCGGATCGACTCGGAGCCGGTCATCAGGGTGATCAGGCGGTCCAGGCCGAAGGCCAGGCCACCGTGCGGCGGCGCGCCGTACTGCAGGGCGTCGAGCAGGAAGCCGAACTTCAGCTGCGCTTCTTCGGCGTCGATCTTCAGGGCGCGGAACACCTTGCTCTGCACGTCTTCGCGGTGGATACGGATCGAGCCGCCGCCCAGTTCCCAGCCGTTCAGGACCATGTCGTAGGCCTTGGCGACGCAGGCGCCCGGGTTCGATTCCAGCATGTCCTCGTGGCCGTCCTTCGGCGCGGTGAACGGGTGGTGGGTGGCGTTCCAGCGGTCGCCGTCTTCGTCGTACTCGAACATCGGGAAGTCGACCACCCACAGCGGCGCCCACACGTCGTCGAACAGGCCGGCCTTCTTGCCGAATTCCGAATGGCCGATCTTCACGCGCAGCGCGCCCATGGCGTCGTTGACGACCTTGGCCTTGTCCGCGCCGAAGAAGATCAGGTCGCCGTCTTCGGCGCCCGTCAGTTCCAGGATCTGCGCCAGGACTTCGTCGGAGATGTTCTTGACGATCGGCGACTGCAGGCCGTCACGGCCCTTGGCCTTCTCGTTGACCTTGATGTAGGCCAGGCCCTTGGCGCCGTAGATGGCGACGAACTGGGTGTACGCGTCGATTTCCGAACGCGGCATCGAACCGCCCTGCGGCACGCGCAGGCCGACCACGCGGCCGCCGGCCATGTTGGCGGCGCTGTTGAAGACTTTGAACTCGACCGACTTCATCAGTTCGGTCAGTTCGGTGAACTGCAGTTTCACGCGCATGTCCGGCTTGTCCGAACCGTAGGAGCCCATGGCGGTGGCGAAGTCCATCACCGGGAACGGGTTCGGCAGGTCGATGCCGGCCGCGTTCTTGAACACGACGCGCATCATGTCCTCGAACAGGTCACGGATTTCCTGCTCGGTCAGGAACGAGGTTTCGCAGTCGATTTGCGTGAATTCCGGCTGGCGGTCGGCGCGCAGGTCTTCGTCGCGGAAGCACTTGGTGATCTGGTAGTAACGGTCGAAGTTGGCGACCATCAGCAGCTGCTTGAACAGCTGCGGCGACTGCGGCAGCGCGAAGAAGTTGCCCGGGTTCACGCGCGACGGCACCAGGTAGTCGCGTGCGCCTTCCGGGGTCGACTTGGTCAGCATCGGGGTTTCGATGTCGATGAAGCCCAGGTTGTCGAGGTACTTGCGCACTTCCATCGACACCTTGTAGCGCAGGCGCAGGTTGTGCTGCATCTGCTGGCGGCGCAGGTCGAGCACGCGGTGGGTCAGGCGGGTGGTTTCCGACAGGTTGTCGTCGTCCAGCTGGAACGGCACCGGCACCGACGCGTTCAGCACTTCCAGGCCGGTCGTGTTGATCTCGATCTTGCCCGACTTCAGGTTGGCGTTGGCGGTGCCTTCCAGGCGATTCACCACGGTACCGGTGATGCGCAAGCAGTACTCGTTGCGCACGTGTTCCGCGGCCTTGAACACCTCGGCGTTATCCGGGTGGCAGACCACCTGCACCAGGCCTTCGCGGTCGCGCAGGTCGATGAAGATCACGCCGCCGTGGTCGCGGCGACGGTGCACCCAGCCGCACAGGCTGACGGTTTGGCCCAGCAGTTCCTCAGTGACGAGGCCGCAGTAGTGAGTACGCATGGAGGACATAGTTTTCGTTCCAGGTTGGTTGATTCGTGAAGGCGCCGTCGCCTGCGACGGCCCCATGTTCTTTGCTTGCTGCGCTTGTTCAGCTGTTCTTTATTCGGGAGCGACGACGCCCATCGAGACGATGTGCTTGAGCGCCGCGTCGACCGACATGTTCAGTTCCACGACCTTGCTGCGTTCCATCATCAGGAAGAAGCCCGAGGTCGGGTTCGGGGTGGTCGGCACATACACGCTCACGTAGTCGCCCACCAGGTGGTTCTTCACATCCCCGCCCGGCGCGCCGGTGAGGAAAGCGATGGTATAGGAATCCGCGTGCGGGTACGGGATCAGCACGGGGGTGCGGAACGCGTTGCCAGAGGACGAGAACAGCGTGTCCGATACCTGCTTGACGCTGCCGTACAGCGAGCTGACCACCGGGATACGCTTCATGATGCGATCGCCCAGGCGCACGATGTAGCCGCCGACCAGGTTGTTGGTCAGCAAGCCAGTGAGGAACACGATGGCCAGCGTCAGGACCGCGCCGACGCCTGGCACGTCCATGCCGAACAGCTCGCGCGGTTGCCAGGCTGCCGGCACGAACAGCAGCGACTGGTCGAGGGTGCTGATGATCAGCATCAGCACCCAGGCCGTGATCACCAGGGGCACCAGGACCAGCAAACCGGTGAGGAAGTATTTACGCATCGGGCTCTCTTGTTCTTGTTCGGCTGCGGCCGTTGCCGGCCGCCTGCTTGGTTACTGCTACTGCTTGTCTAATTTCAAGTACCGCTCTTGTCGCTGCTGGCCGGGGCCGGCGTGCTGGCGGCGGCGCTGGCGCTGGCGCCAGCGCTGTCGCCGGTCGCGGCTGCAGCCGGGGCCGCAGCGGAACCCGACCCGTTGCCCGACGCGGTACCCGTCGCCGGCGGCGTGCCGCCGCGGAAGTCGGTGACATACCAGCCCGTGCCCTTGAGCTGGAAGCCGGCAGCGGTGACTTGCTTTTTGAAGGCTTCCTTGCCACAGGAGGGGCACGCGGTCAGGACCGGGTCAGAAATTTTTTGCAGTACATCTTTGGTAAAACCGCATTCATCGCAGCGGTAAGCGTAAATCGGCATGTGGCACTCCGCAAAAATCTTCAAAAACCCTGAATTATAAAGCTTTTACGCCCGAAGTTGCCCGGTTTGCCCTTGTCGGCCGGGCTGGTGCGGGTAGCCGGCACGCGCGAGGTGTTGTTTTTCGTCATCGCGCACGAATGTTTCGTTTGCTCAAGCACAGTGCCAAGTGATTAAATAGCATCTTTCTTGAAGACATGTTGGCAGTAGAGCAAACTCTGCTGCCCCAAGTTAAGAAGAAACAGAAGATTTTGCGCGGTGCTGCACCGCCGCTGGTCCGTAAAAGAACGCTGTACTTCCGAAGCCCGCGCATGCGGGCTTTTCTTTTGGCTCAGCGCTTCTGCCAGACCATCCAGCGTTCCTTGCCGGCAAAGATGGGAATCGAATCATGGACCGGCGCATCTTCGATGCAATCGAAATACGGCGCCATCAGCGCGTCCAGGGCCTCCCTCTCGATCCCGAACGGCGGACCTTTTACCGTTTGGTCAAAAAAGAAGAACCCGGCCACCCGACCGCCGGGCGCCAGCAACCCGGCCCAGCGGGCCGCGATCTTCGGCCACATGGCGGGCGGCATCGCGCACAGGAAGGCGCATTCATGGATGAGCTCGAGCGGGCGCTGCGGCTGCCAGGCGAAGAAATCGGCCTGCACCACCCTCTCCGCCCACTGCCCCGCCTGCGCCTTGCCGCGCGCGACGGCTTGAGGCGCGAAGTCGATCGCCGTGGCGTCCCAGCCGGCATCAAGAAGGAAGACGAGTTCGTAGGCGCTGCCGCAGCCGGGAATCAGGGTTGCCAGCGGACCCGGGCTGCGCGCCACGAAGTCGCGCAGCGCCTGCGGCACGCCGCCGCGATCCCAGGGCGTGAACGCTTTTTCAAAACGTTCGTCCCAGAATTGCGGACTGAGCGGATCGCGGCTGGCGAAAGCGGGTGCCGCTGCGGGCGCCCCGGCCGGCGTTTCAGGCGCCATAGAACCAGCCGACCGCTGCGATGCCGACCGCGCTGGCGAGCAGGACAATGACGGTCAGCGTTCCCAGCCAGCGATTGGTGCGGCGCTGCTCGAGCAGCACCATGGCCAGCAGGTCGGTCTGCGATATCGGCTGGCCGTTGTGGGTGGCTGTGACGCTGGAATGCGCCTGGCGCTCGAGCGTCTGGTGCAGCAGGCGCGGCAGCTGCGGGAAGATATGGGCGTAGCGCGGCGCCTCGGCGTGCAGGCGCTCGACCAGGCCCCGCCAGCCCATCTGCTCGCCCATCCAGCGCTCGAGGTGGGGCCGGGCCGTCTTCCACAGGTCGAGTTCCGGATCGAGCTGGCGGCCAAGGCCTTCGATGTTCAGCAGGGTCTTCTGCAGCAGCACGAGCTGGGGCTGCACCTCGACATTGAAGCGGCGCGAGGTCTGGAACAGGCGCAGCAGGATCTGGCCGAACGAGATGTCCTTCAACGGGCGGTCGAAGATCGGTTCGCAGCAGGCGCGCACCGCCGACTCCAGCTCGTCCACGCGGGTGTCGCGCGGCGCCCAGCCCGATTCGATGTGGGCCTCGGCCACGCGCTTGTAGTCGCGCCGGAAGAAGGCCAGGAAATTCTGCGACAGGTAATCCTTGTCGAAATCGTTGAGGGTGCCGACGATGCCGAAGTCGAGCGCGATGTAGCGGCCAAAGGTTTCCTTCTCCACCGACACCAGGATGTTACCTGGATGCATGTCAGCGTGGAAAAAGCCATCACGGAACACTTGGGTGAAAAAAATTTCCACGCCATCGCTGGACAGTTTCTTGAGGTCTACGCCCTCGGCGGCCAGGCGGTCGATCTGCGATACCGGGATGCCGCGCATGCGCTCCATCACGATGACGCTGCTGGAACAGTAATCCCAGAACATCTCCGGCACCATGAGCAAGTCCGAATTGGCGAAGTTGCGGCGCAACTGGCTGGCGTTGGCCGCTTCGCGCATCAGGTCGAGTTCGTCGTGCAGGTACTTGTCGAATTCGGCGACCACTTCGCGCGGCTTCAAGCGGCGGCTCTCGGCCCACACCTTCTCGATTAGCGCGGCCGCCATGTCCATCAGCGCCAGGTCTTCGTCGATGGTCTTTTTCATGCCCGGACGCAGCACTTTGACGGCAACCTCGGTGCCGTTCTTCAGCGTGGCGAAGTGCACCTGAGCAATCGAGGCCGAGGCGACGGGCACGCGGTCGAAGCTGGCGAACAGGGCGTCCGGATGGGCGCCGAGCGCCTCGGTGATCTGGGCGATGGCCAGGTCGGAATCGAAAGGCGGGACCCGGTCCTGCAGCAGCGACAGCTCATCGGCAATATCCTGCGGCATCAGGTCGCGCCGGGTCGACAGCACCTGGCCGAACTTGATGAAGATCGGCCCCAGTTCTTCCAGCGCCTGGCGCAGGCGGATGGCGCGCGGCGAGGTGATGCGGCGCCAGAAGAACAGGGTGCTCATGAAGCGCGCGGTGCGGGGCGCATGCAGGCTTGTCACCGCGATTTCGTCGAGACCGTATTTGGTCGCGACGGCAAGGATTTTCAGCAGGCGCAGGAATTTCAGAATCATCAGCTATCCGGGGTCAATATCACGCGCGTGGGCGTCGGGGGCACGGCCTGCGCCAGCCGCTGTTCCAGTCTTGCAATGCGCTTGGCGGTGCGCTCGACATCATCGCGCAGCTTCACCACGTCGGCCGCGAAGGCGTCGACGGTCGAGGGCCGCACCAGCACCGGCCGTTCCTCGAGCAGGAACTCGGCCACGTTCTCGGCCAGGCGGCGGCCGGCGCCGAGCGCACCTTCGGCCGCGCCGCGCGTACCCTGCACCAGCCGGCGCGCACCGAGCGGGCCGACAACGCGCTCCAGGTCGTACTCGGCATCCCAGCGCAGGCCCTTCGACAGCGAAGAGATGGTATTGGCGAATTCGGCGTCGCCTTCGATCTTCACGTACGAGAAGGCGCGGTCGCGGTTCTGCAGGATCAGCGGCAGGTCGGTCAGCTTGACGCGGATGGTCACGTTCGCGGGGCCCTCGCCCGAGCCCGCCTCGAGCATGCCGTCGCGCGCCACACGCACGCGCAGGCTCAGGTGGCCGGTGTCGATGCAGGCTTCCTTGCCGGCGTGCAGGGCAAGCGCATCCCGCGCCCAGGCTTCCTGGGCCAGCAGGTGGTTGATCGTGGCGACGGCGGGCGTTGCCAGCATGGCATTACTCGGGAACATAGACTATGAGCGCAAAAATGAAAAAACCGCCCGGTGGTGAGTCGGGCGGTTCGATCTTACCAGTTTGCCGGGCAGGAGCCCGGCAGCACGGAACATTATCAGAAAATAATTATTTAAGAAGCTCGAGAAAACGTCGCGCGCCGGCAGTCGGTGGAACAATGCAACGCGCAACAGCTTGATCGAGCGTCCCCTCAGGCCACTTGCTGGATACCGGCCAGCACCCAGCCGCCCTGGCCGGACAGCGGCTTGGACATGTTCCAGACTTCGACGAAAGGCTCGCCCGGCTCGTTCGGCGCGGTACGGATGATGCCGTTGAACTGCACGCTGGCCAGGTAGTCGGTGGCCGTGGTCTCGATGCCCAGCACCTGGCCTTCGATCGTCACCACGTCGGTGAAGTCGGCGGCGCCGCCGCGTTCCTGGATCTGCATCTTCAGCTCGGCGAACACTTCCGGCGTGGTGAATTCGCGCAGGTCGTTGGTATCGCCGCGGTCCCAGGCTGCCTGCATGCGGATGAACGAGGCTTTCGCGTGGCGCAGGAAGGCTTCCTGGTCGAAGTCGGCCGGCACGCCCCACTGGTGATGGGCGCCGCCGGTGGCGCCGCCAGCGAATGCCGCGCCGCCCTTGTTCAGGGAAACGCCGTCCTGGGCTTGCGCACCCTGGAACGCCGCCGGCTGGCGCAGGCCCGAGCCGATCTCCGGGGTCGCTACCGCGCCCGGGGTGGCGGTGGCCGGCTGCGGGTTGGCGTAGCCGCCACCGAAGGCCGGGTTGGCCGGGGTGTCCTTGCGACGGAACATGCGCACGATGAACAGCACGGCCAGTGCCAGCAGGCCGATCATCAGGATCGCCGAGATCGCGCTTGCCAGCGCGCCACCGATGCCGAGGTGCGACAGCAGCGCGCCCAGGCCGAGGCCCAGCAGGGCGCCCCCCAGGATGCCCTTCCACATGCTCGGCTTCGCCGCTGCGGCGGCCGCGCCGGCGGCGCCGGCACCGGCTGCGGCTGGCGCGGCGGCAGGCGCGCGCTGCTGCTGGAGACCCGGAGTCGGCGCCGGTGCCGGCTGCTGCATCTGCTGGACCGGTTGCGACTGGCGCCCGATCGAGCGCTTGCCGCCCATCGGACGGGCAGTTGCTTCCGCAATCATCGACGCGGCCGTCACCGCCAGCACCATCGTAGCCACAAATTTTTTCATCGCTTGTTCCTCTATTCTTCCTACATTTTAATACCAGTGTGCAATGCCGCCACACCCGCCGTCAGGTTGTAATACTGCACCCGCTCCAGTCCCGCATCAATCATCATCGTCTTCAACGTGTCCTGGTCCGGATGCATCCGAATCGATTCGGCCAGGTAACGGTAACTCTCTGCATCGCCGGCAATCTTCTGTCCCAGCCACGGCAGCACCGAGAACGAATACAGGTCGTACGGCTTTTGCAGCGGCGCGATGACCTTGGAAAATTCCAGCACCAGCAGCTTGCCGCCCGGCTTCAGGACGCGGCGCATTTCCGCCAGCGCCTGGTCCTTGTGCGTCATGTTGCGCAGGCCGAAGGCCACGCTGACGCGATCGAAATAATTGTCCGGGAACGGCAGTTTCTCGGCGTCGCACAACAAAGTTGGGGTCACCAGTCCGTTATTCAATAGGCGGTCGCGGCCCACGCGCAGCATCGATTCGTTGATGTCGGTGAGCCAGACCTCGCCGGTGCGGCCCGCCTGCTTCGCGAAGGCCTTGGCCAGGTCGCCGGTGCCGCCGGCAATGTCGAGCACCTTGAAGCCGGGGCGCACGCCCGCCTGCGCGATCGTAAACATCTTCCAGGCACGGTGCAGGCCGGCCGACATCAGGTCGTTCATGACGTCGTATTTCGATGCGACCGAATGGAAGACCTTGGCGACTTCCTGGACCTTCTGGTCCTCGGCGACGGTCTTGTAGCCGAAGTGGGTGGTATTGGTCATATGTGCATGCCGGATGAACTTGCCGCATTATACAAGCTGAGCGGGCGAGGCCGCGCCGCGCGCCGTCGGGCCGCAAGGAAGCGCGAAGGCGCGCACGGTTGAGCCAGAATTGGTTGTAAGAAGTTGCCCCTTTGTATAATCCCCGGTCCGCCATCCGCGGATTTCCTGCCGACCCCATGCGTATTCGTACCCGCCTCCTGATCCTGGTGCTTGCGATCCTGGTGCCGTCCTTCATTGCGGCGGCGCTGGCGGTGTCCTATGTCTATCATGAGGAGCAGAAGTCCCAGGCCCGGAGCATCAGTGAGTCGACCCGCGCCTTTGCCTTGCTGGTGGACAACGAACTGCAGACGCACGCCGGCATCCTGCGCACGCTGGCCGGTTCGCCCGCGCTGCAACGGGGCGACCTGAAAGCCTTCTATGAACACGCGCGCCAGATGGCGCCCACTCGCGAGACCGTGATCGTGCTGGCCGAACCGGACGGCCGGCAACTCATCAATACCCGCCTGCCGCTCGGCGCGCCGCTGCCGACCAGGCGTTCAGGCAACACGGACGAACTGATCCCCCGCCTCGGGCCCGACCGCATCCTGGTATCCAACCTGTTCATGGCGCCGGTCGGCAAGCGCCCCGACTTCGCGATCCAGGTACCGGTCAAGATCGAAGGAAAGATCCGCTACTTCGTCATGATGGGCCTGAACGCGTCCCTGCTCCAGCCCCTGCTGGCGCGCCAGCATTTCCGCGACGAATGGATCGTCAGCATCGTCGACCGGGATGGCGTGATGCTGGCGCGCTCGCGCCAGCCCGAGCAATTCGTCGGCAAGCCGATGCGCGCCCGCAGCCGCAAGATCATCAACGCGGCCGACGAAGGCGTGTACGCCAGCCGGACCCTCGACGGCATCGACGTGCGCGCCTTCTTCAGCACGGTGCCGGTCTCGGAATGGAAGATCCTGGTCAGCATCCCGAACAGCGAGATCCGGCGCGTGCCGCTGCAGGCGGCCGCCATGCTGGGAGGACTGATGGCGGCATTGCTGGCGGCCGGCGTGCTGGCCGCGCGCCGCCTGGCGACGCGCGCCATCGTGCCGATCGAGTACCTGGGCCGCAGCGCCGACGAACTCCGCCAGGGCAAGGAACCCGCCTACCGGCCGCAGGGTATCGTCGAGATCGACAACGTGGCACTGCGCATGGCCGAAGCCGGCCGCCAGATCCGCCAGTCGCAGCAGGAACTGGAACGGCGCGTGGCCGAGGCGGTGGCCGCGACCGAACGGGTGCAGGGCGCACTGCTCAAGTCGCAGAAGCTCGAGGCGCTGGGGCGCCTGACCGGCGGCATCGCCCATGAATTCAACAACCTGCTGCAGACCCTGACGACCGCGCTGCAGCTGGCCGCGTTCCACGCAGGGGACGACAAGATGCGCGGCCTCATCCAGACCTGCAAGAAGACCGTGCAGCGCGCCACCGCCCTCACCGGCCAGCTCGGCTCGTTCGGGCGCGTGCAGGAAGCGCGCCAGGAAACAGTGGACGCCTGCCACCAGCTGCGCAGCGCCCGCCAGCTGATGGCGGGCGCGCTGCGCGACGACATCGTGCTGCAGATCGAATGCGACGAGCCGGCCTGGCCGGTGACGGTCGAGCCGCTGCAGTTCGACCTGGCCCTGCTGAACCTGGCGATCAATGCGCGCGATGCGATGCCGCAGGGCGGGCTGCTGCGCATCGAAGCGCGCAATATCGCGGTGGATGCAGCGGCCGATGCCGCCCTGGCGCAGCCGCCGGGCCAGCATGCGGCCGGGGCGCTTCAGGCAGGTGCGCTTCCGCCTGGCGACTATGTGCGCGTGAGCGTGATCGACAACGGCTGCGGCATGACGCCCGAGGTCCTGGCGCGCGCGCTCGACCCCTTCTACACCACCAAGGGCCAGGGCCGGGGCACCGGCCTGGGCCTGCCGCAGGCCTACGCCTTCGCGTCCCAGTCGCAGGGCCTGCTGGTGCTCGACAGCGCGCCCGGCAAGGGCACGCGCGTCGACCTGTACCTGCCGCGCGCACGGCAGGCCGCACCCGCACCCGCCCAGGGGGCGCCCGTAGGGGGCGCCGGCGCATTGCCGCGCGCACGCGGCACCGTGCTGTTCGTCGAAGACGACCCGCTGGTGCGCGAAGCGGTGTCGCACGCGCTGGCGGAATCCGGCTTCGAGGTGCTGGCCGCCGACAACGGCGAACACGCCGTCGCCCTGCTCGACGGCGGCGCCCGGCCGGCCGTGGTGTTTTCCGACATCGTCATGCCGGGCACGGTGAGCGGCATCGACCTGGCCCGCATCGTGCGCCAGCGCTACCCTTCCCTGCCGGTGGTACTGGCCACCGGCTACACCGAACGCCAGGCCTGCCTGCCCGGCGTACAGGTGCTCGCCAAACCGTATCCGATCGAAAAACTGGTGGCGCTGTTGGCCGGTGCCGCGCAAGATGGCGTCCATACGGAAATGCGCTAAAGCATTGATTCCTACGGGAATTTTTTCTGCACTAATTAACAACTCAACAATTCCCGTGCGCCGGACGGTGGCCTTTTCTGGTTAAATCGCAGTCAACGATGTCGGATCAGTCCGGCATACGCCGCGGGCCGCCGCCTTCAGCCGCGCAGTCGAGAACCCTTGCGCGCGCCCGCACTCCGGCCGATCACGATCGCCGCCTGTAGTACCAGCAAACGCCTGTAGTACCAGCAAACGAATAACAACGAGGTTCACAGTGCCGGTCAAGCGACTGTTATGCATAGCGAATGAAGGAAGCGCAGGCGTGCGTTCCGCCTGCGGGGAATTGCGGGGCTGGGATGTGTGCACGGTCGACAGCATCGCGGCCGCGCGCAAGGTGCTCGCCCAGCAGCACTATCCGGTCGGGCTCCTGCTCGACGGCGACGGCAGCCTCGAACACGACGACACCGAACGCTTCCTGCAGCAGCACCACCACATCCGCTGGATCGGCGTGTTCGGCCCGGAACTGCTGGACCGGCCGCAACTGCGTCGTGCCGTTGCCACCCACCTGTGCGATTTCCATACGCGCCCCGTCGACACGGTGCGCCTGCACCATGCGCTCGGCCACGCGCACGGCATGGCGATGCTGGCCAAATCCACGCCGCCGCACCAGCGCCAGGGAGGCGGCCGCCATATCGACGGCCAGTCGGTGGCGATCCGGCGCCTGCGCGCCCATATCGACAAGATCGCCGCGGTCGACGCGCCGGTCCTGATTTCCGGCGAAAGTGGCAGCGGCAAGGAACTGGCGGCGAAGGAAATCCACGCGCAGTCGCCGCGCGTCGCCGGTCCCTTCATTGCGATCAATTGCGCGGCCATTCCGCCGTCCCTGATCCACTCCGAGCTGTTCGGCTACGAGCGCGGCGCCTTCACCGGCGCGGCCAGGGACAAGCCGGGCCTGATCGAAGCTGCGTCCGGCGGCAGCATCTTTCTCGACGAAATCGGCGACCTCCCGCTCGACCTGCAGGCCAGCCTGCTGCGCTTCCTGCAGGAACGCACGATCTACCGGGTCGGCGGCACCCGCACGGTCGCCGTCGATGCGCGCGTGATCACCGCCACCCATGTCGACCTGCCCAAGGCCGTCGCTGACGGGCGCTTCCGCGAAGACCTGTACTACCGCCTCAGCGTGTTCCCGATCCGCGTGCCGCCGCTGCGCGAGCGCAAGGACGACCTGCCGCTCCTGACCGACATCATTTTCAGCAAATTTGCGGACGAAAAAAGCCCGCAGCTCAAGGGCGTCAGCAAGCAGGCGCTGCGCGCCATGGCGCAGCACGATTGGCCCGGCAATATCCGCGAACTGATCAACCGGATGCGGCGCGCCATGGTGCTGGCAGAGAACCGGCTCATCATGCCGGAAGACCTCGAACTGCCCGGTGGCGACGACGCCATCATCCTGCGCGACGGCGCCCTCGACAATACGCGCGGCAGCGCCGAGCGTACCGCCATCTGGAACACCCTTGCCCGTTGCGGCAACAACATCAGCCAGGCCGCGCGCGACCTCGGTGTCTCGCGCATGACGCTGTACCGGCTGATGGCCAAGCACTCGATCGCGCCCTGAGCGCACCCGCCTTCCCTCCTGTCCCGAGCTCCGCCGTCCGCCCCGCCGCGGGCGGCGGCGCTACCCGTTTTGCGCGTTACACCTTGAGACAGTCCCGTGACAATGCCGTGACACCTGTCACAACCCTGAGACAGTTTTCGGCGAAGTTATTGAACCAACTCATCAAGTTGGTCCTACAAACTTTCTCGAAATAAAAATCCTCAAATTAATCAAAGGCTTGCAGCGAAAAAGCTGGCTGGCACGCTAACTGCTACTACGAGGGTGGACCGGCGTCATGGCGACACCGGGCATCTCAACAGTGATACCAAAGGGGAGTAACAGATGAAGCGCACTATCCTGGCGACCGCAATCGCCCTGTCATTCGGTATGGCCCACGCACAGAATTCGAACACCGTGGACCGCGTTCGCGGCGACAACACCCAGACGACGACCATCGACCGTTCCAACAACAGCACCGACAGCAGCGACCGTTCGGACAACAGCACCCGCACCAACACCAACACCAATACCACGACGAACACCGACAGCAGCGATCGCTCGGACAACAGCAGCCGTACCAACACGAACACCAACACCAACACGAACACGGACAGCAGCGACCGTTCGGACAACAGCAGCCGCACCAACACGAACACCACCACGAATACCTCCACCAACACCGACAGCAGCGACAACTCGGACAACAGCTCGCGTGACTCCTCCGGCCAGAACCGCAGCTCGGGCAACGCTTCCGCCAGCGCTGCAGGCGCAGCCAGCGCCAACAACATGGGCACCGCGACCTCGAACGTGTCGAATTCCTTCAACACCTCGACCGCCAACGCCACCAGCACCCTGACCGGCAACGTCAACGGCAACAACATCAACAACATCGGCAACTCGGCCATGAACAGCGGCAGCGCCAACGGCGCCACCGGCACCGGCGCCATGGGCGGCGCGGCGGCCGGCGGCGCGGCCGGCGGCGCCAACGGCGCAGCAGGCGGCGACGCCACGGGCGCAGCCGGCGCGGCCGGCGGTGCAGGTGCTTCCGGCATGAGCGGCGCGGCATCGAGCGGCGCGGCCACGGTCGGCAACGCCGCCGGCGGCAACGGCGCAGCAGGCGGCAACACCGGCAACGCCACCAGCGGCATGGGCGGTTCGGGTGCCGCAGGCGGCGCCGGCGGCGCCGGCGCAGGCGGCAACTTCGGCGGCAACGGCGCTGCCGGCGGCGCGGGCGGCTTCGGCGGCGGCTCGACCGCTACCGGCGGCATGGGCGGCGGCTCGGGCGCCACCGGCGGCCTGGGCGGCGCATCGGGCGCCACCGGCGGCTTCGGCGGCGCAGGCGCAGCAGGTGGCGATGCTGCCGGCGGCATGGGCGGCGGCGCGACCGGCGGCATGGGCGGCAGCACCGGCGCCCTGGACGGCGGCAACGGCGGCAACAACGGCGCAGCCACTGCCGGCAACGGCGGCATGGGCGGCGCAGGCGGCTCGGCGGCCGGCTCGACCCAGCACGCTTCGGCCGGCGCGACCGGTGGTGCAGCCATGAACGGCGACAACACCGCGACCTCGGGCGCCGGCGGCATGCCGGGCTCGGGTGAAACCGGCGGCGCAGGTGGCGCCGGCGGCGCGGCTGGCACCACCAGCGGCGCGATCACGGCCGGCGCGAGCAACGCGGACGGCACCGCCAACACCGGTGGCGACGCGACCTCGGGCGCGGGCGGCGCAGGCGCAGCAGGCGGCCAGGCAACCGGCGGCACCGGCGGCGCGGGCGCAGCCCTGAGCGGCACCGGTGGCGCAGGCGCCTCGGGCACGGGCGGCGCCGGTGCTTCGGGCACCGCCGGCGAAGGCGGCATGGGCGGTGCTGGCGCTGCCGGCACCTCGACCGGCGGCAACGGCGCAGCAGGCACCTCGACCGGCGGCGCAGGCGCATCGGGCACCTCGACCGCTGGTTCGGGCGCAGCCGGCGGTGAAGGCGGCATGGGCGGCGCAGGTGGCGCAGGCGGCGACGGCGCTGCCGGCGGCATGGGCGGCAACGGCGCAGCCAGCGGCTCGGCTTCGAACACCGCCGGCAACGGCGCAGCCGGCGGCAACGGCACCAACGGTGACGCAAGCACCGCTGGCGGCACCTCGGGCGCAGCGACCGGCGGCAATGGCGGCGAAGGCGGTGCTGGCGGCTCGACCACCGCAGGCAACGGCGGCATGGGCGGCACCAACACCGCGGGCATGGCAACCGGCGGCAACGGCGGCAACGGCACCGGCGGCAACGGCGGCACCCAGAACGTGACCACCGGCGCCTTCGACATGTCGAACTCGATGTCGAACATCGCCCAGTCGGCAGCCGGCATCTCGGTGATCAGCCAGAACAACGGCTTCTCCTCGCTGATCCAGCAGAGCGTCAACGTGCAGTCGAACATGGCTGTGGGCACCGGCAGCACCGGCCAGTAAGGCGGCAACGACCGCTGCGCGGCATCCGCCGCGCAGCGGTTTTTCCATGAGGGGAGAAACGATGAAACCTGTGAACCGATTCTTGCTGGCGGCGCTGGTCGCGCTCCCGCTGGCGGTCCAGGCCGAACCGGCAAAACTGCCGGTCAAGGTCAGTTTCCTGTCCGAGGTGCATGTGGCGCCGCAGGTGGGCAATGGAGCGCGCGGCGACGCCTGGGGCGAGGCTGCGGCGCCCGAGCGCCTGGCCGGCACCACCGGCAAGGACGATGCGATCCGCAACGAGGCTACCTTGGGTGGTACGGTAGGCAACAACACCGCCGTCAACACGGTGAGCGGCAACAACGTCATCGACAGCGGCTCGTTCGCGAATGCTCAGGGCTTGCCGATGGTGATCCAGAACAGCGGATCGAACGTACTGATCCAGAACGCGACCGTCATCAACCTGCGTCTGCAATAGACATGAAGCCTCTATGAACAAGCATGTTGCCCTCAGCGCCGTCCTGGGCGGCCTGTTGCTGGCATCCGGGTGCCCGGCGGCGGCGATCGAGCTGGCCGTCGGGCAGCGCGTCACCGTGCCGGTCTCCAGTCTCAAGGACATCAAGTTCCGCAACACCACCCGCCAGCAGTTCGACTTCAGTTGCGGTTCGGCGGCCGTCGCCACCCTGCTGACCTACCACTACGGCACACCGGTCACCGAGAAGGCCGTGTTCGACTACATGTACGCCAACGGCGACAAGGCCAAGATCCATCAACAGGGCTTCTCGATGCTCGACATGAAGCGCTACCTGGCCTCGGAAGGCTTCGTCGGCGACGGCTTCCAGCAGCCGCTCGACAAGCTGCTGGAGGCGAAGCTGCCGGCGATCGTCCTGATCTCGGACCGCGGCTACAACCATTTCGTCGTGATCAAGGGCGCCGAGGACGGACGCATCCTGCTCGGCGACCCGTCCTTCGGCACCCGCTCGGTCACGCGCGAGCGCTTCATGGAGCTGTGGGTCAACAAGCTGCTGTTCGTGGTGCACAAATACCCGGGCAAGACCGTGGCCTTCAACGGTACCGACGACTGGCGCGCCGCGCCGCGCGCCCCGCTGGGCACCGGCATCAACCAGGCACAGTACAGCCAGAGCCTGCCGAAATTCGGCCCTGGCGACTTTTGAAAGGATTCACCATGCAGCGGCTCAAACATGCATGCCGGGCTTTGCTGGCAATGCTGCTGGCGGCAGCCTGCGGCGCTGCCCTCGCCCAGCAGGCGGCAAGGGACATTGGCGCCGACGAGTGGGCGCCGGTCGATGCCGCCACCCTGGACGGCATGCGCGGCGGTTTCGAGACGCCGGGCGGGCTCAGCCTGTCGCTCGGGATCGAGCGCGTCATTTCGGTCAACGGCGAAGTGTTGTCGCGCACCAATGTCGCGCTCGCCGACATGGCGACCATGAACGCCGACCAGCTGCTGCAGGCACGGGAAATGTTCGGCAACGCCCAGCTGATCCAGCTGGGCGGGAACAATTTCGCCGCGCCCGACCTCGGGCTCGGCAGTGGCGGGACCTTCATCCAGAACGCGCTGAACGACCAGACCATCCATGCCCAGACGACGATCACCTCGACCGTCAACAGCATGGCGCTGATCAAGGACCTTAATTTTCACTCGACTATCCGCGATGCAATCGTGCGCTCGGCAGGAAGCCTGTAACATTGCAATATTATTAATTTTGTAGATGGAGAAATGGATGGGCAAACATGTCGCGCGCCTCGGGGCCGCCGGACTGGCGGCCATGCTGCTGGCCCCGGTCGTGCATGCGCAGCAGCCACCGGCTGCCGACCAGGAGCGGAGCAGCGAGCTGGCTACCCTGAAGGCCGAACTGGCAGCGCAACGCGCGCTGGTGGACAAGCTGATGCGGGAACTGCAGGCCCAGCAATCCAAGATCGAGCGCATCGAGGAAAAGCGCGACGGCACTGGCCCGGCGCTGGCCGACCTGGCACTGCCGCCGCGCGCGGACGAGCTGCTGCTGAGCGAGCAACGCGGCACCGGCGGCCAGAACGGCACCGTGCCGACCAATGTTCCGGCCCCCGCCAACAACCGTCCGCCCCCGACACCGGTCCCGGCCCAGCCCGCGCCGCGCACTGCCGCCACCCAGGCGCCGGCCCAACCCCAGCAGAACACGGCACAGAACACCGCGACCCGCAACGAGCGCGACCAGCGTCCGCCCGAAGTGGCGCCGCTGTTCGAGGCCCCCGGCGTGCTCACGCCGCGCGGCAAAGTCATCTTCGAGCCCTCGCTGCAGTTCGGCTACTCGTCGAGCAACCGCGTTGCCCTGGTCGGCTACACCGTGATCCCGGCGCTCCTGATCGGCCTGGTGGACGTGCGCGAGATCAAGCGCAATACCTTCACCGGCGCCCTCACCGCCCGCACCGGCCTGAACAACCGGATGGAAGTCGAGGTCAAGCTGCCCTACGTATACCGCTCGGACGCCACCGTCAGCCGCGAGATCTTCACCGGCACCGCCGCCGAGCGCGTGTTCGACACCAGCGGCAAGGGCATCGGCGACGTCGAGATCGCCGGCCGCTACCAGCTCAACGATGGCGGCCCGGACAAGCCCTATTACATCGGCGGCCTGCGCTACAAATCGCGCACCGGCCGCGACCCGTTCGAGGTCGTGACCGACTGCCAGACCCGCTGCGTCGGCGAGAACGTCACTGGTACCGGCCTGCCGCTGTCGCTGCCCACCGGCTCGGGTTTCCATTCGCTGCAGGGCAGCCTGACCTGGCTGTTCCCCTCGGACCCGGCGGTCTTCTTCGGCAACATCAGCTACCTGCACAACTTCAAGCGCAGCAACGTGGAGCGCCTGGTACGCAACGGCATCCGCGAGCCGCTGGGCGAGCTGGAGCCGGGCAGCATCATCGGCTTCAACTTCGGCATGGGCCTGGCGCTGAACGACAAGGCTTCGCTGAGCCTGGGCTACGACCACAATACGGTGGCGCGCCTGCGCCAGAACGGCAGGCCGGTCCCGGGCGCGGTGCGCACCCAGCTCGGCACCCTGCTGCTGGGCTACTCGTACCGCTTCAATGAAAAGCGTTCGCTGAGCGTCGCCGTCGGCGCCGGTGTGACGCGCGACACCCCGGACGTCTCGCTGACGGTCAGGATGCCGTTCACCTTTTGACGGAATCGCCGCAAGCGCCCGGGAGACGGTGTTGACGGTGAAAAAAGACGGTGCGCACGATTGAAAAATCGTGCTTCCGTTTTAAAAATTGTCTCTATAATCAGATTTGCAATGTTGAGCGCGCCATCGGTCAGAATGTCCCTGGTATCGCTTACAGGGCAAATAACACAGATAAACTTAATGAGGGAATCAACATGGCGACTGGCACTGTAAAGTGGTTTAACGATGCAAAAGGTTTCGGCTTCATCACCCCGGACGGCGGTGGCGAAGACGTCTTTGCACACTTCTCGGCCATCAATGCAAACGGCTTCAAGTCGCTGCAGGAAAACCAGCGCGTGACCTTCGAAATCACTGCCGGCCCGAAGGGCAAGCAGGCTTCGAACATCCAGGCGCAACAGTAAGACCCGCGGCCCGCACGCGCGGGCAACGCAAAGCAAAAGAGCACGTCCGCGGACGTGCTCTTTGTTTTTGTAGAGTGGGCGGGAAATTAGTCCACTGGACGAATTTCCCCCGTCCACCTACGGATTAATGGTGGTGCCCGCAGCCCGACTTCGGCGCCGCGCCCGGCAGCTCGGTACCCGGCTCGCGCCCGCTGTCGCCGGCGAATCCCGCCGCCTGCAGGCGGTCCAGGTACTGCTGCCACAGCGCCCCCTGCTCGCTGCCCAGCTTGTACAGGTAATCCCAGGTAAAAATGCCGCTCGCATGGCCGTCGTCGAACAGCGGCTTGACCGCATAGTTCCCGACCGGCTCGATGCCGGTGATGCCGACTTCGCGCTTGCCGACCTGCAGCACTTCCTGCCCCGGGCCGTGGCCCTTCACTTCGGCCGAGGGCGAATACACGCGCATCAGCTCGAACGGGATCGAGAAGGCGCTGCCGTCGTCGAAGGCGATTTCCAGCACGCGCGATTTCTGGCGCACGGTCAGGTCGGTTGGGTTGGGCATGCTTGCTCCTCTTGTTGGAACTGGTTGAAACGGCGGACGATCGCGTCCGCGAGTTGCGGCAGCAGCGCGCGGCGCGCGGCGAGCGTGGCCTCGTCGGCCTGGCGGCTGGCTTGCGCCCATACCGGCGCCGGGAAGTGCGCATCGTCCGCGTAGCGCGGAATCACGTGCCAGTGCAGGTGCGGCACCACGTTGCCCAGGCTCGCCACGTTGACCTTTAACGGCTGCATGACCTCGCGCACGGCCAGCTCGAGCTGGTGCACGGCCTCGTTGACCAGCAGGCGGTCCTCACGCGACAGGTCGCTCATCTCGCGCACATGGTCGCGCCAGATCACGCGGCAGAAGCCCGGGTAGTTCGCGTCCTCGACGATGATGACGCTGAACTTCGGTCCGGCCCAGACGGCCGGCACGGACAGGTCGCACAGCTCGCAGCCCGCTACGTTCGTCATACCAGCACCCTTTCGATCCCGCCGTTGTTGGCACGCGCCACGTAGTCCGGCATCCAGTTCTCGCCCAGCAGGTGCTTGGCCATCTCCACCACGATGTAGTCGGCGGTGGTGCCGGCGTCATGGTTGTAGCGCGACAGGCCCTGCAGGCAGGATGGGCAGCTGGTCAGGATCTTCACGTCGCCCTTGAAGCCGTCGTCGCGCAGTTTATCCGCCCCCTTCTCCATCTCGCCCTGCTTGCGCGAACGGACCTGGGTCGCGATGTCCGGGCGGCTGATGGCGAAGGTCCCCGACTCGCCGCAGCAGCGGTCGTTCTTTTCGATCTTGACGTTGTCGACGGTCGAGACCAGCGCATTGACGGTCTTGAGCGAATCCTGCATCTTCATCGGCGTGTGGCAGGGGTCGTGGTACATGTAGCGGGTGCCGCTGACGCCTTCGAGCTTGACGCCCTTTTCCATCAGGTATTCGTGGATGTCGATGAGGCGGCAGCCCGGGAAAATCTTGTCGAACTCGTAGTTCGCCAGCGAGTCGTAGCAGGTGCCGCACGACACCACGACCGTCTTGATATCGAGGTAGTTCAGCGTGTTGGCCATGCGGTGGAACAGCACGCGGTTGTCCGTCACCATCTTGTCGGCTTTGTCATACTGTCCGGCGCCCCGTTGGGGGTAGCCGCAGCACAAATAGCCCGGCGGCAGCACGGTCTGCACGCCCACTTCCCACAGCATCGCCTGGGTCGCCAGGCCCACCTGCGAGAACAGGCGCTCCGAACCACAGCCCGGGAAGTAGAAAACCGCTTCGGTGTCCGCGTTGGTCTTCTTCGGGTTGCGGATGATCGGGATGACCTTGTCGTCCTCGATGTCGAGCAACGCGCGCGCCGTCTTCTTCGGCAGGTTGCCCGGCATCTTCTTGTTGATGAAGTGGATCACCTGTTCGCGCACCGGCGCCTTGCCGGTGGTCGGGGGCGGCGCCTCCACCTGCGGCTTGGCCAGGCCGCGCAGCAGCTGGTTGCCCATGCGCTGGGCCTTGTAGCCCAGGTCCACCATCGCCTTGCGGGTCAGGTTGATGGTGGTCGGGTCGGTCGCGTTCAGGAAGAACATGGCGGCGCGGTTGGCCGGCTTGAAGCTGCGCTTGTCCATCTTGCGCAGCAGGTTACGCATGTTCATCGAGACGTCGCCGAAGTCGATATTGACCGGGCATGGCGTAACGCACTTGTGGCACACGGTGCAGTGGTCGGACACGTCCTCGAACTCTTCCCAGTGGCGGATCGACACGCCGCGGCGGGTCTGTTCTTCGTAGAGGAAAGCTTCGATCAGGGCGGACGTCGACAGGATCTTGTCGCGTGGCGAGTACAGCAGGTTCGACTGCGGCACGTGCGTCGTGCAGACCGGCTTGCACTTGCCGCAACGCAGGCAGTCCTTGATGCTGTTGGCGATCTCGCCGATGTCGCTCTGCTGCATGATGAGCGATTCGTGGCCCATCAGGCCGAACGAAGGCGTATAGGCATTGCGCAGGTCGGCCGATACCGCCGTCGTGTTGAGCAGCTTGCCCTTGTTGAAGCGGCCTTCCGGATCGACGCGTTCCTTGTAATCGCGGAATTCGCGGATCTCTTCGTCGGTGAGGAACTCGAGCTTGGTGATGCCGATGCCGTGTTCGCCCGAGATCACGCCGTCCAGCGAACGGGCCAGCTTCATGATGCGCTCGACCGCCGCATGCGCATCCTGCAGCATCGCGTAGTCGTCCGAGTTCACCGGCAGGTTCGTATGGACGTTGCCGTCGCCGGCGTGCATGTGCAGGGCCACGAACACGCGCGAGCGCAGCACGCGCTTGTGGATCGCGGTGCACTCGTCGAGGATGCATTTGTACGCCGCACCGTTGAAGATCTGGCGCAGCGGCGCGCGCAGCTCCCCTTTCCACGACACGCGGATGGTATGGTCCTGCACCACGTCGAACAGCGTCGCATCCGGCTGGCGGCCGATGCGCAGGTCGAGCGTTTGCGACAACTGGTCCAGGCCGAGTTCGTCGAGCTTGCCGCGCACATCGGCCAGGCGTGCGTCGAGGTTGGCCAGGATGAAGCCCCAGCGCGCCTGTACCTGCTCCACCAGCGCCACCGCCTGCTGCGGGCGGTCGCCCAGGATCTCGGCGCGGTCGACCGTGTCGCCGGTGGCGTCGTCGCTCTTCTCGATCGGCAGGTGCTCGTTGGCGAGGTAGCCGTGCAGTTGTTCGGCCAGCTGCAGCTTGTTCTTGATCGACAGCTCGACGTTGATGCGCTCGATGCCGTCGGTGTATTCGCCCATCCGGTTCAGGGGGATCACCACGTCTTCGTTGATCTTGAAGGCGTTGGTGTGGCGCGCAATGGCCGCGGTGCGGGCGCGGTCGAGCCAGAACTTCTTTCTCGCTTCGGCACTGACGGCGACAAAACCTTCGCCGACCCGGGTGTTCGCCAGGCGCACCACTTCCGAAGCGGCGATGGCCACCGCGTTCTCGTCGTCGCCGACGATGTCGCCGAACAGCGCCATTTTAGGGAGCACGCCGCGCTTCGATTTGGTGGCGTAGCCGACCGCGCGCAGGTAGCGCTCGTCCAGGTGCTCCAGGCCGGCCAGGCGAAGGGTAGCAAAGGCCGGATCGCCGTTCTTCGGCAGGCTGTCGAGATAGTCCTTGATCTCGACGATCGACGGGATCGCGTCGCGCGCCTGGCCGAAGAATTCCAGCGCCACGGTGCGGGTGAACTTCGGCATCTTGTGCAGGATCCAGCGCGCCGACGTGATCAAACCGTCGGTGCCTTCCTTCTGGATGCCCGGCAGGCCGGCCAGGAATTTGTCGGTGACGTCCTTGCCCAGGCCTTCCTTGCGGAAGCGCTTACCTTCGATGGTGAGCGTCTCGACCCGGAACGGCTCGCCCTTGGCGCCGGGTTTACCTGCACTGCGCGGCGTCGGATGGGTCCATTCGAGTTTGAAAGTGGCGACCGGCGCGTCGTGGATTTTCGAGAGGTTGTGATCCATGCGCGTGACTTCCAGCCAGTCGCCGTTCGGGTCGACCATGCGCCAGGAGGCCAGGTTGTCGAGCGCCGTGCCCCACAGGACGGCCTTCTTGCCGCCCGCGTTCATGGCGATGTTCCCGCCGATGCAGGAAGCGTGCGCAGAAGTCGGGTCGACCGCGAACACGAAGCCGGCCTTCTCGGCCGCCTGCGACACGCGCTGGGTGACCACGCCGGCATAGGTATGGATGGTCGCGTACTCGCGGTCCACGCCCGGCAGGCGGGTCATTTCGACCTCGCCCAGGCCGATCAGCTTTTCGGTGTTGATCACGGCCGACATCGGCGTGAGCGGAATCGCGCCGCCGGTGTAGCCGGTGCCGCCGCCGCGCGGGATGATGGTCAGGCCCAGCTCGATGCAGCCTTTTACCAGGCCCGCCATCTCTTCCTCGCTGTCGGGCAGCAGGACCAGGAACGGGTATTCGACGCGCCAGTCGGTGGCGTCGGTGACGTGCGAGACGCGGTGCATGCCGTCGAAACGGATGTTGCGTTTATCCGTGTAGGCGCCGAGCACCTGCTTTGCGCGCTTGCGCAGGTCATACGTGTCGCGGAACTCGCGCGCGAAATCGTCGACCGCCTTGCGCGCCGCGGCGAGCAGCTGTTCGACGGCGACGCTGCGCGCGGCGGATGCCTCGGCATCGCCGTCGTTCACGTCGACACTCAGGCGACGCTTGTCGACTTCGCCCAGGCGGTGGTGCAGCGCATCGATCAGCTTCTGGCGCCGCTTCGGGTTGTCGAGCAGGTCGTCCTGCAGGTAGGGATTGCGGCGCACCACCCAGATGTCGCCCAGCACCTCGTACAGCATGCGCGCAGAGCGCCCGGTCTGGCGCGCGCCGCGCAGCTCGTCGAGCAGGCGCCACGACGACTCACCCAGCAGGCGGATCACGATTTCGCGATCGGAGAACGAGGTGTAGTTATACGGGATCTCGCGCAGGCGCGCGGGAGCGTTGTCGGCGAGCAGGGTATGGATGTGTGCGGGGGCGTTCATTGAAATCGTATCGACAGTCGGACTGGCCCGAAGGATATTCATTCTAGCTTATTGCGGTGCACCACGCAGGGGATGAATGAGAAAGCGATATTTCCAGACGCAAGAAAATGCCAATACTGAACAGTATATGCAAATTTCGTTTGCGGAAAACGGTCGGGATGCAGGCTTCGTTTGCATGCAGATGACAAACGACATATTGCATAAGGCGATGCCGGTGGTCGACGGCTTCCGGTAACTACCAGAAGCGCCTGGCGCGCCGCTGGCTTCCGGCCTTACCTTCGATGCATTGTTAGAAGTTTTTTATAGTAAGTTTCTGATACCACGCAGGCCTGATACAGGCGTCCCGGAGTCGGTACCGTTTAGCCGATCCACTGCCCCAGCAAGTCTCCGATGGATTTCCAGAACCCGTCCGGGATATACAGCAGCGCCGCCGTCATGGTCACGTAGCGCAGGAACTTCCCGATCGCCATGTACATCACGCTCGGCCAGAACGGCAGGTGCAGCCAGCCGGCCAGGGTGCACAGCGGGTCGCCCACGCCCGGCATCCAGGACAGCAGCATGGTCTTGGCGCCATACCGCTTGAGCCAGCCGAACCAGCGGCTCTGGCGCTCCTTGGCGAAGGCCACCTTGGCGCGGTAGCCGATGAAGTAGTCGAATGCCCCGCCCAGCGTGTTGCCCACGGTGCCCACCAGCACGGCCGGCCAGAACATCGCCGGGTTGGCCTTCACCACGGCGAACACCGCCGGCTCGGAACCGAGCGGCAGCAGGGTCGCCGAAACGAAGCTGATGATGAAGATGGAGGTCAGCCCGACGGTCGGTGCGGCGAGGAGGTCCAGGAGCCAGAGGACAGCGTTTTCGATCATTAAGTGGGAAGCCCGAGCGAGGGTAAGAGGCGTCCATTATAATGAGGATCACTTATCGTAACGACACAATACGCCGAGCCTGATACCCAGCGCCGCGTATCGACCTGCCCGCCCCGGTCATCCTCCGAGCAGAACAGTGTGCGTCGTCCCGGACCGCCAGCCTACCCCCTGCTGGCTTCATTACCGATTGCCGACCATGACTACCGACTACCTCAAGAGAATCCTGACTGCCCGCGTCTACGACGTCGCCGAAGAAACCCCGCTCGAATATGCGCCGACGCTGTCGCAGCGCATGGGCAACCGCATCTACTTCAAGCGCGAGGACATGCAGAGCGTCTTCAGCTTCAAGCTGCGCGGGGCCTACAACAAGATGGCCAACCTGACGCTCGAACAGCTCAGGCGCGGCGTGATCTGCGCCTCGGCCGGCAACCACGCGCAGGGCGTCGCCCTGGCAGCAAGCCGCCTGGGCTGCCGCGCGCTGATCGTGATGCCCACCACCACCCCGCAGGTGAAGATCGACGCGGTGAAATCGCGCGGCGGCGCCAGCGTGGAAGTCGTCCTGCACGGCGACTCCTACACCGACGCCTACCATCACGCGCTGCTGCTGGAAAAAGAGCAGCGCCTGACCTTCGTGCATCCCTTCGACGATCCGGACGTCATCGCCGGCCAGGGCACGATCGGCATGGAGATCCTGCGCCAGCATTCCGGCCCGATCCACGCGATCTTCGTCGCCATCGGCGGCGGCGGCCTGATCTCCGGCGTGGGCGCCTACGTGAAGGCGGTGCGCCCGGACATCAAGGTGATCGGCGTGCAGACCATCGATTCCGATGCGATGGCCAGGAGCCTGAAGGCGGGCCAGCGCGTGACGCTGACCGACGTCGGCCTGTTCTCGGACGGCACCGCGGTGCGCCAAGTGGGCGAAGAAACCTTCCGCGTTGCCAGCCAGGTGGTGGACGAGATCATCATCGTCGACACCGACGCGATCTGCGCCGCGATCCAGGACGTGTTCCAGGACACGCGCAGCATCCTGGAGCCGGCCGGCGCGCTGGCGGTGGCCGGCGCCAAGGCCTACGTGGAACGCTCGCAGATGGCGCGCAATCCGGTCAAGGCCGAGACCCTGGTCGCGGTGGCCTGCGGCGCCAACATGAACTTCGACCGCCTGCGCTTCGTCGCGGAACGCGCCGAACTGGGCGAATCGCGCGAAGCCGTGTTCGCGGTAACGATTCCCGAGCAGCGCGGCAGCTTCCGGCGCTTCTGCGCGCTGGTCGGCCCGCGCAACGTCACCGAATTCAACTACCGCATCAGCGACGCGCGCCAGGCGCACATCTTCGTGGGCGTGCAGGTGGGCAGCCGCAGCGAGTCGGGCCTGCTGGCGCGCACCTTCGAGGAGCACGACTTCCGCACCCTGGATTTGACCCACGACGAACTGGCCAAGCTGCACATCCGCCACCTGGTGGGCGGAAAGAGCGCGCTGGCGCAGGACGAATTGCTGTATCGTTTCGAGTTTCCCGAACGTCCGGGTGCGCTCATGCGCTTCCTGGACAGCATGGCGCCGAACTGGAACATCTCGCTGTTCCACTACCGCAACCAGGGCGGCGACGTCGGACGCATCCTGGTCGGCCTGCAGGTGCCGGCAGCGGAGATGGACGAGTTTCGGCAGTTCCTGGCCACGCTCGGCTACCGGTACTGGGACGAGAGCAGCAACCCGGTCTACAAGTTGTTTTTGGGGGCATGATCCCCATTGTGTGGACAGGTGATCCCTCGTCCGCACATTTTGTTGAACGTGGGCGGCCATGCCGTCCACCCTAGGCGCCACAAGCGCATTGCGTATGAATACTCCTGATCAATCGCCTCTTGGCAAAACCTCGGCCTACCAGAGCCAGTACGCCCCCGAACTCCTGTTCCCGATCCCGCGCCAGCAAAAGCGCGAGGAAATCGGCCTGGGCACGGGCACCCTGCCCTTCTTCGGCGTCGATATCTGGAACGCCTACGAGCTGTCGTGGCTGAACATGCGCGGCAAGCCGCAGGTGGCCATCGCCACCATCACGGCCCCAAGCGATTCGCCCAACATCGTCGAATCGAAGTCCTTCAAGCTGTACCTGAACTCGTTCAACCAGACCCGCCTGGCCGGCACCGACGCGCTGGCCGAACTGCTGCGCCAGGACCTGTCCGCCGCCTTCGGCGCCCCGGTCCACGTGAGCATCACGACGCCGGACGCCTTCGACACCCTCAAGATGGGCGAGCTCGACGGTACCCTGCTGGACCGCCTCGACGTGGAGATCGACCAGTACGTGCCTTCGCCGCAGCTCCTGAGCGCGAACACCGAGGAAGCACCGGTCGAGGAAACCCTGGTGTCGCACCTGCTGAAGTCGAACTGCCTCGTCACCGGCCAGCCGGACTGGGGTACCGTCCAGATCCGCTACGTCGGCCCGCAGATCGACCAGGAAGGCCTGCTCAAGTACCTGATCGGCTTTCGCGAGCACAATGAGTTCCACGAGCAGTGCGTCGAGCGCATCTTCATGGACGTGCTGCGCCAGTGCAAGCCGAGCAAGCTCGCGGTCTATGCCCGCTACACCCGCCGTGGCGGGCTCGACATCAATCCATGGCGCGCCAACTTCAGCACCGGCAAGCCGGGCAACCTGCGTACCGCGCGCCAGTAACGCTTCGCAAGGCACAGGTGCTCGCCGCCTGTGCGTTTTTGGCTACAACGGTGTCAAGGCATGAATGGCAAAATGACACTGGCACATACTGCTTAAAATATGGGCAGCATGTGTGCAAAAGTCGGTTTTTTACCTACCCGGCATGCATTTGCAAGGTCGCAGGTGGGATTTCAATTGGGAAATTGCGTTTTGCTGTAACCAGGATTTCGTAGCAAAAAAATACGTTTTTGCCGAGTTGGTGTATCGTACTTCACTGTATGTACGTACAGATGCGAAATCGAATGTCACGGCCCCGAAACAGGCCTATAATTCCGCCTCGCAAGCGCCCTTACCTGTGCATGGCACAAAAGTTATGACGAACCTAAGCAAAATCCTCTCCCTCGAGAACGTGCAACTGGACCTCGAAGTCTCCAGCAAGAAGCGTGCTTTCGAGCAGGCTGGCCTGATTTTCGAGAACAACTGCGGTATCGCGCGTTCGACCGTGTCGGACAACCTGTTCGCACGCGAGCGTCTCGGCTCCACCGGGCTGGGTCATGGCGTAGCCGTGCCGCATGGCCGGATCAAGGGCTCCAAGAGCCTCAAGTCGCCGCTGGCGGCCTTCGTGCGCCTGAAGGAACCGATTCCCTTCGAGTCACCCGACGGCCAGCCGGTCAACCTGCTGTTCTTCCTCCTGATCCCGGACCATGTCACCCAGCAGCACCTCGAGATCCTGTCGGAAATCGCCGAGCTGTTCTCGGACGAAGCGGTGAGGACGGCCCTGGCGACCGATCCAGACCCGAAGTCGGTCCATGAGCGCATCATCAACTGGCAACCTAGTCTGCAGGCGTTGGGCTGATTTGTATTAGACTGTCTGTGCGGCAATGTCGCCGCGCACCGAAGCCATGCCCATGCTGCAGACTCCGCTGACCATCCAGCGCTTGTATGACGACAACCGCGACAGCCTGCAGCTCGGCTGGTTCGCGGGCTTCCCCGGCGGCGAACGCCAGATCGCAGGCGACGCCGCCTCGGCTGCCGACCAGGTGGGCCACCTGAACCTGATCCACCCGGGCCGCATCCAGGTGTTCGGGCACCAGGAACTGAATTACTACCACCGCCTGAAATCGAGCTCGCGCACCCATGTGATCGGCGAGCTGATCGGCGGCGGCCCGCCGGCCCTGATCATCGCACAGGGCCTGGAAACCCCGCCCGACATCCTGGCCATCTGCGACGAGCAGAACATCCCCCTGTTCTCGACTCCGCTGCCGGCGGCGCAGGTGATCGACTTCCTGCGCGTGTATCTGTCCAAGAAGCTGGCGCAGCGCGTCATCATGCACGGCGTGTTCATGGACGTGCTGGGCGTGGGGGTGCTCATCACGGGCGAATCCGGCCTCGGCAAGAGCGAACTCGGCCTGGAACTGATCTCGCGCTCGCACGGCCTGGTGGCCGACGACGCGGTGGAATTCTCGCGCATCGCGCCGAACATGATCGAGGGCCGC
Source organism: Massilia consociata (assembly GCF_042432755.1). Classification (NCBI taxonomy): domain Bacteria; kingdom Pseudomonadati; phylum Pseudomonadota; class Betaproteobacteria; order Burkholderiales; family Oxalobacteraceae; genus Massilia; species Massilia consociata. The sequence goes on from NZ_JBHLWP010000016.1 coordinate 177,448, forward strand.
TGCCCGCCGCTGCTGCAGAACCTGCTCGAAGTGCGCGGCCTGGGCTTGTTGGACATCAAGGCGATCTTCGGCGAGACCGCGGTGCGCCGCAAGATGCGGCTGAAGCTCATCGTGCACCTGGTCAAGCGCGGTACGCTCGACGAGGAAGTCGAGCGCCTGCCCTTCCACCACCCGACCGAAGACGTGCTCGGGCTGCCGATCCGCAAGGTCGTGATCCCCGTCGCGGCCGGCCGCAACATCGCGGTGCTGCTGGAGGCGGCGGTGCGCAACACGATCCTGCAACTGCGCGGCATCGACACGCTGCAGGAATTCATGGAGCGCCAACGCCAGGCGATGAGCGGCGACTAAGGTTTCACCCCATGTCCTCATAGGAGAACAGGGACAAGCGCGGGGCGCTTGCGGTATCATCGCCGCATGCACATCGTCCTCATCACCGGTATTTCCGGCTCGGGCAAATCGGTTGCCCTCAATGTCCTCGAAGACGCAGGTTATTACTGCGTCGACAACCTCCCGCCGGCGCTGCTGCCGGCCCTGGTCTACGCCGTCAGCGAGAAAGGCACCGAGCGGATCGCCGTCGCGGTCGACGCGCGCAGCGCCGAGTCGCTGGTGGAACTGCCCGTGAGCGTGCGCCACCTGAAGGAAGAAGGCCACAACGTCAAGGTCATGTTCCTGACCTCGAGCACGCATTCGCTGGTCGCGCGCTTCTCCGAAACCCGCCGCAGCCACCCGCTGTCGCACGAACTGCGCCCGGGCGAGAACCCGGCATCGCGCCGCACGCTCATCGAATGCATCGCCGAGGAGCGCGAGCGCCTGTCGGCAATCGAGAACCTCGGCCACGTGATCGACACGTCCGAACTGTCCGCCAACAAGCTGCGTGCCTGGATCAAGGAACTGGCCGACGTCGAACATGCGCCGCTGACCCTGTTCTTCGAGTCCTTCGCCTTCAAGGTGGGCGTGCCGCTGGATGCGGACTTCGTGTTCGACGTGCGCGCGATCCCGAACCCCTATTACGACCTGGCCTTGCGCCCGCTGACGGGCAAGGATGCGCCGGTGATCGCCTTCCTCGATGCGCAGCCGAGCGCGGCCGAAATGCTGGAAGACATCCGTGCGTTCGTCGAGAAGTGGCTGCCCTCGTTCAAGACGGACAACCGCAGCTACCTGACGGTGGCGGTGGGCTGCACCGGCGGACAGCACCGGTCGGTGTACATGGCGGAGCGGCTGGGAGCCTACTTCAACAGTACCGAGCGCGTCATCGTGCGGCATCGGGAGCAGCCGAAGCACATTACCGTCTGATACGGTCTTTAGGTCCATCCGGAACGTAGGGTGGGCAGGTTTTCCTGCCCACGCGTTCAACTCACACCAGAGCTGCCGGCCCGGCTGATTCACCGTTAACTATCACCGCATGGGCGGGAGACCCGCCCACCCTACAGACCATCAGGCCAGGTGCCGCAGCGGGTGCGCGTAGTCCGGCCATACCGGCTCGAAGAAGCGCGCCACCATCGCCGGCGTCACCTGCTCCAGCGTCGGCGGGTTCCATTTCGGCGCATTGTCCTTGTCGATCACCAGCGCGCGCACGCCTTCGAGCACTTCGCCATGCTCGAAATTGCGGCGCACCAGGTTGCGCTCCATGCGCAGGCAGTCGGCCACGTCCAGCGAGGCGCCGCGCAGCAGAAGCTCGCGCGTCACGCACATCATGAGGGGCGAGCGCTGGCGCATCGCCTTCAGGGCCTTCTGCGCGAACGGGTTTTCGTCGCGCGAGAGCGACTCCATGATGGCCGGCACCGAGGCCGCGCCGAAGTGCGCGTCGATCACTGCGCGCTGCGCCTGCAGCTCGCTTGCACCTGCCTGGCTTGCAAACTGCGCGGCAAACGCGCGGATCGCCTCCGGCAATTGCGCGCCCAGGGTCGATTCCACCAGCGCCATCAGCTCGCCGAGCCGTTCTCCCGGCATGAACACGTCCGCCAGCCCGACATAGAGCGCGTCCGCCGCGCCGATCGTCAGCCCGGTCAGGCCCAGGTACTGGCCCAGCTGCCCCGGGGCATGCGACAGGAAATGGCTGCCGCCCACGTCGGGGAACAGGCCGATGTTCACTTCCGGCATCGCCATCCTGGTACGGTCGGTCACGATACGCAGGCCGCAACCGGGGCCACCCTGCGCGATGCCCATGCCGCCGCCCATCACCACGCCGTCCATGACGGCGATGTAGGGCTTCGGATAGAAGTGGATCAGGTGGTTCAGCGCGTATTCTTCGGTGAAGAAATCTTCCAGCAGCGCGCTGCCGCCGGTCGGGCCGACGCGGCCCATCTCGTGGAAGAAACGGATGTCGCCGCCCGCGCACAGGGCTTTCTCGCTGGTGCTGGTGATGAGCACCGCATCGACGGCGGCGCTGTCCTGCCAGTCCAGCAGGATGGCGGTCAATGCGCGCACCATGTCCAGCGACAGCGAGTTCAGGGCTTTCGGGCGGTCAAGCGTGATGACGCCGGTACGGTTGGCGACGCGCGTCAGGACGGTATCGGTCATGGCAGTGCTCTGTGATCGAAAAGACATGCATTCTACAGAACACTCGGGCCGGTGCGATATCTTTACAAAGCAAAAAGGGCGTCCCCTCAGACGCCCTTGCTGTGATTACCGCGGTGTGTGCGTAGGTGTTACGCTGCGGCGGCTTCGCCGTTGTCCGGCATGCGCTTGTGCGCTACGTGATTATGGTTTTGAAGCATGGATTTGTGTTTCAGAACCTGCCTGTCCAGCCTGTCCATCAGCGTGTCGATTGCCGCATAAAGGTCTTGCGCCGCACTGGCCACGTGCAAAATCTTGCCAGATACCTGTAGGTTGATCTCGGCTTTCTGCCGTTTTTCTTTTTCGGTGAGGTTATCGATGGCGAGGAACACGTGGGTGTCGATCACGTGGTCGAAATGGCGGGTAATGCGCTCGAGCTTATTCTGAACGTATTCACGGATGGCGGGGGTGACTTCGAGATGGTGGCCACTGATTGTGAGGTTCATACACACTCCTTTGGGAAGGTGCCCTGCCCGCGCCACAAGGTGAGAGTGGGCAGTAGCTTTACAGGGATTTGCGGAGGCTGACGGGCGGAATCTTGAGCGCTTCGCGGTATTTGGCAACCGTCCGGCGCGCAATGACCATACCTTGTTCCCCGAGCATCTCCGCGATCTTGCTGTCGGATAAAGGGTTCCTAGGGTCTTCTGCTCCTGTCAATTGCGCAATGAGAGCGCGGATCGCCGTCGAGGAGGCTTCTCCCCCCGCTTCGGTGGCGACATGGCTTCCGAAGAAGTACTTCAGCTCGAACATGCCGTGCGGGGTCAGCATGTATTTCTGCGTTGTGACACGAGAAATTGTGCTCTCGTGTAGACCTAGTGTATCAGCTATCTCACGTAAAACAAGAGGGCGCATGGCAACCGCGCCGTGGCTGAAAAAGTTGCGCTGGCGCTCGACGATTGCCTCGGCAACACGCAGGATCGTGTCGAAACGCTGGCGCATGTTCTTGATCAGCCACTTCGCTTCCTGCAGCTGCGCGCCCATCTGGCTTTCGCTTTTTCCCTGCTTGAGCAGGTTCGCGTACAGCGTGTTCACGCGCAGGCGCGGCATCACTTCCGGGTTCAGCGAAACGGCCCAGCCGTTCTTGGCGCGGCGCACGATCACGTCCGGCACCACATAGTCGGAGACGCCCGATGCGAACGCCGCGCCGGGATGCGGGTTGCACCTGCGGACCACGGCCTGCACCTCGCGCAGGTCTTCGTCGTCGCAATCCAGGGCCTTTTTCAGCTTGGTATATTCGCGCTGCGCGAACCAGGTCAGGTAACCCTCGACGATCTTCAAGGCGAGGCGCCGCGTCACCAGGGGCACGCCCGGCATGCGGCGGATCTGCAGCGCCAGGCATTCGGCCGCGCTGCGCGCGCCGACGCCGACCGGGTCCAGGCTCTGGACCAGGGCCAGCGCGCAGCGCAGTTCGTCCATCTCGATCTCGAGCTCAGCTGGCAGGCGCGCGTGGATCTCGTCCAGCGGCTCTTCCAGGTAGCCGTTGTCGTCGAGGGCGTCGATCACGAGTTCGACCAGGGCGCGGTCGCGCATTGCGCAACTGGTGGTGCGCACCTGCTCCATCAGGTGCTCGCGCAGCGTGAGGCCGCAGGCTTCCAGTTGCGGGCGGCCGTCTTCGTCGTCGCCACTGCGCGCACCGCCGCCTTCGCCACCCCAGTCCATGTCGCCATCGCCACGCTCGCCGTCGTGGTCGTGGCCATCGCCCTCGCCCTGCGCACCGTCGGCGGAAGCGCCCTGCTCCTGCGCCGGCTGCGCGGCCGGCGCTTCGCCGTTGGCGGGCGCCTGGTTGATGGCGCCGTCGGCCAGCAGCCGCACCGAACGGTCGAGCGGATCGTCGAGCCGTTCGAGCAGCGGGTTGTCGCCCAGGATCTGTTCGATTTCCTGGTGCAGTTCGAGCGTGGATAGCTGCAGCAGGCGGATCGACTGCTGCAGTTGCGGCGTGAGCGCCAGGTGCTGCGAGGTGCGGAGTTGCAGTGACTGTTTCATTGCCTAATGGTCGTGACGAGATGCAGTACTACATGCGGAAGTGTTCACCCAGATACACGCGCCGCACGGATTCGTTGGCGATGATGTCGTCAGGACGGCCCGAGGCGAGCACCGCCCCCTGGTTGATGATGTAGGCGCGGTCGCAGATGCCGAGCGTCTCGCGGACGTTGTGGTCGGTGATCAGGACGCCGATGTTGCGCTCCTTCAGGAAGCGCACGATGCGCTGGATCTCGATGACCGCGATCGGGTCCACGCCCGCGAACGGTTCGTCGAGCAGCACGAAGCGCGGGTTGGTCGCCAGCGCGCGCGCGATCTCCACGCGGCGGCGCTCGCCGCCGGACAGCGACATCGCCGGGTTCTCGCGCAGCTTCTCGATCTGCAGCTCGGCCAGCAGGGTGTCGAGGCGCTCGTTGATCTGGTCTTTTGGCAGCGCCTTGCCGTCCACGCGCTGCAGTTCCAGCACGGCGCGGATGTTCTCTTCCACCGTCAGCTTGCGGAACACCGAGGCTTCCTGCGGCAGGTAGGACAGGCCGAGCACCGCGCGGCGGTGGATCGGCAGGCTCGTGATGTCGGTGCCGTTGATGTCGATGGTGCCGGCATCCGACGGCACCAGGCCGACGATCATGTAGAACGAGGTGGTCTTGCCGGCGCCGTTGGGCCCCAGCAGGCCGACCACTTCGCCGCATTCGACCTGCAGCGACACGTCGCGCACCACCAGCCGTTTGCCGTAGCTCTTCTGCAGGCCCTTGACGACCAGGGTGCTGCAGTCTTCGCGGCCTGCCGTTTCGCGCGCTGCCGTCATTGCTTGGCGCCTTCCGACGTGGTGCGGCGCGGGGCGATGATCAGGGTGCCGCGGCCGCCGCCGACCTTGCTCGCGCCGCTCGGGTCGTTGCGCACCTGCGCGACTTCCCGGCGGTTGTCGTAGGAGATGAAGGGACCCTTGATCTCGTTGGTCATGCGGCCGTTTTCCAGCTCGCGCACTTCGGCGCTGGAGAACAGCTTGACCAGTTCGGCGCGCTCGTCGTATTCGATGCGCTGGGCCTGGCCCTCGACCCACAGGTTCGGGCCGCCGTCACGCTTCTGGCGGAAGGTGGCCAGCTTGCCCGGCGCTGCGGTGAGCGTCACGCTCATGTAGCCTTCCGGCGTTTCCTTCATCACGGCGCGGTCGGACTTCAGGACCAGGGTGCCGCGCGTGAGCACGACGTTGCCGGTCAGGGTGCGGGTCTGCGTGACCTCGTCGACGTCGAGGGTGTCGAAGTTGATCACGGCCTCCTTGAGCGAGTCGGCGCGCTCGGCAAAGGCGCTGAGCGATGCCAGGCCAAGGAAGACGGCTGCGATGAGTTTTTTCATTGAATGCTTGTCCTGTGTTGTTTGCTGGCCGCTAGCGCTGGCGCGGCGGATAGACGATCTGGCCGCGGCTGGCAAGGTGCAGCTTCTGGGTGGCGTTGTTGGCCACCATGCCGGTGCCGCGCACGGTGGCGGCGCCGAGCTGCATCTCGACCGGCTTGTCGGTCTTCATGATCTCTTCGTCGGGCAGCACGGTGAGCGCCTGGGTGCGCACGCGCAGCGCTTCGCTGGTCGGCGTGGCCGGGCGCTGGATGTCCACGTTGCCGAGCAGGTCGACGCGGTGCTCTTCATGGTAGATGCGGCCGCGGTCGGCCACCACGGTCATGCGCGGACGGCCCGGGGTCATGCCCTGCACCACCGGCTGTTCGACCACGGAGACATCGCCCATCGGCGTGTGCGCCAGGCGCTTGCCCGACACCACGTAGCTCGGCTTGCCGTCCTGCGTCATGCGCACGAACGAGAAATTCTCGACGATGTAGTCGGGTTCGGACCCCGGCCCGCCCAGGCGGCCGTCGAGCTCGTCGCTCTCCATCACCTGCAGCAGCCAGAAACTGCCGAAGGCGCAGAACACGCCGATCATCATGATGCTCAAGAGCTTCCAGCGGTGGGCGGTGCGCTTGTAGTTGACCATGGCGTCCTGACCGTGTTCAGGCGAAATACGGCGCCAGCGCCTGTTCGTAGGTACCCTGGGCGCGCATGATCATGTCGCACACCTCGCGCACGGCGCCGCGGCCGCCCGGGTTCTTCGTCACGTAATGGGCGCGGTACTGCACCTCCGGGTGGCCCGAGGGCACGGTGATGGCGAAACCCACGCGCGTAAAGAGCGGCAGGTCGATCACGTCGTCGCCGATGTAGCCGCAGTCCTCGGCCGTGAAGCCGGTAGCCGCGAGCAGCTCGCCAAAGCCGATGCGCTTGTCGTGGATGCCCTGGTAGACATGCGAGATGCCCAGGTCGCCGGCGCGCTTGACCACGATCGGCGATTTGCGCGCGCTGATGATCGCGGTCTGCACGCCGGTCTTGTTCAGCAGCTGGATGCCGAGGCCGTCGAGCACGTTGAAGGTCTTGGTGACCTCCCCTTCCGGGCCATAGGTCAGGCTGCCGTCGGTGAGGATGCCGTCGACGTCGAAGATCATGACTTTCACGCGCGCGGCGCGCTGCATGTGTTCCAGCGGGGTCAGCTGAACGCTCATCAGATCACCTTGGCGCGGGTCAGGTCGTGGATGTGCAGCGCGCCGACCAGGCGGTCATCCGCGTCCACCACGAGCATCTGGTTGATGCGGAATTCTTCCATGACGGCGACGGCATCCACCGCCAGCTGTTCCGGATGGACGCGGCGCGGGTTCGCGTGCATCACGTCGCGGATCAGGATATTGGAAAAATCGTGGTTGCGTTCAATGAGGCGGCGCAGGTCGCCGTCGGTGAACACGCCGACCGGACGCCGGTCGGCATCGATCACGGCGGTCATGCCCATGCCCTTCTGGGTGATCTCCAGCAGCGCCTTGGCCAGCGGCACCTCGGGCGCCACGGCGGGGATGGCGTCGCCGCTGCGCATCACGTCGCGCACGTGGGTCAGGAGGCGGCGCCCCAGAGCCCCGCCCGGGTGCGACATCGCGAAGTCTTCCTCGCGGAAGCCGCGCGCATCGAGCAGCGCCACGGCCAGCGCGTCGCCCATGGCCAGGGTGACGGTGGTGCTGGTGGTCGGCGCCAGGTTCAGGGTGCAGGCCTCCTTGGCCACCGAGATGTCGAGGTGGATCTCGGACAGCTTGGCCAGGCGCGAATGCGGCTTGCCGGTCATGGCGATGACCGGGGTACCCATGCGCTTGACGGCCGGCAGGATCTCGAGCAGCTCGGACGATTCGCCCGAGTTCGAGATGGCGATGAACACGTCGTGCGCGGTCACCATGCCGAGGTCGCCGTGCGCGGCTTCGCCCGGGTGCACGAACATCGCCGGGGTGCCGGTGGAGGCCAGGGTGGCGGCAATCTTGCGGCCGATATGGCCAGACTTGCCCATGCCGGACACGACGACACGGCCGGTGCAGCCATACAGCAGCGCGACGGCGCGCACGAAACTGTCGTCGTCGCCCAGTCTGGCGTGCAGTGCGCGGATGGCGTCGGCTTCGATGGCCAGGGTCTCGCGGCCCAGCGCAAGCACGCGGCTTGCCTGGTCGGCGTCAAAACTTTTCAGCATTGTTTTTTCATGGGTTACACTCATCACAGGAGTATAAACGAATTGGGTAAGCAAAAAACTTGCCAGTCGTAACAAACTACAACAAACGACGGTGACAAGACCGCGACAACATTCCTGGGGAAGATGCATTCCGGACTCGAACTGACCCTGCTCCTGCTGGGCTGCGCCGTGCTCGGCGTGGTCGCATTCCGGATGCTGCACCTGCCGCCGATGCTCGGCTATCTGACGGTCGGCGTATTGATCGGCCCCCATGCGCTGGCGCTGGCCGACGACAGTCCCGCCACCCACGCGCTCGGCGAATTCGGCGTCGTCTTCCTCATGTTTTCGATCGGGCTGGAGTTCTCCTTGGCCCAGCTCAAATCGATGCGGCGCATCGTGTTCGGGCTGGGTCTGGCACAAGTCGTATTGACCATTGTGACGGCAATGGCTTTCGGGCTATTGATTTCCTGGTGGGCGCCGACACTGCACGTCAGCTGGCAGGCCGCGTTCGCGCTCGGCGGGGCGCTGGCGATGTCGTCCACCGCGATCGTCGTCAAGATGCTCACCGAGCGGCTGGAGCTGGAAAGCGAACACGGGCGGCGCATCATCGGCATCCTGCTGTTCCAGGACCTGGCCGTGGTGCCGCTCCTGATCATGATTCCTTCGCTGGCGCGCCCGGCCGAGGAGCTGATGGCCACGCTCGGCTGGGCGGCGCTGAAGGCCGCCTTCGTGCTGGCCCTGCTCCTGATCTTCGGCCAGAAGCTGATGCGCTACTGGTTCACGGTGGTGGCCAAGCGCCGCTCGCAGGAACTGTTCATGCTCAACCTGCTCCTGGTGACGCTCGGCCTGGCCTGGATCACCGAGCAGGCCGGCCTGTCGCTGGCGCTGGGGGCCTTCGTTGCCGGCATGCTGATCTCCGAAACCCAGTACAAGCACCAGGTGGAGGAAGACATCAAGCCCTTCCGCGACGTGCTGCTCGGCCTGTTCTTCATCACGGTGGGCATGCTGCTCAACCTGAAGCTGGTGCTGGAGAACTGGTGGATCGTGCTGGCGCTGCTGGCCTTCCCGCTCCTGCTGAAGTTCGCGATCATCGCGTTGCTCGCCAGGGCCTTCGGTTCGTCCACCGGCGTCGCCATGCGCACCGGCCTGGCGCTGGCGCAGGCGGGCGAGTTCGGCTTCGTGCTGCTGAACCTGGCGATGGGCTCGAAACTGGTCGACCCGTTCCTGCTGCAACTGGTGCTGGCCTCGATGGTGCTGTCGATGCTGCTGGCGCCCTTCTTGATCGACAACATGGACCGGATCGTCATGAAAGTCGCGGCCAACGAATGGATGATGCAGTCGCTGCAGCTGACCCAGCTCGCCAGCCGCACCATGAAGACCCAGAAGCACGTGATCATCGCCGGCTTCGGACGCAGCGGCCAGAGCCTGGCCACCCTGCTCACCGAGGAAAAGCTGCCGTGGTACGCGCTCGACCTCGACCCGGAACGGGTGCAGGAAGCGCAGTCGGCCGGCGCCAACGTGTCCTACGGCGACGCGGCGCGGCGCGAAAGCCTGATCGCGGCCGGCATCAACCGCGCCAGCGCGCTGGTGGTCACGTTCGCCGACACGCGCCTGGCCCTCAAGCTGCTGCACCTGGTGCACGAGCTGGCGCCGAACCTGCCGGTGATCGTGCGCAGCCATGACGACAGCGACCTCGATGTGCTGAAGAAGGCCGGCGCCACCGAAGTGGTGCCGGAAGCGCTGGAGAGCAGCCTGATGCTGGCCTCGCACGCGCTGGTGATGATGGGCGTGCCGCTGCGCCGCGTGGTGCACCGCGTGCAGAGCGCGCGCGACGAGCGCTACGCCTCGCTGCGCGGCTACTTCCACGGCGCCGGCGACATCGCGGACGACCCGGAACACACCCACGTGCGCCTGCACTCGGTGACGCTGCGCGACGAGGCGGCGGCGGTCGGGCGCCGGCTGGGCGAGATGGCGCTCGACGAATTCGGCGCCGAGGTGACGACCTTGCGACGCAACGGCCAGAGCCTGGCGGCGGATGCGCAAACCGTGCTGCTGGCGGGAGACGTACTGGTGCTGCGCGGGACGGGAGAAGCGGTCGACCAGGCCGAGAGCCGGCTGTTGTAGGGTGGCCGGTTTCGCCGGCCGCGCGTTCAACCGTCGCCGGAAAAATCGCGACGCGTCAATTCCTGCATGATGTGAACGCGCGGGCGGGAGAACCCGCCCGCCCTACGAAACCGACACGACCCGGTTGCGTCCGGTGGCCTTGGCTCGATACAGCGCCGTATCCGCCTGCGCCACCAGTTCCTGCGCCACGCCCTCGATCGCATGGTCGCGCTCGAAATCGTCGAGCGTTGCCACCCCGATCGATACCGTCACCGACACCGGCTCCCCGCTGCTCAGGTCCACCGGCTGCGCCTCGACGCTGGCGCGGATGCGCTGCGCCACCATGCTGGCGCTGTCCAGGTCCGCATCGATCAGGAGCACCACGAACTCCTCGCCTCCGACGCGCGCCAGCGCATCCGAAATGCGCAGTTCGGCCTTGATCCGCTGCGCCACCTCGCGCAGCACGTCGTCGCCGGCCTGGTGTCCGGCCGTATCGTTCACCTGCTTGAAGTGGTCGATGTCGATGTACATGACCGAAATGCGATACTCCTGGCGGCGCGCCCGCGCGATCTCTTCCACCAGGCGGCGGTCGATGTAGCGGCGGTTGTAGACGCCGGTGAGCGAATCGGTCAGGCCGATGTACTTGAGCATCTCGTTGCTGATGACGTTTTCGAGACAGATCGCAATGATCGACCCCATGTGCTCGATGAAATCGGTGCCCAGTGCCGGCGTGAAGCGGCTCGGGTCCGTGCTGCCCAGGTTCAGGCTGCCGATCAGGCGGTTATTGCGCAGCAGCGGCACCAGGGCCACGCTCTGCAGGCCGGCAGGCGGATGCGGGAACATTCCCTGGTGGCGCGACGGCGCGTACGGCCCCAAAATGGGACGCGGGGGATGCCCTTCGACGTGCGGGAAGCCCAGCTCGCTCGCGTGTTCGCAGAACATCAGGTTGGGCAGCAGCTCGTAGTCGACGCCCAGCTTGTCCATCACGGTATAGATGTCGGCATCCGGATCGACCAGCGACAGCGTCACGATATCGAGCTCGGAAATGACCGGCAGCGTCGTGTAGATCGTCGTCACCAGTTCCTGGAACGAGCCCGAGCCCACGATCTTGAGGTCGAAGGCCTGGTGGCGCGTCATGATCGAGTGATTGCGTTCGGCCTGCTCGAGCAGGTACGCCATGCGGGAACGCAGGGTTTCGTTCTCCAACATCAGTTCTCGCGTCAGCGCGTCCGGCTCGTGCATTGAAAATTCCTTTCAGCAATAACCGTAACATTACGCCAATTGTCGGGCCTTGAAAACGAAAACCGCCCGCACACAGCCGAAAAGCGGGCGATTTCGCGACACTGCGACTGTCGGGAATTAACGTTCTGTCAAAACGCGATGCCGACGTCCAGTTGCTGGCCGACCCGCAGCACCTGCCCGGCACCAAGCGTGACGATGCAATTCATACCCATGCACACCGCCCCTTCCATGCGCGGGTTGGCGCGGTAGGCCTGCAGGATGTCGAGCGGGTCCGGGCCCGGGACACCGGTGGCCTGGTCGATCGCCGGGATCGGGCAGCGGGCGCAGGGTTTCACGGGGCACAGCGCCAGGCCGCCGGCCTCGAAGGATGCCACGTAATCTTCCTCGAAGGCGTCGAGGCCGTCGACGACCAGGTTCGGGCGGAAGCGGTTCATCGGCAGCGGCGCGCGGCCGGCCTGTTTCAATTTTGCGTTGAGGTCGTCCAGGGAAGCCTGGCCGATGACGAGGATCGGGTAGCCGTCGGCGAAGCGGGTTTCGGCGGGGATGCCGCCGGTCCATTTGGTGCTGGTGGGACGATGCACGCTTGGCGGGAAGCGTACCAGGCGGCAGGCGCCGCCTATCGCACCGGCGAACCAGCCGGCGGCGGCGTCGCCGCAGTCGGCAGCCTCCACGCTGTGGTCCCAGATCTGGACCGTCATGCCGGGTGCGGCGGGGTCGTGCGCCAGCGGCAGGCGCAGCGGCGGCATGCCGGGGGCCGTCACCTCGACGGCATCGCCATCGATGCGCGGGGTGACGAGCGCCATGCGTGGATACTCGCGCTGGGTCAGGAACTGGCCCTCGCGGGTGACCAGCATCCATTCGCGGTCATGCACGCCTTCGGCCTGCAAGCCGCTGATGCCGAACTGCGCTTCTGGCACGGAGATGCCGGCGCAGGACTTGATGGGGTAAATGACGAGTTCGGCGATTGTGGTGATCGTGGCCATGCTGTCGGACGGAGCGTGTGAAGGGCGACAGTATGGCAGGGAATGCGTGGCTTGGCATCGGTAGCAGTGGCACAAGCCTGTACCGGCGGCTCCCATTTTTGGCACCTATCCTTGCACGTCGTTCCCGCGCAGGCGGGAACCCAATTCTGTGGCTCAGCCGTAGCATCAACACAGCCGCCCAGTTGTCGCGCTCAACGGGCAGCCGCTTTCGCCTTCTCCTCGCGCTCGCGCTGCAGCCGCGCATCAAGGCTGCGCGCAGCCCCGGCTGCCAGCTTGCGGCAGCCTTCCGGATCGATGAACGGATTGGACTGCGCCGTCTTGGCCGCCGCCTTGGCAAAAGCGTCGCTGAAGCCCGGATGGGCGGCGATCACGATGTCGCACTTCAGGTTCGCCACCTTGGCGATGGTCTCGCGGAAGCTCGCCGAGCGGTCCGGATACCCTGCCCCGCCGGTATAGTAAAAGCCGTCGGTGGAGACCGCGGTCAGGCTGTCGGCATAGACCACATCGAGGCATTTACCGCCCTCGCAGGACTGCCAGGTCCAGGTGGTGCCGCCGGGCGTGTGGCCCGGCGTGTGGTGTACGGTGAAGCGCAGCGGGCCGACCGTCACCGTCTCGCCGTCCGCCACTTCCTTCACCTGCGCGACTTTCGGGATGTAGAAGCGGTCCTTCGGGTCGTACTGCGGGTCGTCCGTGCCCGGCGTGCCGTCGCGCAGCACCTGGGCGCCGTGCGGGCTGTGCGCAACCACCGCGCCGCTGGCCTTCTGCAGCGCGGCGATGCCGCCAGCGTGGTCGAAGTGCGCATGCGAGTTCAGGATCAGTTTGATGTCCTTCATCCTGAAGCCGAGCGCCTCGATGTTCTTCCGGATCAGCGGCGCCGACTGTGGCAGCGCGCCGTCGAGGAGGACGTGGCCCTGCGGGCCGGTGACCAGCAGCGCGGACAAGCCGGCGGTGCCGACATAATAGGTGTTGCCGTAGATGTTAAAGGGGGCTGCGGGCTTGTTCCATTCCTCGCAGGAGGTGCAGGTGAGCGCGTCATGCGCGAACGCTGGAAAGGCGGCGGACAGCAGCGCCGCGGTGGCCATGGTCTTGAAGATGTATGCTCGCACGCGAGTCTCCGGCAAAGGTACCCATGCGGGTACTGTTGTTGTAGGAGCAGGAATCATACCGGCTTGCCGTCGGCCTTTCGGAAAAATGAACGACCCGATCGGCAAGTACCGTCCCGGTGGCCTGCAGGGAGCACATCCTGCGTCGTGTTGGCTTCGGCGTCGGTCGGCCTGTAAAGAAAAATGGCCTCGCATCTGCGAGGCCATTCACACGGGGAGTACCGGGTTGACTTAGACGTTGAACAGGAAGTTCAGCACATCCCCATCCTTGACGATGTATTCCTTGCCTTCCGCGCGCATCTTGCCCGCTTCCTTGGCGCCCGCTTCGCCCTTGTAGGCGATGTAGTCGTCGAAGGAGATCGTCTGGGCGCGGATGAAGCCGCGCTCGAAGTCGGTGTGGATCACGCCGGCCGCCTGCGGGGCGGTGGCGCCGATCGGCACGGTCCAGGCGCGCACTTCCTTCACGCCGGCGGTGAAGTAGGTCTGCAGGCCCAGCAGCTTGAAGCCGGCGCGGATCAGGCGGTCCAGGCCCGGCTCGTCCATGCCCATGTCGGCCAGGAATTCCTTCTTGTCGGCGTCGTCCATCTCGGCGATTTCCGATTCGATGGCGGCGCAGATGGCGACGATCGGCGCGTTCTGCTCGGCAGCAAACGCGGTCAGCTGGTCCAGCAGCGGGTTATTGGTAAAACCGGTGTCCGACACGTTGGCCACGTACATGGCCGGCTTGGCGGTGATCAGGCTCAGCTGCTTGATCAGGGCCATCTCATCGGCGTCCAGGCCCAGGGTACGGACCGGCAGGCCTTCGTTCAGGTGCGGCAGGATCTTTTCCAGCAGCGCCACCAGCTTGGCGGCGTCCTTGTCGCCCGAACGCGCCTTCTTCTGCTCGCGGTGGATCGCCTTCTCGACGGTGGAGAGGTCGGCCAGCGCCAGCTCGGTCTGGATCACGACGATGTCGTCCAGCGGGCTGACCTTGCCGGCCACGTGGATGACGTTCTCGTCTTCGAAGCAGCGCACCACGTTGACGATGGCGTCGGTTTCACGGATGTGCGACAGGAACTGGTTGCCCAGGCCCTCGCCCTTCGATGCGCCAGCCACCAGGCCCGCGATGTCGACGAATTCCACGATGGCTTTCACGACGCGCTCCGGCTTGACGATCTCGGCCAGCTGGTCGATGCGCGGGTCCGGCACCTCGACCACGCCAACGTTCGGTTCGATCGTGCAGAACGGGTAGTTTTCGGCCGGGATACCGGCCTTGGTCAGGGCGTTGAACAGGGTGGACTTGCCGACGTTCGGCAGGCCGACGATGCCGCATTTGAGGCTCATGGGAACTCTTTCTAATCTGTGGACGCGGAGCGGAAAGGAAGCCCGGCTCCAAAACCCCACATTGTACCCCCGGACGCCCCAGGTTGCCGAAAAAAACGGCGTGCGCCAGCCGAGCTCCTGTCTCGGATCCCGCATATTCCGGTCGCGGCGATTCGTGTTCCCAAGGCCATTCTTGCTGATAAAATTGGCAATCCTCGGTCCCCCGATAACCATGGCCCCAAGTGCATTGCAGCGCATCGCCGACTACATGATGCCGGCCTTCCCGCCGTGCCCGTCCGACCTCGGCTTCCTGTTCGGCACCCGGCACGGTGTTCCCCAGTTCTGCGAGACGGCCTATGCCCTCTGGCAGGACAGGATGTTCGGGCGCCTGTTGGTATCCGGCGGGCAGACCGGCGGCCAGGCCAAGGCCGAGGCGGACGTGATCGGCGACCGGCTGGTGCAGCTCGGTTTTCCGGCGTCGGCGCTGATCCTCGAACGGGCCGCGACGAATACCGGAGAAAATGTCCGGTTCGGCCGCGCCCGGGTGGGTGAGGTCATGGACCTCGCTGCGATCAGGAGCGTCGTCGTCATCGGCAAGGTGTGTTCGACGCGCCGTTACCTGATGACCCTGCAGCGGCACTGGCCCGGCTTGCGCATGACGGTCGCGCCGGTCAACTATTTCGGCGTGGCCGCCGAACGCTGGCACGAGCACGACGCATTCCGGGCGCGGGTGCTGGGCGAATTCGGCAAGATTCCCGGCTACCTGGCGCAGGATTTCCTGCACGAGATCGACGGCTGCGCGCCCTATCCGCAAATCGTCGCGCCAGAGATGCTGGCATGAAGCGCATGCGCCAGGCTGCACCAGCCGCCGGCGCAACCTGGCAGTACCGGCGGCCTGGGCACGAATCACCAACAAGTGAAGAAGGCCCGCAGATGCGGGCACGCTGAACATGTGGGCATTCGTCGACGCAAGCGATTGGCCATTGCAACAGCAGCAATCGCCTCGCCGCTGCTCAGCTACCCCAGGCGAGGTATTCGATGCCATCCATCGTCGCGCCCACCAGCTTGGCCACATTTTCGTCGCTGTTTGCCATCCCGATCAGGACATCCGCGCGATCGACAGTGCCTTTCCCAAGGAGGGTGACCCAGTAGTCGATGCCTGCGGCATCCGGTGCCCGGTCGAGAACGTTTTCATACAGCTTCGTGACGAATGCGGCATTGCTCAGGTTCGCGCCATACTTGCCGATGAATTCGGCAGAAGTGATGAACTCCTGCGCGACATGATGCAGCGGCAATCCATTGTCCAGGTGATGGATCCAGAAACCGAGCCCTGCGTCGTCGGAGGCACGGTTGAAAGCAGCCTCGTACAGACGGAACGCCTGGCCTGCAACGCCACTCACGTCGATCGCCACCATCTTGTCGTCGAACTTCAGGCGCTCGACGTTGAACAGGGTGTCGCGGCCATGGCGTCCGGCAGTATCGAACACGGTCGCCCCAGCCGGATAAACAACGATCGTGTGGTCGCCAGCATTGCCGTTTATCGACATGATGTCGGTACCCGTCGAGCCATGAACGACATCGTTGCCACTACTTCCGACGAACGCGCCGGCGTTGGCGAGTACGATCGTTTTTCCGTCATTGTTGGCGAGCCCGGCCATGATTGAATAATAGCCGGGCACCTCTTTATAGAACGGATTACTGATCTTGACCGTATAGCTTCCGCCATTTTCCAGGTCGACGTTCAGTAGGTCGCTTCCACGCTCGGCCTTCGCGAGAAGTACCTTTCCTTTGCTGTCAGCGATTTCGATCGTCATCTGGCCTCCCTCCTTGCCGGGGCCATACGGATGTCCGAAATTCAGGGAAAGCTTGCCGCCCGAACTTGCGTCGAATTTGTAGTAATCGATATCGTTGGCCCCTGCCCTGCCGATGGCAGTCCTGCCAAGGGGCAGTAACTGCGCCTCGGACGGAGCGTCGTTTGCAGGACTGTCGTAGACCACTCCTTTGTAGGTATCGAAAACGGGCGCCAAAGTGTACAGCCCCTTGTTGGGCTGTTCACTGAACACCTGGCTCACCGTGACGAGGTATCTGCCCGCCATAGGAACGGTTGTTTCGAACACGTGGTCGCCCCGCATCGTGCCGGTGAGAATGACCTTGGATTGCATGTCTGTGACATGCAGCCTGACCATGTTACCTTCCGCCCCCTGGCCGTTGGCGTGTGCGAATTGAAACCTGAGCCTGCCACCGGCGTCTGGCTCGACGTAAAACGTATCGGTATCCCTATACTCGAGTCGACCACGCACGACATGGTCCACGGGCAGGTGAAGCGCGGTCGACAGGCTGTTGTTGGCGCCGCCATCGTAGATGGTGTTGAGATCGTTCTTGAGGGTCGATGTGAAACTGTATGCTCCCGGCGCCTTCGAGGAAAAATCCGCATCGCGAGCGCTCAGGTAGTACGTGCCCCCTGCAGGCACGGTTGCATACAGTTTGGCATTCCCGCGCGCAGTCAGACTTGCAATCTCGTTGTTCTCGCTGTCATACAGCCTGAGCGCGATTGGGTGGCCGTTACCGACGATACCGTCGGGGTGTTGGAAGTCCAGCGTTACCTCACCCCCGGTACCGAACGTAATAGGATGAACCCTGACTTCCTTGTCACCCAAGCTCCCGCTCTGGGTTTCCTGTTGTACCTTACTTGCCATGTTGTGCCTTTCGGTGTGTTAGCGCCAGATTGAGATGACGAACTGTCATCTCGACCGAAAGATACCGATGGCCTTTCCTTGTCGTATTGAGCACACATCGGGCTGCAGCGATGGTTTGAGCGTAACAAAGGAGTGGTCCACCTCAGCGCGGAACTGCCTCAACCTCGAGCAAGGGGAAGCACGATTTGGTCTTGCTAGCAAGATAGAGATTGCCAGATTAGTACTTACTGATAAGATCGTCTCTTCAATTTCTCGTGCAACATGCCAAGCCATGCTTTCCAGCGAACGCCCATCACCACGCACTCTCATGCGCAAGCGCTGGCTGCCGGGGTATGTGCTGGCGGTGGCGATCGTTTATCTGCTCTCGGCTGCAGCATGGGCATGGGCGAGCTTCGACGATGCCATTGCCTCATTCAAACCCTTGGAAACCATCCAGTTGTCGAAGCGCCAAACGGCAATCCTGCTGCGGGTCGAGGATCCTGCCTTCTACGAGCATGCGGGTGTGAGCATCGGCGCCGGGCACGGTGTGGCAACCATCTCCTCGGCTCTCGCGCGTGACGTGTTCCTCCTGCATGGCGAGGTCGACGGCTTGCGTGGCGCCCTGCAAGGCTTCTACCGTGGGGTGTTTAACTGCTGCAAGCGGATCGACCTGGGACGCGACGTCATGGCGCTGGTGCTCGACGCCCGCATGTCGAAGCAGGCCCAGCTTGCGCTGTATGGCGCGAGCGTCTACATGGGCACGCATCGGGGCCGGCAAATAGCGGGCCTCGACGAAGCCGCACGCAGTTATCTCGGCAAGCCGCTCGCCACCGTCACCGAGCAGGAATTCATCCGGCTCGTCGCCATGATCAAGGCGCCCAACCACTATCACCCGTCGCGCAACCCGGCAGCGCTGGATGAGCGTGCGGCGCGCATCGCCGCCCTGCTGGCGGGCCGGTGCGCACCCGACGGCTGGTTCGACAGCGAATTCGCGGGCTGCGCCGGGCAGCGCCGCGGAGCCGAAGCAATCTAGAGCGGGCGGATGCGCGACAGGTCGGGCCTGGCCACGAACTCGGCCAGCTCGTCGCGCAGGCGCTGCCCTTCACGCATGGCGCGGGTCCAGTTGCGGATGCGCTCGTCATGGTCGAGGCCGTAGAACTTGAAATCGGCCCGGTCCGGCAGCTTGCCGCGCGGCAGGGTGCGCAGGAATTCGCTGGAGGGCGCGACGAGCAGCACGTTGTCGAGCCAGTGGCGGTTGGCGCGCGCCGCGCGGCGCCACGGAAAACCCTTGTCGAGCCAGCCCGGCACGATGTGCTGGGTGAAGTGCGGGTACAGCACCAGGTCGGCCTTCCCCTCCCCCGCCGCCTGCGCCGCCTTCGCATACGGCAGGGCCAGGTGGTAGTCGATGATGCCGCCGTCCCAGTAGCTGCCAGGCGGCACGTCGGCGATTCCGGTGACCGGCTTCATCAACAGCGGCAGCGTGCCCGAGGCGAGCAGGCCGCTGGCGAGGTTGTCGCGCGTGAGCGACGAAAAGTGGGTAGTAAAGGCATCGAAACGCTCGCGCAGCCACGGCGCCTGGGCGCGACTGTCGCCGATCACGACGCGCTCGAGCAGGCGGCCGAGCCAGTCGCGCGAGCAGGCGTTGTGCAGTGCCGCCGCCGCGAAGCCGCGCAGTTCGGCGCGCGGGTGGCCGGGCGCCGCCAGCCCGCCCTTGCCGCGCACGGCCAGCAGGTGCAGCCGGTGGTGCGGGTGGCTGACGATGTCGTCCTCGTGGCCGCGCACGAACTCGCCCAGCAGCCCCTGCACCACCTCGTCGATCTGCTGCTGCGTCGGCTTCTTGCTGGTGTAGCGCTGCCCCGCATACAGCTCGCCCAGGCGCGCGAAGGCTTTCGCCGGGTCGCGCTGGCAGGCGGCCGCCATGCGCCAGGCGCCGATCGAGGAGCCGATCAGGATGCGCTCGCGCGGGGCGGACGGGAACCATTCGCCGAACATCCATTGGTCGAGGGCCTGGAAGATCAGCCCCTTGGGGCCGCCGGCCGCGGCCGGCACGATGCCGATGTCCTGCGCGCGCAGGCCCTGCGCGCCGATCTGGGCCAGGGCCAGCGGCCCGGCGTGGAATGTGAGTGCCTTCATGGGGCAAAATTATCGCAGGAAGAGCGTGCTTGTGCTGGCGCAAGGGTGGTACGGAGGTGCTGCGTAACATGGTTTGATCGCCTTCGCGGAGCCCACCATGCCATATCGGTTTTCCCTGATGCTGTTGTTCGTTTTTATGCTGGCCGCCGGCCACGCCGGCGCCGGCCCGGCAGCCGGCGACAGCGGCACCGACCATTCGGTCGTGGTGGAACGTTATCTCCAGCACTTCACGGTCGAGGCCGACGGCTCGCACCGGCTCAGTGTCGAACAGGTCAAGCGCATCGTCAGCGCCGATGCCGTGCAAACCCAGGCCCAGCAATACATCAGCTTCAACGGCTCGCTCGACGAGGTCGTGTCCGTGGAGGCCTGGACTGCCAAGGCAGACGGCCGGCGCCTCCCGGTCCGGCCGCAGCAAATCCGCGACCAGCAGGAAGCCGCGTCCGTGGATGCGCCCATGTTCCAGGACACGCGGCTGAAGGTCGTCATCTTCCCCGACGTGGCGGTGGGCGACACGCTGGGCCTGCGCTATACGGTGCGGCGCCACACGCCGCTGTTCCCGGGCCACTTCGAAGACCTCACGTTCGCGCGCCCCATCCGCTACCGCGATTTCCAGCTCATCTACGACATGCCCGCGTCGATGCCCTTGCAGGCAGATGCCGTCGGCTTCGAACCGATACCGTCGGAGAGTCCGCCCGGGCGCCGGCGCCATGCCTGGCGCCACGTCGACGGTGCCAACGAACGCATCGAGCACGGCTCGGTGAGCGCCCTCGACCACGGACGGCGGCTGGCCGTCTCGACCTTCCCCGACTATCCCGCCTTTGCCCGCGCCTACCATGCGCGCGCGGCGGCCACCGCCGTGCCGGACGCGGCCATCGCCGCACTGGCGGCCGGCATCACGCAAGGCATCACCGACCAGCGCGGGCGCGTCATCGCGCTGCACGACTGGGTCCGGCGCAACATCCGCTATGTGGCGGTCTATCTCGGCCCGGGTGGCGTGGTGCCCCACCCCGCTTCCGCCGTGCTGGCGAACCGCTATGGCGACTGCAAGGACCACGCCACGCTGCTGCAGGCCCTGCTGAAAGCCGGCGGCATCGACAGCAGCGTCGCGCTGGTGAACAACGACGACGCCTACCGCCTGCCCGCAGTGCCGACATTGGGCGTGCTGAACCACACCATCGTGCATGTGCCGTCCTTGCAGCTCTACCTCGACCCGACCGCCGGATCGGTCGCCGGGGGGTTCCTGCCGCCTGCGCTGCTCGGCAAACCGGCGCTGCTCGCCGATAGCGGCCAGTTCGCGATGACGCCGGCATCCCAGCCGGCGCGCAGCCGCACGCTGACGCAGTTCGACATCGCCCGCGACGGCAGCAGCCGCTTCAAGGTGTCGCGCACGAGCGGCGGCGCGATCGCCGAACCGTACCGCCACGCGCTACGGGGCACGCCCCAGGCCGAACGCGAGCGCTTCGTGCGGCGCATGCTGGCGGGGCTCGGCCAGACCGGCGACGGCCTGCTGGACGCGGGCGACACCGACACGGCGGAGCATGATTACACGCTGGGGTTCACGGGGGCGACTGAAGGCTTCGTCCAGTTGCCGGGGCCGGTCGCGCTGGCGACCACCTACAATTTCTGGGGCGGCTTGGGCGAGGCGGTGGCCGATCTCGGGCGCGAGCCGGAGCGGCGCCAGGAATTCGTCTGCCCGGCCGTCGACGCCGAGGACGAACTGCGCTACCGGCTACCGCCACGCACCCGCGTGCTGGCGCTGCCCAAGCCCGTGGTCGTGGACGACGGGCGTTTCTACTACCGCTCGCAGTACGCGCGCAGCGGCGATGCAGTCGTGGTCAAGCGCCGCCTGCAGTTCCGGCACACGGCGGCAACGTGCACGCCGGAGGACTACCGCCATATGCGGCCCGCGCTCGAGCGCATGATGCGCGACCTGCGCGGGCAGGTCATCGTGCAGGGACCCGAGCCCCGGGGTTGAATTCAAGCCGTGTGCAGCTGCATCATCGCCACGTCCATCTTGCCTTCGCAGCACAGCGGGATGATGCGCAGGGCCTTGTCGATCGATTCCTCGATCAGGGTCTGCTCTTCGCGGCGCGGACGGTGCAGCACGAAGTCGGCCACGGCCTGCTGCAGGTTCAGGCTGCGCGGATGGCCGATGCCCAGGCGCAGGCGCCAGTATTCCTGGGTGCCGAGCGCGGCGGTGATGTCCTTCAGGCCGTTGTGCCCGCCCGACGATCCGCCCTTCTTGAGCTTGGCCACGCCGGGCAGCATGTCGAGCTCGTCATGCACGACCAGCACTTCGTCCGGGTTGATCTTGTAGAAGCGCGCCAGCGCCCCGACCGACTGACCCGAGCGGTTCATGTAGGCCAGCGGTTCCAGCAGCCAGACCTCGTTGCCCGCGATCCGGGTCTTCGCGACCATGGCATTGAAGCGCGACTCGCGCTGCAGGCGGCAGCCGGGCAGCGAATTGGCCAGGTTGTCGACCAGCCAGAAGCCGGCATTGTGGCGGGTTTGTTCGTATTCCGGGCCGGGGTTGCCGAGGCCGACGATCAGGCGGATGGGCATACGCTGTCTACTTTGATTCTAGGAAAAACAGGATTATCGCTGAAAAACCCGGCGGCATGCCGTTTGTAGGGTGGGCGGCTCCACTGGTGAAGCTGATCAGCCGCATTGGGAATGCCGCCTGCGCGTTCAGACCACGGTGCCGCTGCCCGTGCGTCTGTTCCTCTGCTGGTTGAACGCATGGGCGGCGCTGGCGTACAGGCCGATCCCATTGCCAAGTAGAGCCGCCCACCTACGGCAGCGTCAAAAGTCCTTCAATTGTTCCTTTTCCGCCTTCTGGCGTTCCTTGATCTCACGCTCGCGCGCATCGATCACGGCCTGGTCGTAGAACGACACGTCGCCGGCCTTGCGCGCCAGCTCGAGCTGCGCCACCGCCGCCGGCAAGGCACCGGCCATCACGTACGATTCCGCCAGCGCCATGTGCTGCAGCGCGATCTTGCCCTGCCTCGCATACGCCTTGGCCAGCATGTCGTGCAGCTTCGGCTCTTCGCGGTACAGCTGCGTCTGGTCGCGCAGGTAGCGGGTGGCTTCGTCGTAGCGCCCGGCTGCGATCAGCGCTTCGCCGTACTGCCGCGCGAGCGCGCGCGACAGCGGATAGCGCTGGCGCGCCGCGTCCGCATCCTGCACCGCCTGCTGCACGACGGGCTGCGGCTGGCCCGGCGCCAGCTTGATCTCGAGTGCCAGGCCGGCGAACATCGTCGCGCCGTCGCCGGCATTCGACTCCGCCGAGAGCACGCCCTCCTTCGGCTTGACGGTGGCGCGCGCCTTGTCGAGCCAGGATTGCGCTTCCGCCAGGTTGCCCTGGCGCAGCGCCAGGAAGGCCAGCCCGTATTGCGCGCCGGCCTGCTGGTGGCGGTGCTGTTCCTTCAGCTGCGCCTCAAATGCGGTCCTGGCGTCGCGGCGGCCGTTGACGCTTTCGTCCTGCAGGACGCGGGCGCGGGCGCGGACCAGCTGGAAGTCGAGGTTGTCCACGCGCGGCTTCTTCGGCAGTTCGCGGATGCGCGCCTGCATGTCCGTGATGCGCTCCGCCGTCAGCGGGTGGCTGCTCAGGTGGGCCATGTGGGCAGGTATGTCGTACAGCTTAGAGGCGCTCTGGAGGCGCTTGAAGAAACCGACCATGCCGGTGGTGTCGTAGCCGCCGGCGCTCATGATCTGGAAGCCGACCCGGTCCGCTTCGCGCTCGGCCTCGCGGCTGAAGTTCAGCTGGCGTTGCACGGCCAGGCCCTGCCCGCCCATCAGCACGCCCATCGCGGCGTCGGAGCTGCTCTTGGCGGCCAGCGCCGCCAGGATCATGGCCGCCAGCGGCAGCAGCACGTCCTGCTTCTGCTGCCCCAGCATGCGGGCGATGTGGCGCTGCGACACGTGGCCGATCTCGTGCGACATCACGCCGGCCAGTTCGGACTCGGTCTGCGCCGCGACGATCAGCCCGGTGTGTGCGCCGATGAAGCCGCCCGGCAGCGCAAACGCGTTCAGGTTGGTGTCGCGCATGGCGAAGAACGAGAAATCGGCATTCGTTTCGCCGCGCGCACCGGGCACGGACGACACCAGCGCATTGCCGAGGTTGTTCAAGTACTCGGTGATCGGGGCGTCGTCGAGGTAGGCGGCATCGCGCCGGACGTCGCGCATGATGACCTCGCCCAGGCGGCGCTCGACAACGGGCGACAGGACCTGCCGCGCCGTGTCGCCCAGGGTCGGCAGGCGGTTGCCGTCGATTTTTTTCAACGGATCGGCGGGCGCGGCAATGGCGCACGCGGCCGCCGTGCATAGGGCCAGGGCGGTCAACGCAGGGCGCCAGCGGCGCGCCGATACTGGTCGGGAAGCGGATTTCACAATGCTATGATAACCCCATCCGCAGCCGTGTTGCTGCCGGGTGAACGCTTTGTTTCCCCGCTTAATCCTTACTTAATAATTCTTTGGAATGACCTCGCCCTCCTCCCCAGCCGACCAGCTGACCCATTTCGATGCCACCGGCCAGGCCCACATGGTCGACGTCGGCGCCAAGCAGGACACCCACCGCATCGCCGTCGCCGCCGGCACCATCCGCATGAAACCCGAAACGCTGGCACTGATCCAGTCCGGTACTGCCAAGAAGGGCGACGTGATCGGGATCGCCCGCATCGCCGCGATCATGGCCTCCAAGCGCACCAGCGACCTGGTGCCACTGTGCCATCCGCTGCCGATCACGCGGGTGGCGGTCGATTTCGAGGTCGACGAGGCAGCCAGCAGCGTCCATTGCCGGGCCCAGGTCGAGACGATCGGCAAGACCGGGGTCGAAATGGAAGCGCTCACTTCGGTGCAGGTCGGCCTGCTGACGATCTACGACATGTGCAAGGCGGCGGATCGCGGCATGGTCATGACCAACGTGCGCGTGCTGGAAAAGCACGGGGGCAAGAGCGGGGACTGGGCGGCAGAAATCTGAACGCCCAGTCTGGTATATGGGGCCGCCTACCGGATTTGTCCGCGCGGCCCTTGCCTAGTTCAATAAAAGCTTTCCGTGCCACTTTTCCAGGTTCACGCCTTTCGTCAGCAGCCAAAGGCACATCGCACTTTCGCCGACCAGCGCCGGAAGCAGAATCAGCGGAAACAACACGCCCTGCAATGGCGGATACACGAACTTGGCAAAGCTGTTAATGAGATAGCACGCGCCGACGATTTGCATCGCCACGCCCAATACTGCCGGGAAGTAACCGGATTTCCTGATTAAGTATCCTACCAGCAGGCATTGCACGCCGAAGAACACCAGGGCGATGCCGAAGGTATTGGCGTGGGCGACGACCGCCAGATAGGTCAGTGCATGCAGTTGCCCGGCGCTGGCGACCTTTGCCAGTGCGGGGCTGGTGATCGGGTCGAGTGCAGCCTGCAGATGCAGTACGCAGAGACTTTCGACAGCCAGTGAAACCAGTCCGAAACAGACGACTGCCAGGGCGAGGTGTCGATGCACCGGCCGCAGCAACACATACCAGATGGCCGTCAAGGCGACTGCGCACACGAGCAGGACGAGCTGCCCGCCGATGCCCAGGCGCCACAGGAATGCCGAGTCGAGAATGCGCTGGGCAGTGGCGCCAGGGTCTCCCCAAACGATCAGGCTGCTCCGGATCACGGCTTCCCCGACGAGGCCCATCACGATAATGACCAGGTAAAGGAATCCTGCGCTCC
The DNA here is from genome assembly GCF_042432755.1 of Massilia consociata. Classification (NCBI taxonomy): domain Bacteria; kingdom Pseudomonadati; phylum Pseudomonadota; class Betaproteobacteria; order Burkholderiales; family Oxalobacteraceae; genus Massilia; species Massilia consociata. Next base: position 202,757 of record NZ_JBHLWP010000016.1, read on the forward strand.
GGGCATACACCTGTATGGCGCGCGGTTCGTCTTGGATGGGAAGTCCTTGCGCCATACTCTACCCTCGCATTGGAAAGTCGCAGTGCGGCTGAGCATACGGCAGTGATTGCAGAGCGTCAATACTCTCGAGCCCGCAACGGCGGATCGATGGACGCGTCTGGTGCCGCCCACTCATGAGGTCGTGGGCTTGGCGTTCACGCCGGGCACTGCTCGCAGATCGTCCGGGTTCTCCCCGTGCTATACGGCATTGACATGTCACATGTTAAATTGCTGCCCTACGCGGGCGGCTTCCTGCCGTGCGCGGACATGACAACAAGGACGGAGAATGAAATTTCGCTTAGTAACAATGGTGACGATGGTCGCGGCCGCCCTGGGCAGCACCACCGCGATGGCCGCGCCGCGCGGCTTTACCGTGGAAGACCTGGTGAACATGGAACGGGTGGGCAGCCCGGCCGTGTCGCCTGACGCGAGCCGCGTCGTTTATACCGTGCGCAGCACGGACATGAGCAAGAACCGCGGGCATACCGAACTCTGGATGGTCGACCTGCGCGCCGCCAAAGCGGCGCCGCAGCGCCTCACCAGCCACAGCTCGAGCAGCACCGAGCCGGAATGGTCGCCGAAGGGCGACGCCGTGTACTTCCTGTCGACCCGCTCGGGCTCGTCGCAGGTCTGGCGCCAGCCTGCCGCGGGTGGCGAGCCGGTGCAGGTCACGAACCTGCCGGTCGACGTCGAGAGCTTCCGCGTGTCCCCGGGGGGCGACCGTATCGCCATGAGCCTCTCCGTGTTCCGTGACTGCGCCGACCTGGCCTGCACCAAGGGGCGCGCCGAAGCGAAAGAGAAGGACAAGGCGACCGGCAAGCTGTACGACCGCCTGTTCGCACGCCACTGGGACACCTGGCGCGACCACCGCAACAACGTGCTGTTCTCGGCCCCGCTCGACGCCGCCGGCAAGGTCAGCGCCGCGCCGGTCAGCCTGTCCGGCCCGCTCGACGGCGACGTGCCGTCGAAACCCTTCGGCGACCGCGAGGAATACCGCTTCAGCCCGGACGGCAAGAACGTCGTGTTCGCGCTGCGCGTGGCCGGCAAGACCGAAGCGTGGTCGACCAACTTCGACCTGTACACGGTGCCGGCCGCCGGCGGCGCCGCGCCGCGCAACCTGACGGCCGACAACCAGGCATGGGACACCAAGGGCGTGTACTCGCCGGACGGCCGCACCCTCGCCTACCTGGCGATGGCGCGCCCCGGCTTCGAGGCCGACCGCTTCCAGGTGATGCTGATGGACGTGGCCACCGGCCACAAGCGCAAGCTGGCGGCCGACTGGGATCGCTCGGCGGGCAGCCTGCAGTGGCGCGCCGACGGCAAGGCGCTGATCGTCGATGCGGAAGACATCGGCCAGCACCGCCTGTTCTCGATCGATGTCGCCAGCGGCAAGGTGACGCCCCTGACCGACAAGGGCGCGGTCGGCGCCTTCGACGTGCGCGGCGATACCATCGCCTACACCCAGGCCAACCTCAGCTCGGGCGCGCAGCTGTTCTCGATGAAGCTGGGCAAGGGTTCGGCTGCGCCTGTCCAGCTCACCAACGTCAACGCCGAGCGCCTGGCCGACGTGCGCTTCGGCCAGTCCGAGCAGTTCAGCTTCCAGGGCGCGAACGGCGAGACCGTCTACGGCCACGTGATGAAACCGTGGAATGCCGAGCCGGGCAAGAAGTACCCGATCGCCTTCATCGTGCACGGCGGCCCGCAAGGCAGCTTCGGCAACAGCTGGAGCTACCGCTGGAATCCGCAGGTGTACGCGGGCGCCGGCTACGCCGCCGTGTTCATCGATTTCCACGGCTCGACCGGCTATGGCCAGAAGTTCACGGATTCGATCAGCGGCGACTGGGGCGGCAAGCCGCTCGAGGACCTGCAGAAGGGCCTGGACGCAGCCGTGAAGAAATACCCATGGCTCGACCGCGAGCGCAGCTGCGCACTCGGCGCCTCCTATGGCGGCTACATGATGAACTGGATCGCGGGGAACTGGAACGACGGCTTCCGCTGCCTGGTCAACCATGCCGGCGTGTTCGACACCCGCGGCATGGCCTACTCGACCGAGGAACAATGGTTCACCGACTGGGAAAGCGGCGGCCCCTATTTCGCCGTGCCGCAGAACCACGAGCGCTTCAATCCGGTACACCACGTGAACAAGTGGAAGACGCCGATGCTGGTGATCCAGGGCGACTTGGACTTCCGCATCCCGACCGCACAGGCTTTGTCGACCTTCACGGCGCTGCAGCGCAAGGGGGTCGACAGCAAGCTGCTGGTGTTCCCGGATGAGAACCACTGGATCCTGAAGCCGGCGAATTCGCTGCAGTGGCATCACACGGTGATTGGGTGGTTGGATCAGTATCTCAAGCAGAAGCAGTAAAGAAAAAACCCCGCCGAGGCGGGGTTTTTTACGATTTGGCTTACTTAGAATTAGCCGCCGTTATTAGTTGCTGCAACACAAGCGCTACCCTGCAGATCTTCCGCAACAGTCGATTCGCAGCTCCACATGCCGGTCTCCACCGAACGGTTCAGCGTGATAGTGCTGCCCGAGACCGATGCCGGACCACCGACGATCGTGCACTGCAGGGACGACTCATCAACTACGAACGCGCAATTTGCGGTCTGCGATGCCGACAGGCCGACGTCTGCCGGACCGTTAATTTCTGCACCTTCATTCAGTTTGACTTCCAGGCCAGTCTTACCAGCCGACACTTCACCCAGCGCAGCAGCGAACTTCGACTTGGCGACATAGTTCTGGTAAGCCGGGATTGCGACAGCTGCCAGGATACCGATGATCGCCACGACGATCATCAGTTCGATCAGGGTGAAACCGCCTTCGGCTTTTTTGGTTTGCATTTGCTTGATGTTCATGTCTATCTCTCCAGGGTGGTGTTTCAGGTAATTTGGGATACTGCTTGTTGCCACGCTTTCTTATATGCAATCGGTGTGCCAGCCCCAAAAATGCTGATTTTATTGGTTCGGAGATAACGAAACGGCGTGCTGACGCAAGTTTTGGCTTGAGGAGTGACAAAAATTGTCAGTCTTGCCTGCCAATTTTTGTCAGGCAAACAGTTTCCGTGACGCAATTTGTCAGGTTTTGATTGGATACTAGGACCACTTAGGCCATACGCGGAGCAACGCGCGATGCGATCACACTGGTCCGAGGAATTGGATCCCGGCCTGCGCCGGAGTCATGGGCGCCAGTGGCGCGCATGACGGTCTCAAGGGCGCGGAAAGAAACATCGGTGCGTAGGTGCCGGTACTCGAAGTCGGCACACTCTTCACATTCTTATTAGCTGGGCACAAAAAAACGGGGAGCTCGCGCTCCCCGTTTTCGTCGACCTAAAAGAAGATCGCCGGATTACAGCATGGCCTTCAGCAGGCGCGCCATTTCCGACGGGTTCTTGGTGACGGTAATACCGCAAGCTTCCATGATTTCCAGCTTGGCTTGCGCGGTGTCGGCGCCGCCCGAGATCAGCGCGCCGGCGTGGCCCATGCGCTTGCCCGGAGGCGCGGTGACGCCAGCGATGAAGCCGACGACCGGCTTCTTCATGTTGTCCTTGATCCAGTGAGCAGCGTTCGCCTCGTCCGGGCCGCCGATCTCGCCGATCATGATGACAGCGTCGGTGTCCGGATCGTCGTTGAACATGCGCATCACGTCGATGTGCTTCAGACCATTGATCGGGTCGCCACCGATGCCGACTGCCGACGACTGGCCCAGGCCCAGTGCGGTCAGCTGGCCGACTGCTTCATAGGTCAGGGTGCCCGAACGCGACACGACGCCGATACGGCCCTTCTTGTGGATGTGACCCGGCATGATGCCGATCTTGATCTCGTCCGGGGTGATCAGGCCCGGGCAGTTCGGACCCAGCAGCAGGGTCTTCGAACCGGCCTTGGCCATGCGATCCTTGACTTCCATCATGTCACGGACCGGGATGCCTTCGGTGATGCAGATTGCCAAGTCGAGCTCGGCTTCGACGGCTTCCCAGATCGCGGCGGCGGCGCCTGCCGGCGGAACGTAGATCACCGAGACGGTGGCGCCGGTTTCGGCCTTGGCTTCCTTGACCGAAGCGTAGATTGGAATGCCTTCGAAATCTTCGCCGGCCTTCTTCGGGTTTACGCCGGCCACGAAGGCTTCACGGCCGTTCGCGTAGTCGCGGCACATGCGGGTGTGGAATTGACCGGTCTTGCCGGTAATACCTTGGGTGATGACTTTGGTATCTTTGTTGATCAGAATCGACATTTTTATTTCCTTCGCGAATTAGGCTTGGCCAGCGGCAGCGGCAACGACCTGCTTCGCTGCGTCTTCCATGGTGTCTGCGGAGATGATCGGCAGGCCCGAATCGGCCAGCATCTTCTTGCCCAGGTCTTCGTTGGTGCCCTTCATGCGGACGACCAGCGGCACCTGCAACGACACAGCCTTCGATGCGGTGATCACGCCTTCGGCGATCACGTCGCAGCGCATGATGCCACCGAAGATGTTGACCAGGATGGCCTTCAGGCCCGGGTTCTTCAGCATGATCTTGAATGCTTCGGTGACCTTTTCTGCGGTTGCACCGCCGCCCACGTCCAGGAAGTTGGCCGGCTCGCCGCCGAACAGCTTGATGGTGTCCATGGTGGCCATGGCCAGGCCGGCGCCGTTCACCAGGCAGCCGATGTTGCCGTCGAGCGAGATGTACGCCAGGTCGAACTTCGATGCTTCGACTTCAGCCGGATCTTCTTCGTCCAGGTCGCGGTAGGCGACGATTTCCGGGTGACGGAACAGGGCGTTCGAGTCGAAGTTGAACTTCGCGTCCAGGGCGATGACCTTGCCCGAACCGGTCAGGATCAGCGGGTTGATTTCGGCCAGCGAGGCGTCGGTTTCCCAGTATGCCTTGTACAGGCCTTGCAGGTTGGTGCGGGCGTCGACGACCGACTCTTCCGGCACGCCGATCTTGCGGGCGACGTCGTCGGCCTGCTCATCGGTCAGGCCGACCGACGGTTCGATCACGACGTTGTGGATCTTTTCCGGGTTGGTGTGCGCGACTTCTTCGATGTCCATGCCGCCTTCCGACGAGGCCATCAGCACGACCTTCTGGGTTACGCGGTCGGTCACCAGGGAAACGTACAGTTCCTTCTTGATGTCGGCGCCTTCTTCGATCAGCAGGCGGCGGACTTTCTGGCCTTCCGGGCCGGTCTGGTGGGTCACCAGCTGCATGCCCATGATCTGGTCGGCGTATTCCTTGACCTGTTCCAGCGACTTGGCAACCTTCACGCCGCCGCCCTTGCCGCGGCCGCCTGCGTGGATCTGCGCCTTGACGACCCACACCGGGCCGCCCAGCTCTTCAGCGGCCTTGACCGCTTCGTCCACCGACATGCACGGAATGCCGCGCGGAACGGTCACTCCGAACTTTCGGAGGATCTCTTTGCCCTGATACTCATGGATTTTCATGCTGGCTTCCCTTCTTCTATATTAAATACTGATTTGGAAATACGGTTGAACTACAAAATTGACAAAACATCGCATCCTAACCCGACACGGCTTTGATCGACCAGCGGGGGTAGTAGGTGGCCACGGCCGGTCCGTCGCTGCGCAGAGCATGGCAACGGTCGAGCTCGAAGGGCCGTTCGGCCGCGCTTTTGCTAGGATTTGCGTCGGCGGCGCCGCGATCGTCGAAGACGTCGTCGGCGAAGGCCTGCAGCGCTGCGGTAGGCAGCACCTGGGCCAATTCGGTCAGGTGGGTGCAGCCGAGCACGCCGGAGAGGCGGTCTTTCAGGTGCAGCCGGAAGTGGTTCATCAGCGACAGGCCGACCAGCTTTTTGTAGGCAGGGCCAATCGTCTCACAAAAACCGGGATACGGAACGGCATCGGAAGCGGCTTCAGCGTCCACGATGGTCAGGTTGCGATCGATGGTGACGCGCAGTTTGAGGTCGTGCACAGGCATGCCGCCCGGACGGGTGCCGGAGGCGAGCGGGATGTCACGGGTTTTGACGTCGCGGATACTGGCGTCCAGATCCCACAGGCCATCGTCGCGCGCGTACGCTTCGACGGTAATGGCGCGCGTATGCCGGAGCGAGCGCGATACGGGAGGAGACAGGGGCATAAAAACCAATGCCGCTTGCGCGGCGGTTAGTGGTGCAGCCAGTGTGCTTCATGCACGTTGCCGTAGCTTCTACGACAACAACCGCTCATGCGGCGCTGCTTAAACCGTGAAAGTTTAGCACAGCGCGTTGGCGGTTGCACTGCAACAGAGGGGATTTTGCCGTTTGGAAACGACAACGCCAGGCTTTCTTGCTGGCTGGCCAATGTTGCAAGTGGTTGGACCGCCTGTGGACGTCCGTTAACGGACAGCGCCAGCGCGCAGCGCCATCACCCGTTGAGGAATATGCCAAAGGCATATCGGGGATGACGCTCCGCGCTGGCGCCGGAGCAACGCTTCCGTTATGAAAGCGCGATGTGGTGGGCGGGGGTGATACGGCAAGCTTGCGGCCACGCCTGTCATATCGTCAGGACATGCCTGATGCCAGGCTCGTCCGTCATTGCAGCAGGCCTGGGGCCAGGACTGCTACAGCTCGTCGTCGTCGGGAGCGCCCTGCATTGCGGTCCGTGCAGCGCGTTGGGAGAATCCACGCTGCAGCAGGAAGCGCATCTGCTTGGCCCGCTCGGCCGCATCGGCGGCGACGGTACCGAACTTGCGGCGCCAGACTTCGATGGCGCGCGCCGTTTCGCTGTCGGCGAGCGAAGCTTTGATCTCGGCCAGCGCTTCACCGTTCAGGCCGTGGCTTTGCAGCTCGGCCATCACGCGACTGTTACCGAAACGTCCCGCCTTCCGGTGAATCAGGGATTCGGCAAAACGTTCCTGCGACAGCCAGTTGTTTTTCTCAAGGAAATCCAGGAGGGCTTCCACGTCATCGCCCTCCTCGGCATAACGGGCCAGCTTGCGCCCCAGCTCGAGCCGGCTGTGCTCGCGCAGCGACAGGTAGCGCAGCGCGCGCGCTTTCAGGCTCAGCTGGGGTGCAGGCATAGGCAGCTACAAGTTCAGCGATTACTCGCCGACTGCCTTCAGCTTGTCCTTGCCGCTGTCTTCAACAGCAGCGAGGACTGGCGGCAGCTCGCGCACGCCCAGCGCAGCACGGACCTTGTTCTCGATCTCGCGTGCCAGTGCCGGACGCTCTTTCAGGAACATGCGGGCGTTGTCCTTGCCCTGGCCAATGCGTTCGCCGTTATAGCTGTACCACGAACCCGACTTCTCGACGATCTTGTTGTCGGCGCCCAGGTCCAGGATTTCGCCTTCGCGCGAGGTGCCTTCTCCGTACAGGATGTCGAAGTGGGCTTCCTTGAACGGCGGCGCGATCTTGTTCTTGACGACCTTGACCTTGGTTTCGTTACCAATCACTTCGTCACCCGACTTGATCGAACCGGTACGGCGGATATCCATACGCACGGAGGCGTAGAACTTCAGCGCGTTACCGCCGGTCGTGGTTTCCGGGCTGCCGAACATCACGCCGATCTTCATGCGGATCTGGTTGATGAAGATGACCAGGGTGTTGGTGCGGTTGATCGAGGCGGTGAGCTTGCGCAGCGCCTGCGACATCAGTCGCGCCTGCAGGCCCGGGAGCGAGTCGCCCATGTCGCCTTCGATCTCGGCGCGCGGGGTCAGTGCCGCCACCGAGTCGATGACCACGAGGTCGACCGAGCCCGAACGCACCAGTGCGTCGGTGATTTCGAGGGCCTGTTCACCAGTGTCCGGCTGCGAGATCAGCAGTTCGTCCAGCTTGATGCCCAGCTTTTGCGCGTAGCCCACGTCGAGCGCGTGCTCGGCGTCGATGAAGGCGCAGGTGCCGCCCAGTTTTTGCATCTGGGCGATGGTCTGCAGCGTCAGGGTGGTTTTACCCGACGACTCCGGACCGTAGATTTCAACGATACGGCCGCGCGGCAGGCCACCGACGCCGAGCGCGATGTCCAGGCCCAGCGAGCCGGTGGAAACAGTCTGCACTTCCTCGACCGGCATGTTGGAATCCATGCGCATGACCGAGCCCTTGCCGAACTGCTTTTCAATCTGCGCCAGGGCGGCTGCCAGCGCTTTGCCTTTTTCCGAGGCGTTTACTGCGAGTTTTTTGTCGTCCATGGTGTACTTTCAGCTGTGGAGTAGGCAAGGTAGGGGCGCTACCACGCAAATCAAGGTCACTACTGTATAAAAATCCAGTGGTTTTGGCAAGCGAAAAATGGCGTTGTGGTAGGCTCGCATTGTTGCGATAAATCAAACACAATAAGGGCCTGACAACGGTCTAATGTATTTCCTGAAGGTGCCCCCATGCGAATTCTGCTCGCCGAAGATGATAGCGTACTTGCCGATGGATTAACCCGGTCGCTGCGCCAGTCCGGTTATGCCATCGATTGCGTCAAGAACGGCCAGGATGCCGACACGGCCCTGTCCACCCAGGAGTTCGACCTCCTGATCCTCGACCTCGGCCTGCCCAAGCTGTCCGGGCTGGAGGTGCTGCGCCGCCTGCGCGCGCGCGCCTCGCTGCTGCCGGTGCTGATCCTCACCGCGGCCGATTCGGTCGAGCAGCGCGTCGAGGGCCTCGACCTCGGCGCCGACGACTACATGGCCAAGCCGTTCGCCCTGTCGGAGCTGGAGGCGCGGGTACGTGCCCTCACCCGCCGCGGCGCCGGCGGCGGCTCCACCGTCGTGCGCCACGGCCCGCTGGTATACGACCAGGTCGGCCGCAGCGCCTACATCAACGACCAGATGCTCGATCTTTCCGCACGCGAGCTGGGCCTGCTGGAGGTGCTGCTGGCCCGCACCGGCCGTCTCGTCTCCAAGGAACAGCTGGTCGACCACCTGTGCGAATGGGGCGAGGAAGTCTCGAACAACGCCATCGAGGTCTACGTGCACCGCCTGCGCAAGAAGATCGAGATCGGCGGCGTGCGCATCGCCACCGTGCGCGGCCTGGGCTACTGCCTCGAAAAATTTGCCGAGCCGGCGAACGGCGCACCGAAGCAGGCCGCCCCCGCCGGGAACAGGTGAACGGCCGCGCCGCCGGCGCCGCCGGGCCGGCCGAACCCGGGCCGGCCGCGGCGCCACGCAACGAACCCGCGCAGCGCGCGTCCCCGCAGCCCGACCCCGCGCAGTCCGAGCCTTACGTTCCGCCCAACCCCGAGCCGGACGAGAACATCCAGCACTCGCTGTTCGGCGAGATCCTCGATTGGATGCTGGCCCCGCTGCTGCTGCTGTGGCCGATGAGCATCGCGATCACCTACCTGGTGGCCAAGTCGATCGCCAACCAGCCCTTCGACGATGCGCTGGAAGACCGCGTCACGGTGCTGTCGCAACAGATCCGCACGGTGTCCGGCCAGCCGGTGGTGCAGCTGCCCGGCAGCGCGCGCGACATCCTGCGCGCCGACGACGTGGACAGCGTGTACTTCCAGATCAGCGGGCCGGACGGCGGGCACCTCGACGGCGACCGCGACCTGCCGCGCCCGCGCGACGCCGACGCCGCCGGCACCGACGAGCGCGCACGCAGCGGCGCCGTGGCCTTCCGCAACGACAGCATCCATGGCACCCCGGTGCGCGTCGCCTACTCCTATGTGAACCTTGATCCCGTGCCGGAGCGCGGCCCGGCCGCCGGCGGTGCGACCGCTACGGCCCCCGGCCTGGCCCTGGTCCAGGTCGCAGAGACCCTCGACAAGCGCGCCCACCTGGCCAACGAGATCATCAAGGGCGTGATCCTGCCCCAGTTCATCATCCTGCCGGTGATCCTGGCCCTGGTCTGGTTCGCCCTGTCGCGCGGCCTGAGTCCGCTGGCCGAGCTGCAGCAACGCATCCGCGCCCGTCCCCAGGACGACCTGTCGCCGATCGACCCGCGCCAGGTGCCGGAAGAGATCTCGCCGCTGGTCGGCTCGTTCAACGACATGCTCGAGCGGCTGGCGCAGACCGTCGAGATGCAGAAGCGCTTCATCGCCGACGCCGCGCACCAGATGAAGACGCCGCTGGCCGGCATGCGCATGCAGTCCGAGCTGGCCCTGCGCCAGGTCGATCCGGACGAGATCCACCGCTCGCTCGAACAGCTGGCCAAGAGCTCGGAATCGGCCACGCGCCTGGTCAACCAGCTGCTGGCGCTGGCGCGCGCCGAGAACCAGCCGCACGCCGGCCTGGCGTTCGAGGAGATCGACCTGGCGCAGCTGGCGCGCGCCACCGTGCAGGACTGGGTGCAGGCCTCGTTCACGCACCGCATCGACCTCGGATTCGAGCCGCAGGACGAACCGCTGGTCATTGCCGGCAACGCCCTGATGCTGCGCGAGCTGCTGTCGAACCTGATCGACAACGCGCTGCGCTACACGCCGCAGGGCGGCAGCGTCACGGTGCGCGTGCGGCGCGACGGCGAGCACGCGCTGCTGGAAGTCGAGGATACCGGCCCCGGCATCGCACCAAGCGAGCGCGTCCACGTGTTCGAGCGCTTCTACCGCATCCTGGGCACCAACGTCCAGGGCAGCGGCCTGGGGCTGGCGATCGTGCGCGAGATCGCGCAGCAGCACGGCGCCGAGATCGACATCTTCAACAACCCGCGCAGCCATGCGTCCAAGTACCCCGGCAGCCTGTTCCGGCTGACCTTCCCGCCACCCGTCCATGACCTCGCCGATGCAGAATGACCCGTCCCCTCTCCCGCACGAAGCGGCCCGCACCGACATGCGCCGCGCGCACTGGGAGCGCACCCGCCGCATGACCCTCGTCCTGGTGTCGCTCTGGCTCGTCGTCGGCTTCGGCACCGTGGCCTTCGCGCGCGAGCTCTCGCAGTTCACGCTGTTCGGCTGGCCCCTGTCGTTCTACATGGCGGCGCAGGGAGCGTCGCTGGTGTCGCTGGCGATCATCGGCTTCTACGCCTGGCGCATGCGCCGCCTCGACCGCGAGCATCCCGGCGCGGAGACGCGAGCGTGAGCGCCAAGCCACCCTACTTCCGCAAGCTATCGCGCTACTACCTCTGGTACACAGCCTGCTTCGCGCTGTTCCTGGTCTCGCTCTACCTGCTCGAGCAGGAAGGCATGCCGCGCCTGTGGATCGGCTACATCTTCATGGCCGCAACCATCGTGCTGTACGCCACCATCGGCGTGGTCGCGCGCACCTCGAACGTCACCGAATACTACGTGGCCGGGCGGCGCGTGCCGGCGCTGTTCAACGGCATGGCGACGGCGGCCGACTGGATCTCGGCGGCCAGCTTCATCAGCCTGGCCGGCGGGCTGTATCTGTATGGATTCGACGGTCTGGCCTACATCATGGGCTGGACCGGCGGCTTTGTGCTGGTGGCCCTTCTCATCGCCCCCTACCTGCGCAAGTTCGGGCAGTACACCATCCCCGACTTCCTGGCGGTGCGCTACGGCGGCGGCGCGGGCGGGCGCGGCGGCCCGGTGCGGGCACTGGCGGTGGGCGCCACCATCCTGGTCTCGTTCACCTACGTGGTGGCACAGATCTATGCGGTCGGGCTGATCGCCTCGCGCTTCACCGGCGTCGATTTCTCGGTCGGGATCTTCCTCGGCCTGGCCTCCATCCTGGTCTGCTCGTTCCTGGGCGGGATGCGCGGCATCACCTGGACCCAGGTGGCGCAGTACATCATCCTGTTGGTGGCCTTCCTGATCCCGACCATCTGGCTGTCGGCCAAGCACGCGGACAATCCGGTGCCGCAGGTGGCCTACGGCTCGCTGCTGCCCAAGCTGGCCGCGCGCGAAGCCCAGCTGGCGAACGACCCGCGCGAACAACAGGTGCGCGCCGAGTTCCGGCGCCGCGCCGACGAATACGATGCCCGCCTGGCCGCGCTGCCGGCATCGTGGGAAGCCGGCAAGCTCGAGGCCCAGCGCGAACTGGCCGCCGTCCGCGCCCGCAATGCCTCGCTGGGCGAAGTGCGCCAGGCCGAGCGCGCGCTCAACACCTATCCGGGTTCCGCGGACGAAGCACGCGCGCTGTGGCTTGAATTGCGCGACGCCAACCTGGCACGCGCGCGCATGCCCGCGCCGCACGCCACCCCCTTCCCCGGGGCGACCGAAGAAGACTCGGACAAGCGCCGCAACAACTTCCTGGCCGTGGTGTTCTGCCTGATGTTCGGCACCGCCGCCCTGCCCCACATCCTGATGCGCGCCTACACCACGCCTTCGGTGCACGAGACCCGCGTGTCGGTGTTCTGGACCCTGTTCTTCATCCTGCTGATCTACCTGACCATCCCCGCGCTGGCGGTGCTGGCGAAGTACGACATCTACACCTCGCTGGTGGGCAGCGACTTCAGCAACCTCCCCACCTGGATCTCGTACTGGGCCAACGTCGACAAGGTCAGTCCCCTCGTCAAGGTAGCCGACATCAACGGCGACGGCATCGTGCAGCTGGCCGAGCTGGCCATCGACGCCGACGTGCTGGTGTTGGCCACGCCCGAGATCGGCGGGCTGCCCTACGTGATTTCCGGGCTGGTGGCGGCGGGCGGCCTGGCGGCGGCGCTGTCCACGGCCGACGGCCTGCTGCTGGCGATCTCGAATGCGCTCTCGCACGACGTGTATTACAAGATGGTCGACCCGGGCGCCTCGACCCAGAAGCGGGTGACGATCTCCAAGCTCCTGCTGCTGGCGGTTGCCTTCATCGCGGCCTACGCCGCCTCGCAGCGGCCGGCCGACATCCTGTCGCTGGTCGGCGCCGCGTTCTCGCTGGCCGGCTCCACCCTCTTCCCGGTGCTGGTGCTGGGCGTGTTCTGGAAGCGCGCCAACCACGTGGGCGCGATCTCCGGGATGCTGGCCGGCTTTGCCGTCTGCCTGTGGTACATGCTGCGCGCCAGCCCGGCGCTGGGAGGCAGCGTCGAGGCCTCCTGGCTCGGCATCCAGCCGCTGGCGGCCGGGGTGTTCGGCATCCCCGCCGGCCTGCTGGCCACGGTCGTGGGCAGCCTGCTGAGCGCGCCGCCGAACAGCGCCAGCGCCGGCATGGTCGAGTACATCCGGGCGCCGGAGCAGGAACCTGCCGGCCGCCCTTAGCTGCTTCTCAGGGGCTTCTCAGCTACTTGTCCGGCCGTATCGGATGCCAACACGCGACAGTGCATATGCGTGCGGCATGGAGTTGAGCCGGACAGCCTGCAAAGGGTTTTACCAATGCGGCGGGGCTGTTATTGTTAGGGCGCCTTTTTCGGCACTTTTTTTCTAGAGCCAACATGACGTCATTTCTCCCCCGTGCGCTGGGCAGCGTCGCATTCGCCGCCGCCCTTGCATGCACGCTGCCCGGCGCGCAAGCGCAGGTTCCGGCACCCGCCACGGCTACCCTGCCGTCGATTGCCAGCTTCTTCTCCAGCTCCCCGATCAGCAACGCCAAGCTGTCGCCGGACGCACGTTACCTGGCCGCGCGCTCCGGAGCGCCCGGCAGGCGCGACGCGCTGGTGGTGGTCGACTTGCAGACCAACAGCGGCAAGGTCGTCGCCTCCTACAACGACGCGGACATCGGCGACTTCCAGTGGATCAGTAGCGAGCGCCTGCTCTTCAACACGCGCGAAAAGGGCGTTGGCGTGGGCAATACCCGCTACGCCCCCGGCCTGTATGCCGTGAACCGCGACGGCGAGCGGTTCGTGGAACTGGCCGATCGCACCGGCCATGGCGCTACCCATGGCACCCGTTCCACACGCAAGATACTGCCCTGGCACACGTTCATGCTCGACCAGGAAGGGGCGCAGGATTCGGAATACGTGTATGTCACCAGTGCGAATCTCGATACCGCGGGCGAGGTGCGCAGCGTCGACCTGCTGCGCCTGAATACCCTGACCGGCGCCACGCAACCCGTGCCGCGTCCTGCCGGCAACGTGCGCGGCTGGGAGCTCGACCACAAGGGCGAGCCGCGCCTGGCGATGACGCTGGAGCGCGATACCATCACGCTGCACTACCGCGAGCCATCGAACAATGCCTGGCGCGTGCTGGCCAGCTTCCCGGCCTTCGACGACGGCAGCAAGGCCCTCGAGCCGATCGGCTTCGCACCGGACGGCAATCTGTTCGTGAGGGCGCGCAGCGGCGGGCGCGATACGACCTCGGTCCACCTCCTCGACACCGCCACCGGCAAGATCAACCCTGAACCGGTGCTGGTCACCGCGGGCTACGATTTCGACGGCAGCCTGGTGAGCAACCGCGACAAGGTGCTGGGCGTACGGTTCCGCACGGATGCGGTATCGAACGAGTGGTTCGACCCGGGCATGCAACAGGTGCAGGCATCGCTGGACAAGCTGCTGCCGGCCACCATCAACGTGGTCTCGGTACCGGCACAGCCCGAATCGCCCTGGGTGCTCGTGTGGTCGTATTCGGACGCCATGCCGGGTACCTATTCGCTCTACAACACCCAGACGAAGCTGCTGAACAAGATCGCCGACGTGCGGCCGAAGATCAATCCGGCGCAGATGGGGCGCCAGCAATTCGTGCGCTACAAGGCGCGCGACGGCCTGGAAATCCCTGCGCTGCTGACGCTGCCCCCCGGCACCAAGCGCACCGGCCTGCCGATGGTGGTACTGGTGCATGGCGGCCCCTGGGTGCGCGGTGCGTCGTGGGGCTGGAACCCGTATTCGCAGTTCCTGGCCTCGCGCGGCTATGTCGTGCTCGAGCCGGAATTCCGTGGCAGCCTGGGTTTCGGCATCAAGCACTTCAAGGCCGGCTTCAAGCAGTGGGGCCTGGCGATGCAGAACGATATCGCCGACGGCGTGCGCTGGGCCGCCGGCAAGGGCATCGCCGACGCCAACCGTGTCTGCATCGCGGGCGCCAGCTACGGCGGCTACGCCACGCTGATGGGACTGGTGAACGACCCGGACCTGTACAAGTGCGGCGTCAACTGGGTGGGTGTCACCGACATCAACCTGTTGTACAACAATGGCTGGAACTTCAGCAGCGACATGTCGGACGAGTTCAGGGCGTACGGCATGCCGGAAAGGGTCGGCGATCGGGTCAAGGATGCTGCCCAGCTCAAAGCCACCTCGCCGATTCAGCAGGCAAGCCGCATCACGCAGCCGGTGCTGCTGGCCTACGGCGGCGTCGACCAGCGCGTGCCGATCAACCACGGCACGCAATTCCGCGACGCGGTCATGAAAACCAACAAGCACGTCGAGTGGGTCGAGTACCCGGAAGAAGGCCACAGCTGGTCGCTGGCAAAGACCCATGTCGACTTCTGGGGCCGGGTCGAGCGCTTCCTGGACAAGCACATCGGCGCCGGCGCGGCGCAGTAGCCACTCTGGCGTGCACGTCAAGCTGGGCCCCGGGCGGGGTCCAGGTCCTCCGCCTACTCCGACGAACAACAAAAACGGGCGCCGCGGCGCCCGTTTTACTTGCAACGCTGATCGCTTACTGCACGATGGTCTGCACCTGGCCTTCTTCGCGGGCGCGGATTTCACCGATGCGGTACACGGTCTCGCCGGCCGCCTGCAGCTGGGCCATGGCGGCGTCCGCGTTCTCTTTCGAGACGATCACGGTCATGCCGATGCCGCAGTTGAACACGCGGTGCATCTCGGCATCGGCCACGCCGCCGTGCTGCTGCAGCCACTGGAACAGCGGCGGCATGGTCCACGACTGCGCGTCCAGCACGGCGGTCAGGTTATCCTGCAGCACGCGCGGGATGTTCTCGACCAGGCCGCCGCCGGTGATGTGCACCAGGCCCTTCACTTCCATCGCAGCCATCAGCGCCAGCAGCGGCTTGACGTAGATGCGGGTCGGCGCCATCAGGACGTCGGCCAGCTTGCGGCCGTGGAAGTCGGCTTCCAGGTCCGGCTTGGCGACCGAAATGATCTTGCGCACCAGCGAGTAGCCGTTCGAATGGATGCCCGACGAGGCCAGGCCCAGCACCACGTCACCCGGGGTGATCTTGCTGCCGTCGATGATCTGCGATTTTTCCACTGCGCCGACAGCGAAGCCGGCCAGGTCGTATTCGCCGTCCGGGTACATGCCCGGCATCTCGGCGGTCTCGCCGCCCAGCAGCGCGCAGCCGGACTGTTCGCAGCCCTGGGCGATGCCCTTGACCACAGCGGTGGCGGTCGGCACGTCCAGCTTGCCGCATGCAAAATAGTCGAGGAAGAACAGCGGCTCGGCGCCCTGCACCAGGATGTCGTTCACGCTCATGGCGACCAGGTCGATGCCCACCGTGTCATGGCGGTTCAGCTCGAAGGCCAGCTTCAGCTTGGTGCCGACGCCGTCGGTACCCGACACCAGCACCGGTTCCTTGTACTTCTTGCTGATCTCGAACAGCCCGCCGAAACCGCCGATACCGCCGAGGACGCCTTCGCGCATGGTGCGCTTGGCAAATGGCTTGATCGCTTCGACCAGGGCGTCGCCTGCGTCGATGTCGACACCGGCGTCGCGGTAGGAGAGGGAAACATTAGATGGTTGGCTCATGGTATTTGGCAGCGGAGGCGGTAAAATAGAAGGCGACAGACCAATAAACCGGTCAATCCAGTATTTTAGCATTAGCAAAACGGCCCTTCCGCCAGCCGTTTTCTAATCAATCCGCGAATATAACAATAACGGCATGCCATTTTTCCTCGCTCCGGAGCAAAAACAGTCCACATTCTGGTTGGCGCTCTGGCTGGGGGTGGCACTGTTGTTGTACACCCTGGGGCCGATCCTGTCGCCCTTCACCGCCGCGACCAGCGGCGGCCTCGATGCTGGCGGTGCCGATGGTCGGTTGCCGCCACGTCCGTCCCCACTACCTGCGCAGCAGCTTCTATAATGCCTGACGCATATGACATCTCATTGTACCCATCCAGCATGAGTCCGACGCCATGAAACAGCTGGTGCTCGATTTAGGCGCCGAACCGGCGCACAGCCTCGACACCTTCCAGGTTGGCGAGAATGCCGAACTGGCGCACCTGATGCACCAGTTCGCGCAGCGTGCTTCGCGCGAGCATTTCGCCTACCTGTGGGGCGACACCGGCGCCGGCAAGACCCACCTGCTGCAGGCGCTGGCGGCCAGCCCGGCCTCGCGTTACATCCCCTCCGACGCCCCGGCGGACCAGTTCGTCCACAACGAGGAAGTGACCCTGTATCTGCTGGATGACTGCGACCGCCTGTCGCCGCAGCGCCAGATCGACGCCTTCGCCCTGTTCAACCAGGCCCGCGAGCATGGCGCCTACATGGTCAGCACCGGCCCGGTGCCGCCGGCGGTGCTGGGGGTGCGCGAGGATCTGCGCACGCGCATGGGATGGGGCCTGGTGTACCAGATCAAGGGCCTGTCGGACGACGAGAAGATCGCGGCGCTGACCCAGGCCGCCGAGGCGCGCGGTTTGACGCTGTCGGCCAGCGTGTTACCCTATTTGTTGTCTCACTTCAAGCGCGACATGCGGTCGCTGGCGACGATGCTGGACGCCCTCGACCAGTATTCGCTCGAGACCCAGCGCCCGGTCACCCTGCCGCTGCTGCGTGATTTGTTGCTGCAAGAAAACCAGCAGTCGGAAACCAAAGAATGAAAAACCTTGCGCTGTTCGACCTCGACCATACCCTGATCCCGATCGATTCGGATTACGAATGGGGCGAGTTCCTGGTCCGCACCAAGGCGGTGGACGAAACCGCCTTCCGCCGCCGTAACGACGAATTCTTCGCCCAGTACCAGGCGGGCGTGCTCGACCCGGTCGAGTACCTCGAGTTCGCCCTCGGCACCCTGGCGCGCTTCCCGCGCGCCCGGCTCGACGCCATGCGCGCGCAGTACATGGCCGAGGTGATCGCGCCGGCCATCAGGCCGCAGGCCTTGCGGCTGGTGCGCGAGCACCAGCAGGCCGGCGACCTGGTGGCGATCATCACCGCCACCAACCACTACATCACGGCGCCGATCGCGGCCGCCTTCGGCGTCGAGCACCACATCGGCGCCATGCCGGAATATGACGGCGCGGGCAACCTGACCGGCAGGCTGGCGGGCACCCCGACCTCCGGGCCGGGCAAGATCACGCACATGCACGCCTGGCTGGAGCGCCTCGGCACCCGCTTCG
The DNA here is from genome assembly GCF_042432755.1 of Massilia consociata. NCBI lineage: Bacteria > Pseudomonadati > Pseudomonadota > Betaproteobacteria > Burkholderiales > Oxalobacteraceae > Massilia > Massilia consociata. Next base: position 220,724 of record NZ_JBHLWP010000016.1, read on the forward strand.
ACGCGTTCGAGCGCTGCCACTTCTACAGCGACTCGCACAACGACCTGCCGCTGCTGTCGATCGTCAGTCACCCGGTCGCCACCAACCCGAGCGCCAAGCTCGCCGCCCACGCGCAATCGCAGGGTTGGCCAACCATTCACCTGTTCAATGATTAAGAAATTCATCCGCAAGATCCTGGGCGTCAAGGATGACGGCCGCGACCCGACCCAACCCGTCATCCTCGGGCCGGAAGAACACAAGATCGATCCGCGCAACGTCTCCCGCAATGCGATCACGGTCACCCAGACGCTGCAGGAAGCCGGCTTCAAGGCTTTTGTCGTCGGCGGCGCCGTGCGCGACCTGCTGCTGGGCGTCAAGCCGAAAGACTTCGACATCGCCACCGACGCCACGCCCGAGCAGGTAAAACGCCTGTTCCGCCGCGCCTTCATCATCGGCCGCCGCTTCCAGATCGTGCACGTCATGTTCGGGCAGGACCTGCTCGAAGTGACCACCTTCCGCGGCAACGGCAGCGACAACGCGCCGAAGGACGAGCATGGCCGCGTCCTGCGCGACAACAACTTCGGTCCCCAGCACGAGGACGCGGCGCGGCGCGACTTCACCATCAACGCGATGTACTACGATCCGGCCACGCAGACGGTGCTCGACTACCACGGCGGCATCGAGGACATCCGCGCCAAGACCTTGCGCATCATCGGCATGCCGGAAGCGCGCTACCGCGAAGACCCGGTGCGCATGCTGCGCGTGGTGCGCTTCGCGGCGAAACTCGGCTTCACCATCGAGCCGTCCACGCGCGCACCGATTCCCGTGATGGCGCCGCTGATCGACAACGTGCCGGCCGCCCGCGTGTTCGACGAAATGCTCAAACTCCTGCTGTCGGGCCACGCGCTGGCCTGCCTGAAGGAGCTGCGCTCGGCCGGCCTGCACCACGGCCTGCTGCCGCTGCTGGACGTCGTGCTGGAGCAGCCGATCGGCATGAAGTTCGTCACCCTGGCGCTGGATTCGACCGACGCACGCGTAAAAGCCGGCAAGGGCGTCTCGCCCGGCTTCCTGTTCGCCTCGCTCCTGTGGCACCAGGTGCTGGAAAAGTGGAATGCCTACCGCGCCGCCGGCGAAGCGCCGATCCCTGCCCTGCACCTGGCGGCCGACGACGTGCTCGACACCCAGACCGAGAATCTGGCCCTGCAGCGCCGCATCGCCACCGACATGCGCGACATCTGGGCCATGCAGCCGCGCTTCGAGCGCCGCACCGGCAAGGCCCCGTACAAGCTGCTCGAGCACCCGCGCTTCCGCGCCGGCTACGACTTCCTGCTGCTGCGCTGCGAATCGGGCGAGCTGCCGGGCGAGGTCGGCGAATGGTGGACCGCGTTCTACACGGCCGAAGGCGGCGAGCGCGAAGCCCTGCTGGCGGCGGCGAACACCCGCGGCAGCGAACCGGGACAGAAGCGCAAGCGTCCGCCGCGCCGCGGCCCGCGCCGCGGCAACGGCGGCGGTGGCGAAGGCACGCCCGCAGCGCAGACCCAGGGCGGCGGCGAAGAATGATCGCCTACGTCGGCATCGGCGCCAACCTGGGCGACGCGCAGGCCAACGTGCTCGACGCGCTGCGCCGCCTGGCGCTGCTGGAGGGCACGATGGTGGTGGAGACCTCCGGCCTGTACCGCACGGCGCCGGTCGACGCCAAAGGCCCCGACTACATCAATGCCGTCGCCTGCATCGACACGGCGCTCGATCCGCACCGGCTCCTGGCGGCGCTGCAGGACATCGAACTGGCGCACGGCCGCGAACGCCCCTACCGCAACGCCCCGCGCACGCTCGACCTCGACCTGCTGCTGTACGGCGACCAGGTCATTGCCACCGGGTCGCTCACCGTGCCGCACCCGCGCATGCACGAGCGCGGCTTCGTGCTGGCCCCGCTGGCCGAAGTCAACCCCGACCTCGTCATCCCCGGCCTCGGCCCGGTGCGCGACTATCTGCCGCTGGTCGCCAGCCAGGCCGTCGAGAAGATCGGCTGAGCATGGGCCTGCCCGTCTGGTTCCAGACCGCCGGCCTCTTGGTGCTGTCGAACATCTTCATGACCTTCGCGTGGTACGGCCACCTGAAGAACCTCAACCACCGCGCCTGGTACGTCGCGGCGTTCGTCAGCTGGGGCATTGCCCTGTTCGAGTACCTGCTGCAAGTACCGGCGAACCGGATCGGCCATACGCAATTCAGCCTCGCGCAACTGAAGATCATGCAGGAAGCGATCACCTTGACCGTGTTCGTGCCCTTCGCGATGTTCTACATGAACCAGCCGTTCAAGCTCGACTATGTGTGGGCGGCGCTGTGCCTGGTCGGCGCGGTGTACTTTATCTTCCGTAGCTAATCCGGCATCCAGCCTGCAGATTTGCGGCGGCCGCATTACACTACGCGTTTCCGAACGACCGTCTTAAAAGGATTTCCATGAGCGCTTACCTGCAGGGTCAGGATCCGGCCGCCAACGATGCCCCGAAACCCGTCCGCAAGGCCGTCACCGCACCCTCGCTGCTGGCCATGCGCGCGGCCGGCGACAAGATCGCCATGCTGACCGCCTACGACGCCAGCTTCGCCTCGCTGATGGACCGCTGCGGCGTGGACGTGCTCTTGATCGGCGATTCGCTGGGCATGGTCTGCGCCGGCTACGACTCGACCCTGCCGGTGACGGTGCTTGATGTCGCCTACCACACGGCGTCGGTCGCGCGCGGCAACAAGCTGGCGCTGGTGCTGGCCGACATGCCCTTCGGCAGCTACACCACGCCGGTCGAGGCCTACAACAACGCGGTCACGCTGATGCGCGCCGGCGCGCAGATGGTCAAGATCGAGGGCGGCGCCTGGCTGGCCGAGACCGTGCGCTTCCTGGTCGAGCGCGGCATCCCGGTGTGCGCCCACATCGGCTTGACCCCGCAGTTCGTGCACGCCTTCGGCGGCTTCAAGGTGCAGGGCAAGACCGATGCGGCGGCCGAGCAGCTGAAGGCCGACGGCCTGGCGCTGCAGGAAGCCGGTGCTTCGCTGGTGGTGCTGGAGGCGATTCCGGCGGCCCTCGGCAAGGAAGTCACCGAGCTGCTGACCATTCCGACCATCGGCATCGGCGCCGGCCCGGACTGCTCGGGCCAGGTGCTGGTGATGCACGACCTGCTGGGCGTCTTCCCGGGCCGCAAGGCGCGCTTCGTGAAGAACTTCATGGAAGGCCAGACCAGCATCGATGCGGCGGTCACCAGCTACGTGATTGCAGTAAAAGACGGCAGCTTCCCGGCGCCGGAACACTGCTTCTGAACTGACCACACCCGGAGCGCACATGAGCGAACAGGCAAATCCCCCAAGCACCCGTCTGTTCCTGGCCCTGTGGCCCGATCCGGCGGTGCGCCACCTGCTCAGGGAATGGCGCGACGCCTGGACCTGGCCGAAGGGCGCCTCGCCGGTCCACCCCGACAAGCTCCATGTGACGCTGCACTTCCTCGGCGGCCTGCCGAGCGAGCGGCTGCCCGAGCTGCTCGACGGTTTTACCGTTCCCTTCACACCCTTCCGGCTCGACCTGGGCCGCGCGGCCCTGTGGCATAACGGCATTGCGGTGCTGGAGCCGCAGGCGCAGCCGCCCGGACTGCTGGCGCTGCACCGGCGCCTGTCGGATGCCCTGGTCGCGCTCGGCCTGCAGCCGGAGGCGCGCGCCTACCGCCCGCATGTGACGATGGCGCGCCGCGCCAGCGGGGCCACCGTCCCCCTCGAGGGACCGCCGGTGCTGTGGGATGTGCGCGGCTATGCGCTGGTGGAGTCGAAAAACGGCGTGTACACGGTTCTACGCAATTACACCTGACCGTAGGGTGGTCGGCTCCGCCGACCGCGCGTTCAACCCTGCAGAAGCGGCTGCGCTTACGCCCGGCGCTTGATCACCCCCGCGCTCAGCGCAATCACGATCCCCGACAGCGACAGCGCACCCAGCGCCACCATGATGCTCGCGTGCGACGCGATATACCCCAGCACCGGCGGCGCCAGCAGCAGGCCGCCGTAGCCGAGGGTGGCCACCGCCGCCACGCCGGCGCCGGCGCTCATGCCGGGAATGCGCGAGGCCGCGCCGAACAGCAGCGGCACCACGTTGGCCGCGCCGATGCCGATCAAGGCAAAACCGCAGGCCGACAGCACGAAATGCGTGCTCAGCACCGCCGTGGCCAGGCCCGCGAACATCGCCAGCCCGCCCAACACCATGATGCGCATGGCGCCGAAGCGCAGGATCATGCGGTCCCCGGCGAAGCGGCAGGCCGCCATGGCGATCGAAAAGGCCGAATAGGCGAGCGCGGCGGTGGCCGGCGCGGCCCCCGTGCGTTCCTGCATCAGGAGCGCGCTCCAATCCACCAATGCCCCCTCTACCGCAAAGCACAGCAGCGCCAGCAGCCCCAGGCTCAGCGCGGCGCCGCGCGGCAGCGCGAAGTGGCTGCCCGGTGCATGGGTCGACGCGAAGGCCATCAGGCGCGGGCTTGCCACCGCCAGCGCAATGGCGGTGACGATGGCCATGACGAAAGCCCCCTGGCCCTGGCCCCAGCCCTGCCCGATGACGGCGCCGCCCAGCCCTGCGCCCAGCAGGCCGCCGAGGCTGAAGAAACCGTGGAAGGAAGACATGGTCGGGATGCCGCGCGCGGTCTCGACCTCGCTCGCGTTGGCGTTCATGGCCACGTCCAGCGCTCCATTGCTGATGCCGAACACGAAGGCGGCCGCGAACAGCAGGCGCAGGTCGCCCACGCCCATGACCACGGCCAGCATCGCGGCGAAGGCGAATCCGGACACGATGGTCATGCGGCGCGTGCCCCAGCGTGCGGTGAAGCCGCCCATCAGGGGCATGGCCAGCAGGGCGCCGGCCGCGATGGTGAGCAGGACCATGGAGAGCATCGCGGTGTCGATGCCCATGCGCGCCTGCACCACCGGCACGTGCGCCGCCCACAAGCCGATGCCGGCGCCGTTGAGCAGGAAGACGGTCGAGATCGACCAGCGTGCATCCGAAAGCGAAGCGGCGGTCCGGGTCGCGGGACGGCAGGTCATGGGCGTGCCTTTCCGGCGAATCGGATGTCGAGTCCCGCATGCGACTGGCGCAGGCGGGCGATGGTGTCGTTCGGGGCGTCGGCTTCGAGCACGAGGTGGTCGAGCTCCGCCAGGGGGCCGAACAGGAAGGCCGCGCTGTCGGACAGGCGCTCGTTGAGCACCGCCGCCGCGCGGCGTGCGCTGCCGGCCAGCATGGCGGCCTTGAGCGCCGCCTCTTCGGCGTCGCGCGCTGCCAGGCCGCGCTGCGGATCGAGCGCGCAGATGCCGACGATGCACAGGTCGGCGCGCAGCTGCCGCAGCTCGGCGAGCGTCCGGGCGCCCATCACCGCGCCTTGCGCGGCGTGGTAGGTACCGCCGAGCAGCACGACCCGCGTGCGGCGCAAGTCGCCCAGCGCCAGCGCCAGCTGCGGGCTGTTGGTGACCACCGTGGCCGCCTGCCCGTCTTCCAGCAGGCGCGCCAGCGCCAGGTTCGTGGATCCGGCATCGATCAACACCGTATCGCCTGGGTGGATGCAATCGCGCAGTACCTGCGCCAGCGCGCTCTTGCGCGCCAGGTCGGTTTCGGCGCGCTCGCCAAAGCTGGGCAGGCTGGTGCGCCGCACCGCGCCGCCGTGGACACGGCGCAGCAGTCCGGCGGCGTCGAGGTCGCGCAGGTCGCGCCGGATGGTGTCGTCGGACGTCGCGAGGCGCTGCGCCAGCTCGGCGGCCAGTACCCGCCCCTCGCGCTCGACCACCTCGACGATCGCCTGGCGCCGTTCTTCTGCAAGCTGCATGCGTTCTCCCTGATGAATCGGTTTCAGTCTACGCAAACCGGCAAAAACACGCAAGTTTACGCAAAAACACGAATAAAAACGCATTCATCTTGCTATGGTGCATACAACAATGACCATATGCACGTAGGCGTCGTACTGATTAGTTGCTAAACTTTCATTTACTAAGTGAGAGCAACTTCATGGACAAGTCCGCCGCCATCCTCATCGTCGACGATTACCTCCTGATCCGCACCCACGTGCGCCAGGTGCTGGCCGAACTCGGCTTCCTGAACGTGTTCCAGGCAGATAACGGCAAGACCGCCCAGGACCTGATGCGCAGGCAGCAGATCGACGTCGTCGTGGGGGACTGGGGCATGCCGGTGATGAGCGGCATCGACCTGCTCAAGTGGATGCGCAGCGACCACCGCTACGCGGGCACGCCGTTCATGATGCTGACCGCCGAGGCCAACCCGGCTTCGGTGCGCACCGCGCTGCAGGCCGGCGTGAACGCCTACATGATCAAGCCGTTCACGGTGCACAGCTTCGCCTGCAAGTTCATGAGCATGCTCGGGGTCCGGCCCGACACCGCCGCCGGCCGGCCGCTCGCGCGCGCGGCCGCGCCGGCGCCCACGCTTGCGCCTGCGGCGCTGCCGGAATCGAACGTCATCGGCCTCACGCCACCGATCGGCGAACGGGTGAAGAAATCCACGGTGCTCATCGTGGACGACATCCCGACCAATATCGATGTACTGGCGGGGGTGCTGAAGGACGATTACGCGATCAAGGTCGCGATCAGCGGCAGGAAGGCGCTGGAGATCGCGGATGCCTTCCATGTCGACCTCATCCTGCTCGACATCATGATGCCGGCCATGGACGGCTTCGAGACCTGCCGCCAGCTCAAGGCCAACCCGAAGACCGCCCACATCCCGATCATCTTCCTGTCGGCGCGCGACGGCACCGAAGACGTGGTGGCCGGCCTGCGGCTGGGCGCGGTGGACTACGTGTCCAAGCCGGCCGACCCGACCATCCTCAAGGCGCGCCTGTCGGCGCACCTGCTGCTGGCCACCGCGATGCAGGACATCAAGCACCAGAACGAACTGCTGATCGACAATGCGCGCCTGCGCGAGGACGTCGAGCGCATCACCCGCCACGACCTGAAAAGCCCGATCACGGTGGCGCTGCACGGCAGCCAGGCGCTGCTCGCCAGCCCGCTCACCCAGGCCCAGCGCGAGCACGCGCACATGATCGAGACCGCGGCCGGTAACGCGCTCGAGATGGTCAACCGCACCCTCGACGTCTACAAGATGGAGCAGGGCACCTACCAGCCGGCGCTGCAGGCCCTCGACCTGGACGAGATGCTGGCCCGGATCTGCCGGCAGGCCGAATTCGCTTTCGACCGCAATGACGTCGCGGTGAAGTTCGACCGGCCGGAGGACGTGATGTGCCTGGGCGAGCCGCTGCTGTGCTACTCGATGTTCGGCAACGTGCTGAAGAACGCGGTCGAGGCCTCGCCACCCGGCAGCCACGTGAGCGTGGGCATCGCGCCGGGCGACGGCAAGCTGCACGTCACGATCGACAACGCCGGCGACGTGCCGCTGCAGGCGCGCGCGCACTTCTTCCAGAAGTACGCGCCGTCGAGCAAGCTCGGCGGCCACGGACTCGGCACCTATTCGATCCGCCTGATGGCCGAGGTGCAGGGCGGCAGCGCAGACATGGACACGGGCCACGGCCGCACGCGGTTGACGATCACCCTGCCCTGCGCGTAACCCGTGCAGCGGCGCCACCCATCCTCATTCCGGAATCGAGGCCCAGCTCGACCCGGCGCGTTTTGTCCGCCTCCGCCGCTCGGCGCTGGTCAACCTGATTTCGTGGAGTCGATGCGCGCCGACGAGCAGTCGCAGCTGCAGATCCACATGCGCGACGGGACGGTGCTGGGGGCGAACCGGGATGCGTCGCGCATCCTGCGCGAGATGGCGTTCTGACCGGGGGTTGATGCATGTCCTCGATGCGCTTTTGGGTCTTCGTCTGCGTCTCGCTGATCGTCTTCGTCGGCATCCTGCGCCATGTGTGCGTGCTCGCGCGACCGCGCCCTCATCCGGCATCATTGCCGCCCTCGCGTTCGTTGTCGTCGTGATCCGAAGCGCCGTCCTGAATGACGGCGTCCCGCAGGATATGCGCATCAAATCCGGATCCAGGTCGTCTTCAGTTCCGTGTACTTGTCGAACGCATGCAGCGACTTGTCGCGCCCATTGCCCGACTGTTTATAACCGCCGAAGGGCACCGTGATGTCGTCGTTGTCGTACTGGTTGACATGCACCGTACCGGCGCGCAGGGCGCGGGCGGTGCGGATTGCCTTGCTCATGTCCGCCGTCCACACGGCCGCGGCCAACCCGTAAGGGGTGGCGTTCGCCTGGCGTACCGCTTCGTCCAGGTCGGTAAAGGACAGCACCGACAGCACCGGCCCGAAGATTTCCTCGCGCGCGATGCGCATCCCGGGATCGACGCCGTCGAACAGCGTCGGCTCGACGTACAGGCCGCCGCTGTCGCGGCGCGCCGCGTTGCCGCCGGCGAGCAGGCGCGCACCCTCGCGCTTGCCGTCTTCGATATAGCCGAGCACCGTCTTCATCTGGACCGGGTCGACGATGGCGCCCATGATCGTTTCTTCGTCGAGCGGGTCGCCGGGCGCATAACGTGCTACCTGTGCCATCGCTTTTTCCAGAAACGCATCCTTGATCGAAGCTTCGACGAACAGGCGCGAGGGCGCGTTGCAGCTTTCGCCCTGGTTGAAATAGATCGAACCGATCGCACTGTCCACCGCCGCGTCCAGGTCCGGGCAGTCGGCGCAGACGATGTTGGCCGATTTGCCGCCCAGTTCCGTCCAGGCGCGCTTCAGGTTCGACTGGCCGGCCATCTGCAGGATCTGCTTGCCGACCCGGGTCGAGCCGGTGAAGGCGATGCAATCGACATCCATGTGCAGGCCCAGCGCGCTGCCGGCCTCGTTGCCGTAACCGGGCAGCACGTTGAACACGCCGGGCGGCACGCCCGCCTCCAGTGCCAGCTCGGCCAGGCGCAGCGAGCTCAAGGGCGCCTTCTCGGACGGCTTGAGGATGAGGCTGTTGCCGCTTGCTAAGGCCGGGCCGATCTTCCAGGCCGCCATCAGCATCGGGTAGTTCCACGGGATGACGGCCGCGACCACGCCGACCGGCTCGCGCGTAACCAGGGCCAGGCTGTCCTCGCCGGTCGGCGCCACCTGGTCGTAGATCTTGTCGATCGCCTCGCCGTACCAGCGGATGCAATTTTGCGCCAGCTGCACGTCCACGCTCTGGCTGTAGCGGATCGGCTTGCCCATGTCGAGCGTTTCCAGCAGCGCCAGCTCGTCGCGGTGCGCCAGCATCAGGTCGGCGAAGCGGATCAGGATGCGCTTGCGCTCGGCCGGCGCCATCCCGGCCCAGCGCCGGTCCTCGAAGGCGGCGCGGGCGGCAACGACGGCCGCGTCGGCGTCGGCCGCGTCGCAGCGCGCGACCTCGGCCAGCTTGCGGCCGTCGACCGGGGAAATGCAGTCGAACCGGGCGCCGGACCGCGCCTCGACGCGCAATCCGCCAATGAAAGCACGGCCGTCGATGGCGAGTCTCGACGCCCGTTCGTGCCAAGATGTGGTGGTGCCGGTAGCGGACATGTCGGTTTCCTTCCCTGTTGAGCAACACTCGATGCCAAATACTAGCAAAGTTGATCCAACGGCCGAATTCTGCCTTTATAATCGCGGATTTTCCGCCCGTTAATTTCGCCTTCTAACTTTCTGCTGCCCGGAGCACTACCGCATGAACTCCACGTTGATCATTTTTGTCGTGCTCTACCTGCTCGGCACGCTCGCGCTCGGGATGTGGGCGGGCACGCGGATCAAGAATACCAGCGACTTCGCCGTGGCCGGCCGCAGCCTGCCCTTGATCATGGTGATCACGACGACGTTTGCGACCTGGTTCGGCGCCGAGACCGTGATGGGCGTGCCGGCCAAGTTCGTGCAGGGCGGCCTGAACGCCATCATCGAGGACCCGTTCGGCGCCGGCATGTGCCTGATCCTGGTCGGCCTGTTCTTCGCCTCGAAGCTGTATAAGCTCAACCTGCTCACCATCGGCGACTATTACCGCCAGCGCTACGGCAAGGGCATCGAGATCTTCTGCTCGGTGGCGATCATCCTGAGCTACCTGGGCTGGGTGGCGGCGCAGATCACGGCGCTGGGCCTGGTGTTCACGGTGCTGACCGGCGGCGCGATCACGCCGGCCACGGGCATGATCATCGGCACGCTCACCGTGCTGATCTACGTGGTGGTGGGCGGCTTCCTGGCCGTGGCCATTACCGACTTCGTCCAGATGATCGTGCTGGTGGTCGGCATGGCCATCATTGCCGTCTTCGCCGCCGACCTGGCCGGCGGCGCCGACAAGGTGCTGGCGATGGCGCAGCAGGCCGACCTGTGGCGCGTGCTGCCGGAGCCGAGCTTTACCGACATCGCCTTCTTCATCGGCGCGGCCGTCACCATGATGTTCGGCTCCATCCCGCAGCAGGACGTGTTCCAGCGCGTGATGTCGGCCAAGGACGCCCCGACCGCGCGCACCGGCGCGGTGATCGGCGGCGCCAGCTACATCTTGTTCGCCTTCGTGCCGATGTTCATCGTCGCCGCGGCCGTCGTCGTGATGGGCAATTCCGCCATGGAACTCGCCCAGAACGACTACCAGCGCCTGCTGCCGACCTTCATCATGACCAAGATGCCCCTGGTCATGCAGATCCTGTTCTTCGGCGCCCTGCTGTCGGCGATCAAGAGCACCTCGTCGGCGACCCTGCTGGCGCCGTCGACCAGCTTCGTGGAGAACATCCTGCAGAACCTGAAACCCGGCATGGGCGACCGGCAGAAGCTGGCCGCGATGCGCCTGACCATCGTGATCTTCGCGGCCCTGGTGCTGACGTATGCGATCCTGATGGAAGGCACCTCGATCTACGAACTGGTGTCGGGTGCCTACCAGGTGACCCTGGTCGGCGCCTTCGTGCCGCTGCTGATGGGCCTGTACTGGAAGCGCGCCACGACGCAGGGCGCGATCGTGTCGATCGCAATGGGCGTCGCCACCTGGGTGCTGTTCTTCGAAGGCGTGACGACCTGGGGCGAGCACTTCCCGGGCCAGCTCGCCGGGCTGCTGGCGGCCTTCGCGGGCATGTTCGTGGGCTCGCTGGCGCCGCAGCTTATCAAGGATGGCGGCGAGCCGGTGAAGCATATCGTGGCAAGCGCCTGAGCTGACACTGAGCTACTAAATTGGGGGAACAATGCCAGTGGCATCGTTCCCCCCAATTTTGCCGGCGCATCACCAGCGCTTACGCCATCCACCCCTTCCCCACCACCTCTTCCAGCGTCAAATCCAGGCAGTACTGAATACGCTCCACCATCTCGTCGATCTGCGTGGTCGTGATCGACAGCGGCGGGGCCACGATCATGCGGTCGCCCACGGCGCGCATGATGACGCCGTTGTCGAACATGTGCTTCCGGCACAGCATCCCCACCGCATGCGCCGAGTCGAACGGCTCGCAGTCATGCACGGTCGCGCCCTTGCGCCGCACCAGGTTCAGCCCGGCCGCCAGGCCGCAGGTTTCGGCATGCCCGACCAGCGGATGCGCCACCAGCGAGGCGAAGCGCGCCTTCAGGTGCGGCCCGGTCTCCAGCGCCACCCGTTCCACCAGGCGTTCTGCTTGCAGGATGCGGATGTTCTCCAGCGCCGCCGCACAGGCCGACGGGTGGCCGGAGTACGTGAAACCGTGGTTGAAGTCGCCGCCCTTCTCGATGAGCTGGTGCGCCACGCGTCCGCCCACCAGCACCCCGCCCAGCGGCACGTAGCCGGAGGTGACGCCTTTTGCGAAAGCGATCAGGTCGGGGGTAAAACCCATCAGCTCGCAGCCGAACCAAGTGCCCAGCCGCCCGAAGCCGCAGATGACTTCGTCCGACACGAGCAGGATGTCGTACTTGTCGCAGATGCGCTGGACCTCGGGCCAGTAGGTCGAGGGCGGGATGATGACGCCGCCCGCGCCCTGTACCGGTTCGCCGATGAAGGCCGCCACGTTTTCCGGCCCCAGTTCCAGGATTTTCGCTTCCAGCCAGCCGGCAGCAAGCAGCCCGAATTGCGCTTCGCTCATGCCGCGGCCGCCTTCGGCGTAGTTCGGCTGGCCGATGTGATCGATGCCGGGAATCGGCAGCCCGCCCTGCGCATGCATGCCGGGCATGCCGCCCAGCGAGGCTCCGGCGAGGGTAGAGCCGTGGTAGGCGTTGCGGCGGCTGATGATCACCTGGCGCTCCGGCTGCCCGGCCAGTTGCCAGTAGCGCCGCACCATGCGCACGATGGTGTCGTTCGCCTCCGAGCCGCTGCCGGTAAAGAACACGTGCTGGAACGCGTTCGGCCCGTTCTGCGGGGCGAGGCCCGCCAGCAGCGCGGCCAGCTTCACCGCCGGCACATTGGTGGTATTGAAGAAGCTGTTATAGAACGGCAGTTGCAGCATCTGGGCGTGCACTGCGTCGGCGATGCTGGCGCGGCCGTAGCCGGCGTTCACGCACCACAGGCCGGCCATGCCGTCGATGATTTTTTTGCCTTCCGAATCCCACAGGTAGATGCCGTCGCCGCGCACGATCACCCGCGCGCCGCGCTCCCTCAGCGCGGCGTGGTCGGTGAACGGGTGCAGGAAGTGTGCCGAATCCAGCTGCTGCAGGGCCTGGGTATCAAAGCTTTCCGGCGCCTCGGGCGCGCTGATGCGCAGCGAAGCGATCTTCGTATTGGTGGTCATGGCTGGCTCCCATTGTGTGTGGACCCAACCGATCAGACGTGCAGGAGCAGGTGCTCGCGCTCCCACGGGCTGATGACGCGCATGAATTCCTGATGCTCGAGGTCCTTCACCGCAGAGTACACGTCGATGAAGCGCTCGCCCAGGATGTCGCGCAAGCGCTCTTCGCGCCGCAACAGCGTGATGGCCTCGGACAGGCCCTGCGGCAGCTCGACCGGCATGTCGTAGGCGCTGCCTTCGACCATCGCGCTCGGCTCGATCGCATCGAGCATGCCCAGGTAGCCGCAGGCCAGCGTGACGGCCAGCGCCAGGTAGGGGTTGGCGTCGGCGCCGATCACGCGGTTCTCGACGCGCCGGTCCTGCGAGCCCGACACCGGCACCCGGAAGCCCACCGTGCGGTTGTCCTGGCCCCACTGCAGGTTGATCGGCGCCGCCGTGTGGCGCACGATGCGGCGGTAGGAGTTCACGTAGGGTGCGACGATGGCCATCGCCGACGGCATGTAGCGCTGCAGGCCGCCGATGTAGTGGCGGAAGATCGGCGCCGGGGTGCCGTCCGGGTTGCTGAAGATGTTGCGGCCGGTCTCGGCGTCCACCACGCTCTGGTGCACGTGCATGGCCGAACCCGGCTCGTCCGCCATCGGCTTGGCCATGAAGGTGGCATACATCTCGTGCTTGAGCGCGGCCTCGCGCAGGGTGCGCTTGAAGTAGAAGACCTTGTCGGCCAGCCCGAGCGGGTCGCCGTGCTGGAAGTTGATCTCCATCTGGCCGGCGCCGATCTCGTGGATGAGCGTATCCACGTCGAGGTTCATCAGCTCGCAGTAGTCGTAGATGTCCTCGAACAGCGGGTCGAATTCGTTCACCGCGTCGATGCTGTACACCTGGCGGCTGGTCTCGGCGCGGCCGCTGCGCCCGACCGGCGAGGACAGCGGCAGGTTGGGGTCGATGTTCTTGGCGGTGAGGTAGAACTCCAGTTCGGGCGCCACCAGCGGCTTCCAGCCCTGCTTCGCATACAGCTTGAGCACGCGGCGCAGCACGCTGCGCGGCGCATAGTCGACCAGGGCGCCGTCGGCGAAGTAGCAGTCGTGGATCACCTGCGCGGTCGGGTCCACCGCCCACGGCACCATGGTGATGGTGGTCGGGTCGGCCCTCAGGATCATGTCGCGGTCGGTGACCGCGATGGCGCGGTTGTACGATTCGTCGCGCTCGGGGGTGTTGCCGGTGACGGTCATGCCCAGCACCACTTCGGGAATGCGCATGCCGCGGTCGTCGGCGAATTTTACGCGCGGGAGGATCTTTCCACGGGCGACGCCGGTCAGGTCGGGGACCAGGCACTCGATCTCGGTGACCCGTTTCGCGTCGAGCCACTCCTCCATGTCGGTGTAAGAAAAATTTTCGCGGATTGCCATGTTTGCCTCACTGTCTGGATTCGGAAATGCACTGCGTACGCGCACGGCACGGCCGGCGCGCTGGATGCATCAGGCAGGGAAGCTATGGGACAGCGCCGGTTGCCCACCGACGGGACGCCCATTCGGTGGATGCGCTCATGCGGTGCTCCGTCGTTTCTGGGCTTGGTAGTCGCGGCAGGCCTGGCCGAAGGCGCCGAACATCTTCATCGAATACGGATTGTGCTGGATGCGCCACTCCGGGTGCCACTGCACCGCCAGCGTGAAGCCGGGCGCGGTGGAGACCGAGAAGGCTTCGACCAGGCCATCTTCCGCTACCGCTTCGACCGTCAGGCCCGGGGCAAGTTCGTTGACACCCTGGCCGTGCAGCGAGTTCACCGGGATGGTCGGCACGCCCAGCATGCGCTCGAGGCAGCCGCCCGGCGTGAGCGTGACGTTGTGGGCGTCGCCGTACTGCTCGTCCAGGCCGAGCTCGGGATTCTCGCGGTGGTCGAACTTGCCGGCCACGGCCTGCACCGCCTGGTGCAGGCTGCCGCCGAGCGCCACATTCATCTCCTGGAAGCCGCGGCAGATCGCGATGATCGGGATGCCGCGCTTGACCGCCTCGCGGATCAGGGGCAGCGTGGTCTGGTCGCGCGCCGGGTCCTGCGGCAGCGACGGGTCGAGCACTTCCTCGGAATAGTAGCTGGGGTGGACGTTCGAGGCCGAGCCGGTCAGCATGATGCCGTCGCACAGGGCGAGCATGGTTTCAAGATCGAGCGCTTCGCCGAGCGAAGGCAGGATCATGGGCGCGCAGTCGGCCCCGAGGACGACGGCGTCGACATATTTGTGCTGCGCTGCGTGATATGGGTGTTCGCCGAAATCACGCGTGCATGCGGGGACGATGACGATGGGGCGCATGGTCTCTACCTTGTCGTGAAGCGCACGAAACCATGATACGAGCATTCTGGTCCGGGCGCGAGTGGCCAATGATTCAGATCAAACGTGGCGCGGGAAGAGCGCGCCGCTTGCCGCCAATGCGGCTGATCTGCCAAGGAACGAGGGTTCCATAGCAAAAGCTTAACGGTAACTCGAGCACCATGCCAACACGGTAAGCCCGCGCGCAAGCGAAATATTCTTTCAAGAAAGCAACATTGATGAAATATTATTTCACCATAGAAATTTATTCTCCCTGCGTCCCCGGGTGAGGCACGGCATGCCGCCGCGCCTTCCGCATTATTTGCGTGCTTGCTTGCCCGATGCCGGTTTCAAGGCAGGCTTCAGTTCGGCCAGCGCCGCTTCCAGCACCGTATCGCGGCCGCGCCGCACATCGAGCACGGTCGGCACGACCTTCACGGTCGGCTGGATGCCATGGCCGACCCAGGCGCGTCCGTCCGGATAGGTGTCGGCCTTGGTGCAGATGCGTGCCATGCCGCCGCCTGGCAGCTGCACGAACAGCGGCTGGCCGGTACTGCCGCCGGTGGCTTCGCCGATGATGGGGCCTCGCTTCATCCCCTCATAGGCCACCATGAAATCTTCCGCGGCCGAATAGGTGCCGCCGGACGTCAGGACCGCGACCGGACCGCCGAAATGGCGCTTGCCATCGGGCTGCCAGTTCTCGGGCTTTCCTTCGAAATCCGGCATCGGGCGCTTCCATGCGCGGTAGGACGGCAAGTACTGGCGCGTCGACCAGGTGCTGGTCGCGAAGGGTGCGTCGGTGAGCGTGGCCAGCACGCGGTAGCCTTCGTGCGAATTGCCGCCGCCGTTGTTGCGCACGTCGATGATGAGCGCCGCGCTGGAGGCGATCTGGTCGAAGGCGGCGAGGAAGGCGTCGGCAGCCTTGCTGTCGCCGAAACCGTTCAGCGCCACATACGTCACGTTCCCCGGCAGCTTGCGCAATTCGAACGGCGGCTTGTTACCCGCCGCCTTGCCGAAGGACTCCCAGTCGACGCGGCGCGCAGGCAGCGTGAAGGTCTTGCCGCCGGCATTGCGGAACGTGACCCGCGGCGCCTTGTCGCCCGGGCCCATCAGGAACTGGTAGCCGTACACGCGGCGCTCCAGGTCCTGCGGCGTGGACGCGCTCACGTAAGGCGCGATCTCGCGCTGCGCATAGGCCGCGACCGGCTCGCCGTCGACCTCGACGATCTCGGCGCCGGCAACGACGCCGCCGGCTTTCAACGCGGGATCGAACACCTCACGCACCAGCACCCTGCCCTCGACCAGGTGCGTGGTCAGGAGGGGACGTGTCATGGCATTGCCCAGCTCGGGGCCCGGATAGACGTTGGTATGCCCGTCCTGAAGCTTTGCGCACAGCTCCATCAGCACGAGGTAGTACTCGGCGGTGGAGGTGGTGGCGCGCACCTTCGGGATGTATTCGAGATAAAGCCTGTCCCAGTCGAGTTCCTTGAGCTTGTCGACATACACGAAGTTGTACTTCACCTCGGACCAGAACTTCGACAGCCCTGCCACCTTCTCATCCTCGCTGATGTTTTCGCGGTAGGGCGTGGCGAGCGCGGGCGAGTCGAACAGCCGGGCCTCGAAGGCTGCCTTGTCCGGGGTGGCGTCCTGCGCGAAACCTGCGCCGGACAGGGCCGCAAAGGCTGCGGCGGCGATGATGCGAAGTACCATGGAATCTCCTTGTTGTGCTTGATGGCCGGGATTCTACGGACGAGGTCTTGCCACCGGGAGCGACGTGCGACAGCCGGCAGGAAATGCGGAACAGGCTGCACGATCGGGTGTCCGCCGGCTGCCGGCGAGCTGCTCGGCAGCGTGTGGCGCGTGGCGGAGCAGATCGAGACCGGCATGGTGGGCGTAATACCGGCCTGATCCCGAACGAGATCGCGCCGTTCGGCGGCGTGAAGCAGTCGGGAATGGGGAGAGAGGGGTCGAAGTACGGGATGGACGATTATCTCGTCATGAAGTACATCTGCCTGGGTGGGATGTGAACCAAACCGGGGTGGTTCGATGCTTACTTCTTGTACTCGTAGTACTTGCGCGCATCCCCGCGCACCTGCTCCGCCGGATATTTTTCCCGGTTGAGCACCATCTTTTCCTGCACTGCCGCGAACAGGTCGACATCGAGCTTGTCGGCTAGCCGCACCAGGTAGACCAGCACGTCGGCCATTTCGTGGCGCACCTGCACCAGTTTATCCGGGCCCAGTTCCTCCGGCCGGCCGTGCTGCAGCCACTGGAAGTGTTCCAATAGCTCGGCCGCCTCGACGCTCAAGGCCGAGGCAAGGTTTTTAGGCGTGTGGAACTGGTCCCAGTCGCGCTCGTCCACGAAGGCGCGGACGATGTCGCGCAACTGCGCCAGATCACTGTCCGCGGCGCTCGTCACGTACCTGTTCCCCGTCCATGTAGCCCTGCAGCACACGCTCCAGCTTGGGCGCGATCTCTTCAAAACTGCTGACGGTGATGCCGAGGTCGCGCAGCAGGCCGTCGTGCACGCCGTACACCCAGCTGTGGATGGTCAGCGGCTGGCCGCGTTCCCAGGCGTCGCGCACGATGGTCGTCTGCGCCACGTTGATCACCTGCTCGGCCACGTTCAGTTCCACCAGGCGGTTGACCGCCGCACGGCCGGCCACGTTGCCGAGGTACTTGCCGTGCTTGTCGCGCACGTCGCGCACGTGGCCCAGCCAGTTGTCGGCCAGGCCCACGCGCGCGCCGGTCAGGGCCGCGCCCACACCGGAGCAGCCGTAGTGGCCGCAGAGGATGATGTGCTTCACCTTGAGCACGTCGATCGCGAACTGCAGCACGCTCAGGCAGTTCAGGTCGGAGTGGGCGACCACGTTGGCGATGTTCCGGTGCACGAACAGCTCGCCCGGCAGCATGCCCAGCAGTTCGTTGGCGGGCACGCGGCTGTCGGAGCAGCCGATCCACAGGTACTCCGGCGCCTGCTGGTCGGACAGCGCCTTGAAGAAGTTCGGGTCTTCGGCCACCATCGATGCGGCCCATTTGCGGTTGCGTGCGAAGAGGTCTTCGGCGGTGACGCCCGTCGTCTTGTTATCCATTGTTCTCCCTGGTTTGATGCGTGCTGAATGGGCGAAAGTATAACGTAGGGTGGTCGGCTCCGCCGACCACCCTACGCAGGGCGAAAAAAAACCGCCAACGGTTCGCACCGTCAGCGGTTTCTCGAGTGGCCTTCGTTATTCGAAGAAGTCCTTGACCTTGTCCATCCAGCCCTTGCTCTGCGGGCTGTGCTTGGAACCACCCTCGTTGGTCGAGCGTTCGAACTCGCGCAGCAGGTCTTTCTGCTTCTCGGTCAGCTTGACCGGGGTCTCGACGACCACGTGGCAGAACAGGTCGCCGGTGTAGCCCGAGCGCACGCCCTTGATGCCCTTGCCCTTGAGACGGAAGGTCTTGCCGGTCTGGGTGCCTTCCGGCACCGTGAACGACACCTTGCCGGTCAGCGTCGGCACCTCGATCTCGCCACCCAGCGCGGCCTTGGCGAACGAGATCGGCATTTCGCAATGCAGGTCGTCACCTTCGCGCTGGAACACCGGATGCGGCTTGATATGGATCTCCACATACAGGTCGCCCGCCGGTCCGCCGTTGGTGCCCGGCTCGCCGTTGCCGGTCGAGCGGATGCGCATACCGTTGTCGATGCCGGCCGGGATCTTGACTTCCAGCGTCTTGTTGCGCTTGATACGTCCGGCGCCGCCGCAGGCCGCGCACGGTTCCGGGATGACCTTGCCGCTGCCGTGGCACTTCGGGCAGGTCTGCTGGATGCTGAAGAAGCCCTGCTGCATGCGCACCTGGCCATGGCCGGCACAGGTGGTGCAGGTGACCGGCTGGGTGCCCGGCTTGGCGCCGCTGCCGTGGCAGGTGTCGCACTTGTCCCAGCTCGGCACGCGGATCGTGGTCTCGTAGCCGTGGGCCGCCTGCTCCAGCGTGATTTCGAGGTTGTAGCGCAAATCGGCGCCACGGTAGACCTGCGGGCCCGAGCTGCGGCCGCGGCCGCCGCCGCCGAAGATATCGCCGAAGATGTCGCCAAACGCGTCGCCGAAACCGCCGGCACCGAAGCCGCCCGCGCCGCCGCCCATGTTCGGGTCCACGCCGGCATGACCGTAGCGGTCGTAGGCCTCGCGCTTCTCCGGATTGGTCAGCATCTCGTAGGCTTCCTTGACCTCCTTGAACTTCTCCTCCGCTTCCTTGTTGTCGGGGTTGCGGTCCGGGTGGTATTTCATCGCAAGCTTGCGATAGGCCTTCTTGATGTCGTCTTCCGACGCATTCTTCGCGACCCCGAGGATCTCGTAAAAATCACGCTTTGCCATTGGCGGCACCTTGCTTGTTATGTCTGGTAAAACGGGTTATGCAGAAAAAGCGGCAAAAAAACCGAGCCGGGGAACCAATCGGTCGCAGCGGCTCGGCGGGTTCCGTGCTGGGGAACGGACGAGTGTAACCCAGCTCGCCCGTCCCCGGTGGGGATTACTTCGCGTCCTTCACTTCCTTGAAGTCCGCATCCACGACGTCGTCCTGCTGTGCCGAGGATTCGCCGCCGGCAGCCTGGCCGCCGGCCGCGCCGCCTGCCGCACCTGCCTGCTGTGCCTGCATGTCGGCGTACATCTTCTCGCCCAGCTTCTGTGCCGCGCTCGACAGGGCCGCAGACTTGGCGTCGATGTCCGACTTGTCGCCCGACTTCAGCGCGCCTTCCAGGTCGGTGATTGCCGCTTCGATCTTCTCCTTCTCGCCGGCGTCCAGCTTGTCGCCGTATTCGGTCAGGGACTTGCGGGTCGAGTGCACCAGCGCGTCGCCCTGGTTGCGGGCTTCGGCCAGTTCCTTGACCTTCTTGTCCTCTTCCGCGTTCAGCTCGGCATCCTTCACCATCTTCTGGATTTCTTCTTCCGACAGGCCCGAGTTGGCCTTGATGGTGATCTTGTTTTCCTTGCCGGTGGCCTTGTCCTTCGCGCCCACGTGCAGGATGCCGTTGGCGTCGATGTCGAAGGTCACTTCGATCTGCGGGGTGCCGCGCGGTGCCGGCGGGATGCCTTCGAGGTTGAACTCGCCCAGGCTCTTGTTGCCCGCTGCGATTTCACGCTCGCCCTGGTAGACCTTGATGGTCACGGCCGGCTGGTTGTCGTCGGCGGTCGAGAACACCTGCGAGAACTTGGTCGGGATCGTGGTGTTCTTGTGGATCATCTTGGTCATCACGCCGCCCAGGGTTTCGATACCCAGCGACAGCGGGGTCACGTCCAGCAGCAGCAGGTCCTTGCGGTCGCCCGACAGCACCGAACCCTGGATCGCGGCGCCGACAGCGACGGCCTCGTCCGGGTTGACGTCCTTGCGCGGATCCTTGCCGAAGAACTCCCTCACCTTTTCCTGCACCTTCGGCATGCGGGTCATGCCGCCGACCAGGATGATGTCGTCGATGTCCGACACCTTCACGCCGGCGTCCTTGATCGCCACACGGCACGGCTCGATGGTGCGGTCGACCAGTTCCTCGACCAGCGCTTCCAGCTTGGCGCGGGTGATCTTCAGGTTCAGGTGGACCGGCGCGCCGTTCGCCATCGCGATGTACGGCTCGTTGATCTCGGTCTGCTGTGCCGACGACAGTTCGATCTTCGCGCGCTCGGCCGATGCCTTGATGCGCTGCAGGGCGATCGGGTCCTTCGACAGGTCGAGGCCGTTGATCTTCTTGAACTCGTCGATGATGTAGTCGATCACGCGCTGGTCGAAGTCTTCGCCGCCCAGGAAGGTGTCGCCGTTGGTCGACAGCACTTCGAACTGCTTCTCGCCATCCACGTCGGCAATCTCGATGATCGACACGTCGAAGGTGCCGCCGCCGAGGTCATACACGGCGATCTTGCGGTCGCCCTTGTCGGTCTTGTCCAGGCCGAATGCCAGCGCAGCCGCGGTCGGCTCGTTGATGATGCGCTTGACGTCCAGGCCCGCGATGCGGCCGGCGTCCTTGGTCGCCTGGCGCTGCGAGTCGTTGAAGTAGGCCGGCACGGTGATGACCGCTTCGGTCACTTCTTCGCCGAGGTAGTCTTCGGCGGTCTTCTTCATCTTGCGCAGCACTTCCGCCGAGATCTGCGGCGGCGCCAGCTTCTTGTCGCGCACGCCGACCCATGCGTCGCCGTTGTCGGCCTGCATGATCTGGTACGGCATCAACGAGATGTCTTTCTGGACTTCCTTCTCCGCGAATTTGCGGCCGATCAGGCGCTTCACGGCGAACAGCGTGTTCTTCGGGTTGGTCACGGCCTGGCGCTTGGCCGGCGCGCCGACGAGGATCTCGCCGTCTTCCTGGTAAGCGATGATCGACGGCGTGGTGCGCGCGCCTTCAGCGTTTTCGATGACCTTCGGCTGGCCATTTTCCATGATCGCGACGCAGGAGTTGGTGGTCCCCAGGTCGATACCGATGATCTTGCCCATGTTGTTTTCCTTTGAAATAAATACTGTAGTTTCGGATGGATTCGAATATTGGGAAAAACTGCGTGCTTTCAAGGGGATACTGATCCACGCGCCGCAGCGTCCTGCTTTTTTGCTTATTTCGGCGCTGCTGCCGTCACGATGGCCGGACGCAGCAGGCGGTCGGCGATCATGTAGCCCTTTTGCAGCACGGTGACCACGGTATTGGCCTCCTGCTCCGACGGCACCACGGCCACGGCCTGGTGCTTGTTCGGGTCCAGCTTCTCGCCCGGCTGAGGCATCACCTCGACCAGTCGGTTCTTCTCGAATGCGGCGGTCAGCTGCTTGAGCGTCATCTCGACGCCTTCGCGGATCGCTTCGACCGTCTGCGTTTCCACTTTCAAGGCCATTTCCAGGCTGTCGCGCACCGGCACCATGGCCTCGGCGAAGCTTTCGATGGCGAACTTGTGGGCCTTGGTGACGTCTTCCTGGGCACGCCGGCGGATGTTTTCCGCGTCGGCCTTGGCGCGCATGAAAGCGTCATGCATTTCGGCCAGCTTGGCCTCGGTCGCGCTCAGTTGCGCTTCCAGGTCCGACTCGGCGGCCGGTGCTCCGTTTGGCGGCACGCCAGCTTGGCCAGCACTTGCCTGCGCAGCCTCGGCTGCGGCGGTGGCGTCGGCTTGCGCCTGCTGGGACACCTCTTGGTTTTCTTGGTCTTGCATCGAAAAAACTCCTAGAATCAAGGACTTGGCTGAATTGGCAACGTGTCCTGCCTGACACACAGCCCCCCAGATGGGGCGATCTCCTACATTTTCAAGGGGAATTAGTGAAGTGCCATCGAGAAAATTGGTAGGAAATCATTTGTTACAAGTCTTACTGTTTCCCTGAATCATTTCCCGCCGAAAAGTTTTAACCTTCTCGACAAGATTGCGGTAAATACCGCGCCACACGGGAACAGACATCATGAGACTACAACTGATCAGCGGCGCAGTCGTGCTCTACACCCTCGCGGTGATGGCGTGGCTGTGCTACGCGGGAATCGGCGCAACGCCCTGACGAACCGTTCATTTTAACAGGTCGGCAAGACGCCGGCCGCAGCCGGGCCTTGCGGGCGCTCAGCACGCTCGGTGTGCTCAGTGTGCTCAGTG
Organism: Massilia consociata; assembly: GCF_042432755.1. Taxonomy (NCBI): domain Bacteria; kingdom Pseudomonadati; phylum Pseudomonadota; class Betaproteobacteria; order Burkholderiales; family Oxalobacteraceae; genus Massilia; species Massilia consociata. The sequence goes on from NZ_JBHLWP010000016.1 coordinate 243,203, forward strand.
CGCTTCGGCCCCTAGCTGCGCCGCATGCTGGGCGCCGACCTGGATGTCGCGCCGCTGCGCGGCCTTCTGGGCCGGCGTGAGGATGGTCGGCCAGCCGATCAGGTGCTGCTCGGCGATCTCGGCCAGGCCCGTGATCCAGGCCGGCGACTCGTTCAGGCAGGGGATGTAATGGTATTCCTTGCCGCCGGCCGCCTCGAAGTCATGCCGCACTTCCATGTTGATCTCTTCCAGGGTTTCCAGGCAGTCGCTGGTGAAACCGGGGCAGATCACGTCGATGCGCTGCAATCCTTCGCGTGCCAGGGCCTGCACGGTCGGGGCGGTGTAGGGCTGCAGCCACTCGGCCTTGCCGAAGCGCGACTGGAAGGTGACGATGTACTCGTCGGCGCCCATGCCCAGCGCGGCCGCCAGCAGGCGCGCCGTCTTGTGGCATTCGCAGAAATACGGGTCGCCCAGCAGCAGGGTACGCTTGGGCACGCCGTGGAAGCTCATCACCAGCTTCTGGCCGCGGCCATGGGCTTCCCAGTAGCTTTCGACCTGCTCGCGCAGCGCATTGATGTAGCCTTCATGGTCGTGATAATGCTTCACTAGGCGCAGCTCGGGGACGTTGCGCACGCGCGCGAAATGCTGGTAGACGGCGTCCCAGACCGAGGCCGTGGTGGTGCCCGAGTATTGCGGATAGGCCGGCAGCACCACGATGCGTTCGACGTGCGCTTCCTTGAGGCGGTCGAGCACCTCGGGCAGCGAGGGCGAGCCGTAGCGCATCGCCATCACCACCTTCACGCCTTCGTGGCCGCGCTCGAGCAAGGTCTTGTCGAGCAGCGCGGCCTGCTTTGCGGTATGCACCTTCAGCGGCGAGCCCTCCTTCGTCCAGATGGTGCGGTACTTCGCGGCCGACTGGCCGGAACGGAACGGCAGGATGAACAGGTGCAGGATGAACCACCAGACCCTGGCCGGGATCTCCACCACGCGCGGATCGGAAAGGAACTGCTTCAGGTAGCGGCGGACGGCCTTGCGGGTCGGCTCGTCGGGCGTGCCGAGGTTGACCAGGACGATGGCGCTGCCGGGCACGGTGCCGTGGGTGAAAGGCGGTTCTTTTCTGAATGGCATGGGCAAGGAAGGTGGAAGGGACGCCCGTATTATAGATTGGCGTCCCGGCGCCGCGCACCTGCGCGGCGTACGACAGCGGGTCAGGCGACGGGTCAGGCCGCCCCAGGTGGCCGCTCAGGTCGTCGTGTTGAGGCGCACGTCGATGTTGTTGCGGGTGGCGTTCGAGTAGGGGCAGACGATGTGGGCCTTGTCCACCAGCTCCTTCAGCTGGGCCGGGTCCATGCCGGGACCGTGGATGGTGAGGTCGACTTCGATGCCGAAGCCGGTCGGAATCGGGCCGATGCCGACGTCGCCGCTGACGGTGAGATCTTGCGGCAGCGTCACGTTCTCCTTGCTGGCCACGAACTTGAGGGCGCCGAGGAAGCAGGCCGAGTAGCCTGCTGCGAACAGCTGCTCGGGATTGGTACCGGGACCGCCGCCGCCGCCGAGTTCCTTCGGGGTGCTCAGCTGGACATTCAGCACGCCGTCGGAGCTTTTCGAGCTCCCTTCGCGGCCGCCCTGCGATGTGGCCTGGGCGCGGTACAGTACTTTGTCGATGCTCATGCGATCCTCCGTGTGATGGTTGGGCAGAGATTGTGGCAGATAGGTGGCCCTTTCAGCGCCCGGTAGGAGCGTCCAGGCACCTGGCGCCGGCCTGCCACGCAGTCTGCGTCAATCCTTCTGGAAAACCGAAGTAAGTCATCGAAAAAGTCTGGATTTACCTAAAGGAATCTCCCGGTAGAATCTTGTTCACTATCACTTTGTCAACGAGAGAAGGACATGAACGACTTCCTGGCGTCTGCCATGACACAGCTTGCAACCCTGTTCGGCGGAAACATGGGCTGGACCATCCTGGCCCTGGCCCTCATGGTACGCCTGGCCCTGTTCCCGCTCACCCTGCACCTGGCGCGCCGGATGCTGTCGAACCAGAAAAAGATCAAAGCCCTGCAGCCGCAGGTCGACGCGATCAGGGCGCGTCATGCGGCGGACCCGAAGGCGATGTTTGCGGCGATCTCGGCACTGTACAAGGAAAACGGTGCGCGCATGTTCGACCGCTCCAGCCTGCTGGGCGCGCTGGTCCAGTTACCGGTATTCGGCCTGCTGTACCGGGCCATCACGACCGCCAGCACGGGCGCCTTCCTGTGGATGAGGAACCTGGCCTCGCCCGACGTCGTGCTGACCGGCATCGTGCTGCTGCTGACCGCCATTGCGACCTATTACTCGCCGTCGATGGCGGCCGACATGGCGATGGTCATGATGATCGTGCAGGTCGCGGTGACCGCCTTCATCCTGTGGAAGGTGGCGGCAGGCGTCGGCCTGTATTGGGCGGTGTCGGCGTGTGCAAGTATCGTGCAGAACGTCGTGCTGCATGTCGAGGAACGTCGCCTCGCACGCATCACGCCCGCCTGAACCGCAGCATGGGCCGGCGGGGGCGGAACCATGGGCCGGTATCGCCGGCGTCGCTGCCGGCCGCGAACCAGGCTACTCGAGCGTCCACCTGTACGTCAGTTCAGCCCAGCCGCGAACCGGGCTACCGTTCTGCGTTGCAGCCTTGAACCGGCATTTGGCAAGTCCAACGCGGGCGGCTTCGTCCAGGTCGGGGTGTCCGCTGCTGCGCTTGACCTTCGCCTCCAGCACGCTGCTGTCGGCATCGACCTCGAAAGCGAGAACTACCGCACCCTGGCGCTTTTCCTGCAGGGCCGCTTCGGGCCAGGCCGGTTTCTGGGGGCAGCTGCCGAACACGATGGCCGCTGGCGTGGCGGCGTTGTCGGCGAGCGCCACGGATGGGGCCATGCAACCGGCAAAGGTTGCCAGGATCGTCGGCATCAGGGACAAGCTTGAAAGACGGCGCATCATCGCATTTCCTGTTTTAAAAGTGGAAATGCATTATCGAGACTATTAGACAAAATTGTCTAACCGCACGGCATGATGTGGGCCGGTTCGTAAGGGCCGAAAGGCGACATGACTGGCATTGCGCCGCGGCCTGCCCTTACGACGCCAGCAACTCCCGTGCATGCTTGCGCGTCGTCTCGGTAATCTCGATCCCGCCCAGCATGCGCGCCACCTCTTCCACGCGCGCCCGGTTGTCGAGCACGTCGATGCGCGAGACCGTGCGGCCCTCGCCGGTCGTGCCCTTGGCCACCTGGAAGTGCTGGTTGGCCTGGCTCGCCACCTGCGGCAGGTGGGTCACGCACAGCACCTGGCGCTGCTGCCCGAGGCGCCTCAGGAGGCGCCCCACCACCTCGGCCACGCCGCCGCCGATGCCGGTGTCGACTTCGTCGAAGATCAGGGTCGGCGTGGTGGTGGCGTGGGCGGTGATGACGGCGATCGCCAGCGAGATGCGCGCCAGTTCGCCGCCCGAGGCCACCTTGGCCAGCGGCCGCGGCGCCACGCCAGCGTGGCCGGCCACCAGGAACTCGACCTGCTCCAGCCCGTGCGCGCCCGGCTCGCCTTCGTTCAGGGCCACGGCGAAGCTGCCGCCGCTCATGCTCAGTTCCTGCATCGCGCTCGTGACGCCCTTGCCCAGCTCGACGGCTGCCGCGGCGCGCCGCCTCGAGAGCTTCCTGGCCACGTCCAGGTAGGCCGCCTTCGCCTTTTCTTCCTGCTTGCGCAGGCCTTCGATGTCGCTGGCATCGCTCAGCTGCTTCAGCCGGGCCGCCAGCGTGGCGTGCTCCTCGTGCAGCTCCTCGGGCGTGACGTGGTACTTGCGCGCGGCGCTGTGCAGCGCTTCCATGCGCGCGTCGACTTCGCGCAGGCGGGCCGGGTCGAGCTCGACCTTGTCGATGTAGTTGTTCAGGGCGTACACCGCTTCCTGCAGCTGGATGCGGGCCGGCTCCATGCAGTCGAGCACCGCCTGCAGTTCCGCGTCCACGCTCACCAGCTTGCCCAGCTTCGTGTTCAGCGAAGACAGCTGCGACAGGATCGGCTGGTCGGCCTCGGAAATGGCCTGCAGCGCTTCCTGGGCGCCTTCGAGCAGGCTGGCCGCGTGCGACAGGCGGCTGTGCTCGTTGCTGATCTCGGTCCATTCGCCGGCCTTCGGCGCCAGCTTGTCGAGCTCGCTCACCTGCCACTCCAGGCGTTCGCGCTCGAGCAGCACGTTGCGCGCGTCGTTCTCGAATTCCTCGCGCTGGCGCACCAGTGCCTTCCAGGCCTTGTAGGCAAGCGCCACGGCCTGCACTTCCTCGAGGGCGGCAGGATCGCGCACGGCGATCTGGTTGTCGAGCAGCGCGCGCTGGGCGTCGAGCTTGAGCAGCGACTGGTGCGCGTGCTGGCCGTGGATGTCCACCAGCATGTCGCCCAGCTCGCGCAGCTGGGCGGCGGTGGCGCTGATGCCGTTGATGTAGGCTTTCGAACGGCCGGCATTGTCGATCACGCGGCGCAGCAGCGCGCCGCCTTCGTCGCTGCTGAACTCGTTCTGCGCGAGCCAGGCGCCGGCTGCCTCGGTCACCGCGAAATCGGCGGTGATGTCGGCCTTGGCCGCGCCTTCGCGCACCATGCTCGCGTCGCCGCGCCCGCCCAGCGCCAGTTGCAGCGCATCGATCAGGATCGACTTGCCGGCGCCGGTCTCGCCGGTGAACACCGTGAAGCCGTTCGAGAACTCGAGCTCGATGGCGTCGACAATGACGAAATCACGGATGGTAAGTGTGCGCAGCATGAAAAATCGGGTCTCCTGTCGTGGCTGTTGTTTGCTTGCCTTGGCTGACGTTGCCTAGGTAAGCTTGCCTTCGTTGGTCGGGTATTCGTTCCAGTGCAGCTTTTCGCGCAGCGTATGGTAATAGCTCCAGCCGCGCGGATGCAGGAAGGTGATCGTGTGCGGCGAACGCGAGATGACGATGCAGTCGCCCAGCTGCAGGCTGGTGAAGGTCTGCATGTCGAAATTGACGCTGATGTCGCGCCCGGCCACCAGTTCGACGACGATCTCGCTCGATTCCGGCACCACGATCGGCCGGTTCGACAGCGCGTGCGGCGCGATCGGCACCAGCACGATGCCCTGCAGGCGCGGGTGCAGCAGCGGGCCGCCGGCCGACAGCGCATAGGCGGTCGAGCCGGTGGGCGTCGAGACGATCAGGCCGTCGGCGCGCTGGTTGTACATGAATTCGCCGTCCACGTTAAGCTTGAGCTCGACCATGCCGGCGCCGGTGCCGCGCGCCACCACCACGTCGTTGAAGGCGACGCTGCAGAAGATCTCGACGCCGTCGCGCATCACGCGCGCCGCCAGCAGCGTGCGCTCCTCGGCTTGCGCCTTGCCCTGCAGGATTTCGTCCAGCGCCGGAACCATGCTGTCGAGCGGAATGTCGGTAATGAAACCGAGGCGGCCCGAGTTGATGCCGATGAGCGGAATATCGTATTTGGCGAGCTGGCGCGCGATGCCGAGCATGGTGCCGTCGCCGCCCATGACGACGGCGTAGCTGGCGCGTTCGCCGATCTCGGCCACGCTCAATGCCTCGATGCCGCCGACGCCCACCTCGCCCAGGTAAGCGGCGGTGTCGGCTTCGAACACGACGCGGTAGCCGGCCCCGGACAGGAAATCGACGAGGCGCCGGACGGGCTCCTCGATGCCGGCGGTGTTCTGCCGCACCACGAGCGCGATGATGGGTTGCGTTTGGGGCGTCACAGGCATGGTATCGGACGTATGGGTGAGGAGGATGGAGATTAACCGATTATCCCTGCGGTTGCTACAGATGGGCCCTGCGCGCGCTCAGCAATTACTGTACAAATAAACAGTATAACGGCGAGGCGCACCGGGCCGCAAGGTTCAGCTCACCCGCACCAGGCTGCTTGCCATGATCTGCCGCGTTCAGGCGCATCGGGTGCGGTGCTCACTGAGGTTCCAATAGTTAACCCAACCGCAATGTTAATAGTTTAATTGCAAAAAAGCATTAACTATGACGGGGGAGCCAATTGCGCGACTGCTTCGGCGAGGCACGGTTAGGATTCCATCAACAGCTTCATGCGAGGAGAACGAGATGGTTACCGAAACCAAAGACCGCTTCGTGAACACGAAGGCACCGATCGAAGAAGGCGACAACGTCAAGCGCCAGCCGCACGAGCGCGACGAGAGCCCGGATGCGCAGGACCAGGAACCGCGTGGCGTCATCGCGCAAGCCGCCGAAGACCTGGCCCAGGGCCTGGTCAACACCGACATGTACGGCACCAATGGCGAAGGCGACATCGACCGGGCGGTCGAGCCGGCGCCGGACGCGACCGGGCAAGCCAATCCCCAGCCCGACGCCCACCGTTCCATGCGCCGGCACGACACGACCAATGACGAGTCGGACAAAAACAACCTGTAAGGAAAGACCATGACCATCAAACGCAACGGCAGCGCCGTCTGGAGCGGCGGCCTGAAGGACGGCAAGGGTGCGGTCTCGACCGCCAGCGGCGTGCTCAAGGAAGCGCAGTACGGTTTCAATACCCGCTTCGAGGACGGCCCCGGCACCAACCCGGAAGAGCTGATCGGCGCGGCCCATGCCGGCTGCTTCACGATGGCCCTGTCCGGCCAGCTGGGCCAGGCCGGCCTGACGGCACAGGAGCTGCGCACCACGGCAACCGTCTCGATGGAAAAGGTCGAGGGCGGCTTCTCGATCACCGCCGTGCACCTCGACCTGGTGGCGAAGATCCCGGGCGCCAGCCAGGAAGCCTTCGACAAGGCGGCCAACACCGCCAAGGAAAACTGCCCGGTCTCGAAGCTGCTCAACGCCGACATCACGATGAGCTCGCGCCTGGAGAACTGAGGCGCTTTTCGTAGGGTGGGCGGCTCCAACGCCGCCCACCAGTTCACTATGCGGATGCACAGCCGCTTCGCGTTGGGTACTGCCCTGCAAGATCAGGCGCCAGCGCATAGAATGACCGCTTTCCGTTTCACCAGAAGGACACTCAATGCGCATCCTGCACACCATGCTCCGGGTCGGCGACCTGCAGCGCTCCATCGATTTCTACACCAACGTGCTCGGCATGAAACTGCTGCGCACCAGCGACAACCCCGAATACAAGTACAAGCTGGCCTTCCTCGGCTATGGCAGCAACCCGGACCACGCCGAACTCGAGCTGACCTACAACTACGGCGTCGACAGCTACGACATGGGCACGGCCTACGGCCACATCGCCCTCTCCACCGAAGACATCTACGCGACCTGCGACCAGGTGCGCACCCTTGGGGGCAACATCACCCGCGAGCCGGGCCCGGTCAAGGGCGGCAGCACCGTGATCGCCTTCATCACCGACCCGGACGGCTACAAGGTCGAGCTCATCGAGCGCAAGGACGATGCGGCCGGCGCCGGGCTGAGCAGCTGATCCCCTCCCCTCCGGCAGACTTCGCCAGGCGCTGCTAGAATCGATGCGCCTGGATTGCCAGGCAACAATCAATACGTCTTCGGGGCGGGGTGCAATTCCCCACCGGCGGTATGACCCTGCAAGGGGTCGAGCCCGCGAGCGCCTGCGTGAGCAGGGTCAGCAGACCTGGTGAGAAGCCAGGGCCGACGGTATAGTCCGGATGAAAGAAGATGTGCGCTGCCACGCGCTTTTCCTGCCATTGCTCCCGCAATAGCAGGGAGGGCGTGCGTATCCGCTTTGCCCTGATGCGTTTTTCGCCAACTTTTGCGAGGAGCGTCTCACATGTTCGTCACCACACCTTATTCCCTCCACAGCACCGACCTGGAAGGCCGCATCGCCGCCGCCCTGGATGCCATGCGTCTTGGCCTTCCCGTCATCCTGCTCGACGATTTCGACCGCGAGAACGAGGCCGACCTGATCGTCGCTGCCGAAAAACTCAGCGTCGAGACGATGGCCCTGTTGATTCGCGAGTGCAGCGGCATCGTGTGCCTGTGCCTATCCGCCGACAAGGTGCGCGCGCTCGAGCTGCCGCCGATGGCGGCCGACAACGGCAGCCGCTACGGCACGCCGTTCACGGTCTCGATCGAGGCGCGCCATGGCGTCACCACCGGCGTCTCGGCGGCCGACCGCGTCACCACGATCCGCGCGGCGATCGCGCCGGATGCCAAACCGGAAGACCTGGTGCGGCCGGGCCACGTGTTCCCGCTGCGCGCCACGCCGGGCGGCGTGCTGGCGCGCGCCGGTCATACCGAAGGTTCGGTCGACCTGGCGATCATGGCCGGGCTGCAGCCGGCTGCGGTGTTGTGCGAGCTGATGAACCCCGACGGGACGATGATGCGCGGGGAGCAGATCGAGCAGTTCGCCGCCTTGCACGGCTTCCCGATCCTGACGATTGCGGAGATGATTGCGTGGCGTCGCCGCTAACGCAGGAGAGTGGGGTGCGCAGGGTGGCCGGCGGAGCCCGCCACCCTGCGAAAAACATGGCGACCAGCCGCCAGCGGCAGTGTTTGCTTACGCCATCGGGTCGATCACGAACGCCGGCATGCGCTCGTTGCCCTTGGCACATTCGAGGAATTTATCCGCGGTCATCAAGGCTTCGTTGATGGTCACGTCCATGTCGAGGTAGCGGTAGGTGCCGAGACGGCCGACAAAGGTCACGTTCGGCTCCTCGCGCGCCACGTTCACGTAGCGCTCGAGCTGCTGCTTGTCGCGCGCCTGGCGGATCGGGTAGTACGGGATGTCCTTCTCTTCGCACTGGCGGCTGTATTCCTTGTACATCAGGGTCTTCTCGTGCTTTTCCCACGGCGAGAAATGCTTGTGCTCGGTGATGCGGGTGTAGGGCTGGCTGTCGTCGCAGTAATTGATGACGGCATTGCCCTGGTAGTCGCCGGTGTCGCGGAAGACTTCGAAATCGAGCGTGCGGTACGGCAGGCGGCCTTCGGCATGGTTGAACCAGGCGTCGATCGGGCCGCTGTAGAACACGTGGGCATAGTCGCCCTTCTGGGCCGGGTCGAACCGGGTGTTCAGGTGCACGGTGATGCCCGGCACGTCGATGATCTTCTCGACCAGCGCCGTGTAGCCGTCTTCCGGCATGCCCTGGTACTTGTGGGCGAAATAATTGTCGTCGTAGTTGAAGCGCACCGGCAGGCGCTTGAGGATGCTCGCCGGCAGCTCGGTCGGCTGCATGCCCCACTGCTTGACGGTGTAGGTCTTGAAGAAGGCTTCGTACAGCTCGCGGCCGACGAAACGCAGCGCCTGGTCCTCGAACGTCACCGGGTTCTCGATCGACTTGTCGCCCAGCGAAGCCAGGAACGCCTGGGCTTCGGCCGGACGGAAGGTCTTGCCGAAGAACTGGTTGATGGTGAGCAGGTTGATCGGCAGCGTGTAGACGCTGTTGTTGGTGATGGCCTTGACCCGGTTCACGTAGGGCATGAAGCGGCTGTAGCGGTTCACGTATTCCCAGACGCGCTCGATGTCGGTGTGGAAGATGTGCGGACCATAGATGTGCACCATGACGCCGGTCTCGGCATCGCGCTCCGAGTGGCAATTGCCCGCAATGTGCGGGCGCGATTCGAAGATCTCGACGGTGTAGCCCGCCTTTGCAAGCTGATTGGCAATGACGGCTCCGGAGAAGCCGGCACCGACAATCGCGATATTCTTTTGCATGTTGTTTATCCTTGGATAAGAAAACCTGACTTCGGGGCGCCAGCGGCAGGCGGACTCTTCCGCCCTACCTGTATTGGGAGCGCAAACGTTATCAGTTTATCAGTTTTGCAAAAAAATCCGCCCTGGCGCGACTTGTCGTGCGTCAACTATTCGGTCCAAGAATCAACGACTTAGCAATGTTCTCAAAAACAAAAAGCCCGAACCAACTAGTTCGGGCTTTTCACATTCTTTAGCGCAGTGTCCTGCGCTTTCCGGTTACGGCTGCAGCAGGTTGTTCACCGCCGCCAGGTCCGACTCGCGCAGCGAGCCCGAGGCCGCCTTCAGGCGCAGGCCGTTCAGGATGGTGTCGTAACGGGCCCGCGACAGGTCCGTGCGGGTCTGGTACAGCTGGCGCTGCGCGTTCAGCACGTCGATGTTGATGCGCACGCCGACCTGGTAGCCCAGCTTGTTCGATTCCAGCGCTGACTGGCTCGAGATTTCCGCCGCCTCCAGCGCCTTGACCTGGGCCATGCCGCTGTTCACGCCAAGATAGGCCTGGCGCGCCTGCAGGGCGGCCTGGCGGCGGGTCGCCTCCAGGTCGTTCCTGGCCTTGTCTTCCAGGGCGATCGTTTCGCGCACGCGGCTGGTGATGGCAAAGCCGTTGAAGATCGGCACGGCGAACTGTACGCCGATGCCGTTGTTCTTCTGCACGCCCGAATTGGTCAGCTGGCCGCCGATGTCGCGGCGGGTGTGGTTCGCCACCAGGTCGAGCGTCGGATAATGGCCGGCGCGGTTGCGCGAGATCTCGCGCTTGGCGATCTCTACCTGCAACTGCGAGACGGTCACGCCGTAGTTCTGGTTCTCGGCCGACGAGACCCACGGGTCCACGTTCGCCGGCGAAGGTGCGGCCAGCGTGATGCCCGACTTGAGCGGCGCCAGCGTGGCCGGGGCAGTGCCGATGATGGCCTGCAGCGCATTGCGCTTGTTGTCCAGGTCGTTCACCGCCGCGAATTCCTGGGCCAGCACCAGGTCGTACGCCGCCTGCGCTTCATGGGTGTCGGTGATGGTCTGGGTGCCGACCTCGAAGTTGCGCTTGGCCGATGCCAGCTGTTCGGTCACCGCGCTCTTCTGCGCGCGGGTCGATTCCAGCTTGTCCTGGGCTGCCAGCACATCGAAGTAGGCCTGCGCCACGCGGGTGATCAGGTCCTGCTGGGCCTGGGCGAACTGCGCTTCGGCGATGGCCTGCTGCAGCTTGCTCTGCTGATAGGTTTCCCAACGGTCCCAACGGAACAACGGTTGCGTCAGCCCGATCGTGTATTCGGTAGTGCGCACGTTCGAGCCGCCGCCGGCAACCGTCCTCGTGAGGCCGGTGGTCGGATCGGTCACGCTCACGCCTTCGTTCCACGGCGAATTCTCGCTGTCGTTCTTGATACTGCTGCCGGTGATGCCCACCGTCGGAAGCAGCCCTGCACGCCCCTGCGTGATCCGCTCGCGGCCAGCCGCTGCCGACGCGCGCGCGCTCGCATAGGCCGCGTCGTTGGCCAGGGCCTGCTGGTACACCTGGATCAAGTCGGCCGCGCTTGCATTGAGCGAAAAGAGCGCGCTGGCAACCAGCACGGCAAGAAGGGGTTTCTGCATTGCATTCTCCACAGGAGTCATCAAAAGTTAGGATTCAGGTCAATACTTCGGCATCGATGGCTCGACCTGTACGGCCCAGGCGTGTACCCCGCCCGTCAAATTCGTTACGTTGCTAAAACCGTTCCGCTCCAGGAAGGCAGCAACACTCATGCTGCGCGCCCCGTGGTGGCAAATGCAGACGATGTCGCGGTCATCGTCCAGCTCGCCGACCCGGATCGGGATCAGGTGCATCGGTATCTGGGTCGAACCTGCGATGTGGCAGGTCTCGAATTCCCAGTTTTCGCGCACGTCCAGCAGCAGCGGCTGCGGACGTGCCGGGTCGGCCAGCCAGGCGGCCAACTCAGGGGCGGTCACGTGTTGCATCGCATCCTCAGAACTGGAAGCGCGACGGCGCCTTGGCGCCCGTCAGCGGCTTGGCGATGGTCTCGAAGAGCCTCACCGTGTCATACGCCGTTTCCGACACGCGGGTAACGATGTTGAAGCTCATCGCCGGCGCTTCGCCCAGGATCACTGCCAGGCGGCCGCCCACTTTCACCTGCTGCACCAGCGCTTCCGGCAGCACCGGCAGCCCACCCGACACCACGATCACGTCGTAGGGCGCGCCCTTCGGCCAGCCCTCGGCGCCATTGCCCTGCTCGACGGTCACGTTGGTGATGCCGGCCTTGGCCAGGTTTTCCCTGGCCATTGCTGCGGATTCCGGCAGGATTTCAACGGTGGTCACGTGGCGCGCCTTGTGCGCCAGCAGTGCCGCCATGTAGCCCGAACCGGTACCGATCTCAAGGACGTTCTCGTGCTTCTTTACCGCGATTTCCTGCACGATGCGTGCTTCGACCTTCGGGTTGAACATCGCTTCGCCGCCCGGCAGCGGGATTTCGACGTCCGCAAACGCCAGGTTCTGGTATGCCGCCGGCACGAATTGTTCGCGCTTGACGACGTGCAGCAGGGCGAGCACATCCTCGTCAAGCACGTTCCACGGGCGGATCTGCTGTTCAATCATGTTGAAGCGGGCTTGTTCGATATTCATCTGAGTTCTCGGTGGAAAAATAAATAATCCGATATTTTATCGTTGAACGGCCTCAGGACGCACATCTTAGCGATGGGGCCCTGAATACCAGTGGAAATTGCGACAGTCTGCAGTTTGGAGGGGTTGAACGCCAAAAAACGCGATGTTGGCGCATCCGGCAATTTATTTGGCCGGCGGGAGCAGGCCTTGCAGGGCCAGGTCGAGGAAGGCGTCGAAGAATGCCTGGGGTTCCAGTGCGCAGGGCGCAACCGAATGCTTCCAGGTATTGAGCATCACCATCGGCGCCATCAACACCGGCGTCATTTGTTGGCAATTGATATTGCGGAACTCGCCACGGGCCACGCCACGCTCGAGCACGCTGGAAATCATGCGGAAGGCCCGGCTGGTGACCTCTTCCTGGTAAAACTTGGCCAGCTCGGGAAAATTGCTTGCCTCTGCAGTGATCAGCTTGCTGATACCGGACACCTTGCTCTGCCCGATGCGCTCCCACCAGTTCAGGATCATGTTACGCAACAGGTCGGCACTGTGGCCATCGAATCCGGCGACCGACAGTTCGGCGTCGCCAATGACCGGCACGATGCTCTCGCGCACTACCGCCTTGAACAGTTCTTCCTTGTTGGCGTAGTACAGGTAGAGCGTACCCTTGGATACCCCGGCGCGGCGCGCCACGTCTTCCAGGCGGGTAGCGGCAAAACCACGCTCGACGAACAGGTCAATGGCAGCGGCAAGAAGCTCCTGCGGACGTGCTTCCTTGCGGCGTTCCCAGCGTGGCTTGCTGTCAAGTGAGCATTGCATGTTTCTGCCTAGAAACTAACTGAACAGCCATCGAATATAGACCGGACTTGTAAGGCAGTCAAGCATTCCGGGCGAAAAGCCCAATACAAACAAGTATTTACACTACTCGCTCAGCTTTTGCCGGGGCCGTAGATACGTCCGCTCGCCCGCGAGGCATACAATGCCCCGTCCGGGTTACGCGGCGGGATGTCCTGCTGCTGGCGCGGCACCTGGAGCACCGACAGGCGGTCCACCAGGCGCGGCGCGATTTTTTCCATCAGGATGTCGAGTTCGGCAATGACACCGACGCGCACGGTGCGCATCGGCACCACGGCGGCATGCAGGATGGCGGCAGCCACTTCGTGCGGGTCGACCTGCGGCGAGGGCAGCTTCGGTTCGCGGTCCATGTAGTTGCGCGCATGCTGGGGCAAGGGCGTGTCGACGGCAGTCGGTTCGATCAGGGTGATCGACACGGGCGATTCGTCCATTTGCTCGACTTCGATGCGCAGTGCATCGGTGAAGCCCTTGACGGCGTGCTTGCTGGCCGAATACATGCCCTGCATCGGGATCGCCACTTCGGAGGCCTCGCTGCCCAGGTTGACGAGGGCGCCGCCCTGCTTGCGCAGGTGCGGCAGCGCCACCAGCGAGCCGTGCACCATGCCCCAGAAATTGATGTCGAACAGGCGCCTGCCGTCTTCCTCGGACACCTGGTCGATCCGGCCATAGATGGTTCCGCCCGCGTTGTTGACCCAGGTGTCGATGCGGCCGAAACGGTCGATGGCGGCCTCGGCGATGCGCTGCACCTGGGCGCGCTCGGCGACGTCGGCCACGACCCCGACGGCCTCGAAACCGTTCTCGACGAGCCCATCGACGACGGCTTCGAGCACATCGGCTCCGCGCGCGGCCAGCACCAGTTTCGCCCCCTGCCTGGCCGCCTCCTGCGCGGTTGCCAGGCCGATGCCGCTGGTGGCGCCGGTGATCACCATCACCTGGCGGTTCAGGGGTTTGAGGGGACTGGACATGCGGATCTCCTGCCGGCGTGGACGATGGACACAACGTAGCAGGAAAATGCCAGATGCCGCGCCCGCATCGCGCGGCGCGACGGGTATATACTGCGCTCCTCGTCGACACCGCTCTTCCCGCTTCCCTCACCATGCAATGCCGCGACCACTGCGGCGCCTGCTGCACGGCGCCATCCATCACCAGTCCCATCCCTGGCATGCCTGACGGCAAGCCTGCCGGCGTACGCTGCGTGCAACTGGGCGACGACAACCGCTGCCGCATCTTTGGGCGGCCGGAACGGCCTGCGTTCTGCGGCGGGCTGCAGCCCTCGCTGGAAATGTGCGGGACCAGCCGTGAGCAGGCGATCCGCTGGCTGGACGAGCTGGAGCGCGCGACCGCACCCTGCGCCTGATGGCGGCGCCTACGCGTCCTCCTTGCCATCATCCCGGGGCATGAGCAAGCCCAGGCGTTTTTTCTTCTTCTTGATGACGACGGCATGCTCGACCGCCGGCTTGGTGGCCGGCGGGGGTGCGACGGGGAGGGGAAAGCCGAGGAAGGCCATCACGAAGAAGATCGGCAGCAACAAATAGAACAGGGGCCGCTTCCAGTTCAGTTTCTGTTTTAGCATGACCAGCAGGTAGTGCCGAGCTGGTCGAATGCAAGCACCGCCGGTTACCCATCGAGGGTAACTTTCCGTTCTCCCTGCCTGCGCTCAGCGCGCGACCGGTTTGCCGCGCGCCTGTTGCACCCGCTGGAACAGCGCGCCCAGCGTCAAGCCCTCGTGCCAGACCTCGTCGAGCTTCACGCCGTATTTGTCGCGCAGCGCCTTCGCCAGCATGTCGAGTTCCCTGGCACTGGGCTCGGACCGGGTCGGATTGACCGCGCGGTAGATGCCGAGCACTTCGTCGTCCGGACGGATATGCAGTTTTTCGCTTTCGCGCAAGGCAAAGGCGGACACGAGGACGGAGAGAAAGTCGCGGATGTCCTTCCGCGAAGCGGTAGGGAATGTGCTGCGCCAGGCCCGGCCCTGGCAGGGACGGTAACGCAAGGTGTTGGGCAGTTGCCAACCATGAAATGCTGCCCATGCAAGCGCAGTAAGGATGAGGACCACGAAAATACTCATGCGGACGAGTGTAGCACGAGCCCGGGGGGACGGCGCACGACATAATTTCTTGCTGTGATACATGACGTAACCCTTAGGAAACGTGTGCACGGTACAATCTGTCTCTTGCATCCGGTACGGCCGGCGCAACGACCTCAGGCGTGCTCATGTTAAGCTTCGCCCCCGCGCTGCCCTCCCGGCCATTCGACACCCATCCCGAAACTACTGTTACGCATTCATGGACATTCTTCTCGCCATCAAGGCGATCATCATGGGCCTGGTCGAGGGCTTTACCGAATTTCTTCCGATCTCCTCGACCGGCCACTTGATCCTTGCGGGCAGCCTGCTCGACTTCACTGACGAAAAATCCGTTGTCTTCAAGATCGTGATCCAGGCCGGCGCCATGCTGGCGGTGGTCTGGGAATACCGCGAGCGCATTGCCCGCGTGTTCAAGGGACTGGGGGCGGACCCGGTCCAGCAGCGTTTCGCGCGCAATGTCGTGATCGCCTTCATGCCGGCCGCCTTCGCCGGCGTACTGTTCAGCTCGACGATCACCGCGCTGCTGTTCCATCCGGTGCCGGTGGCGATCGCCCTGGTCGTCGGCGGCATGCTGATCCTGTGGGTGGAGCGCCGCAACCGCCTGCGCGCAGCGCCGGCGCGGGTGGAGACGGTCGACGACATGACCGCGCTCGACGCGCTGAAGGTGGGCCTGGCCCAGTCGTTTGCCCTGATTCCCGGCACCAGCCGTTCCGGCTCGACCATTATCGGCGGCATGCTGTTCGGCCTGTCGCGCAAGGCGGCCACCGAATTCTCGTTCTTCCTTGCAATGCCGACCATGCTCGGCGCCACGGTGTACTCTGTGGTCAAGGAGCGCGAACTGCTGTCGGCGGCGGACCTGCCCCTGTTCGGCCTGGGCTTCTTCGCCGCCTTCCTCTCGGCCTTCCTGTGCGTACGCTGGCTGCTGCGTTACATCAGCACGCACGACTTCACGATCTTCGCCTGGTACCGTATCGTGTTCGGCATTCTGGTACTCGTGACCGCACACTTCGGCCTCGTGACTTGGGCTGAATAAACAGACTAAAAGCATGACTTCGGAAATTGGCGCACGCGCCCTTCACGTCCTCGAGACGGTCTTCGGCTATCCCGCCTTCCGCGGGCACCAGGGCGAGATCGTCGAGCACGTGGCCGGCGGCGGCGACGCACTGGTCCTGATGCCCACCGGCGGCGGCAAGTCGCTGTGCTACCAGATCCCGGCGCTGCTGCGCGAGGGGGTGGGCGTGGTGGTCTCGCCGCTCATCGCGCTGATGCAGGACCAGGTCGACGCGCTGGAAGAAGTCGGCGTGCGCGCCGCCTTCCTGAATTCCACCCAGAACTTCGAGGAAACCCTGCGCATCGAACGGCTGGTGCGCAGCGGCGAGATCGACCTCGTCTACGTCGCCCCCGAGCGCCTGCTGACGCAACGCTGCCTCGAGCTGTTCGACGTCTCGCCTATCTCCCTGTTCGCCATCGACGAGGCGCACTGCGTGTCGCAATGGGGGCACGACTTCCGGCCGGAATACATCCGCCTGTCGGTCCTGCACGAGCGTTATCCGAACGTACCGCGCATCGCCCTCACCGCCACTGCCGACCAGCAGACCCGCGCCGAGATCGCGCACCGCCTGCAGCTCGAAGACGCGCGCCAGTTCGTGTCGTCTTTCGATCGCCCGAACATCCGCTATTCCATCGTCGAGAAGACCAACGGCCGCAAGCAGCTGATCGATTTCATCGGTAGCGAGCATCCGCAGGATTCCGGCATCGTGTATTGCCTGTCGCGCAAAAAAGTCGAGGAGACCGCCGACTTCCTGTGCGAGCACGGCATTCGCGCCCTGCCCTACCACGCCGGCATGGAGCACACGGTACGCGCGGCGAACCAGGCGCGTTTCCTGCGCGAAGACAACATCGTGATGGTGGCGACCATCGCCTTCGGCATGGGCATCGACAAGCCCGACGTGCGCTACGTGTGCCACCTGGATCTGCCCAAGAGCATCGAGGGCTATTACCAGGAGACCGGCCGCGCCGGCCGCGACGGCGCGCCCGCCAGCGCCTGGATGGCCTACGGCCTGCAGGACGTGGTGCTGCAGCGCCGGATGATCGACGAATCCGAAGCCGACGAGACCTTCAAGCGCGTGCTGTCGATGAAGCTCGACGCCATGCTCGGCCTGTGCGAGACGCTGTCCTGCCGGCGCATGCGCCTGCTCGACTACTTCGGCGAGCGCTCCGGCCCCTGCGGGAACTGCGACACCTGCCTGATTCCGCCGGTGAGCTTCGACGGCACGGTGCCGATGCAAAAGCTGCTGTCGGCCATCTACCGGGTCGACCAGCGGTTTGCGGCCGGCCACGTGATCGACGTGCTGCGCGGCGCGCAGACGGAGCGCATCACCCAGTGGCACCACGACAAGCTCACCGTCTATGGCGTGGGCGCCGACCGCTCCGAGCAGGAGTGGCGCGCCATCCTGCGCCAGGCGATCGCGCTCGGTTTCGTCACCGTGGACCACGACGCCTTCAGTTCCCTGAAACTGCTTGATGCCGCGCGCCCGGTGCTCAAGGGCGAGCAGAAGGTGCAGCTGCGCCAGTACCAGAAACCGGTCAAGGCCAAGCGGCCGTCGTCGCGCGCCGCAGGCAGTTACGAGGAACTGGAACTGTCGCGCTCCGAGCAGCAGATCTTCGAGCGTTTGCGCTCCTGGCGCATGGGCACCGCGCGCGAGCACGGCGTGCCGGCCTACGTCGTGTTCCAGGACGCCACCCTGCGCGAGATCGCCAAGGTCAAGCCGGCCTCGCTCGACGAGCTGCGCGGCGTGTCCGGCGTCGGCGAGAAGAAACTGGTGTCTTACGGCGACGAAATCGTCGCCATCATCAACGAGATGATGTAGTGTCCTGGCTGGAGCGCCTGAAGAAACCTCTCACCGGAGGTTTGCCAGGCGCTCAAGTTCATTCAACCCTGAGACACCCCATGGCAATCCCCACCCCTACCAGCACCACCGCCTCACCGGGCAAGGATGGCGCCGACGCGCACGTCCCTGCCAACGCAGCCAGCCTGCAGACCTTCGTCTTCGCCCTGTTCTTCGTCTTCGGCGGCATCACCAGCCTGAACGACATCATCATTCCCAAGCTGAAGGACCTGTTCACGCTCGGCTACGCGCAGGCGATGCTGGTGCAGTCGGCCTTCTTCGCCGCCTACTTCTTCATCTCGATCCCGGCAGCAAGCATCGTGCAGCGCATCGGCTACATGCGCACCGCCGTCACCGGCCTGGTCACGATGGCGCTTGGCTGCCTGCTGTTCATCCCGGCCTCGTACTCGGGCATGTTCGGCACCTTCCTGCTGGCGCTGTTCGTGCTGGCTTCGGGCATCACCATCGTGCAGGTGGTGGCCAATCCGCTCATCTCGATGCTGGGCAAGCCGTCCACGGCGCACAGCCGCCTGACCTTCGCCCAGGCCTTCAATTCGCTGGGCACCACGGTGTTTCCCTACGTGGGCGCGATCCTGATCCTCGGTTCGCTGGCCACCGTCGACCCGGGCACCCTGAGCGGCGCCGCGCTCACCGCCTTCCGCCAGGAAGAGACCCGCGTCGTGGTGCACACCTACATCGGCCTGGCGATCGCGCTGGCGGTGCTGGCCGGCGCGGTCTGGCTCAACCGCGGCAAGCTGGTGGAAACGGCGGCGCCGTCGGAAAACATCCTGCAGGCCTTCGACCTGCTCAAGCAGCCGCGCTTCGCGCTCGGCGCCCTGTGCATCTTCCTGTACGTGGGTGCAGAGGTGGCGATCGGCTCGATCGTCGTCGACTACCTGATGGAAGCGGATGTGCTCGGCCTGGGTGCGGAAGCGGCCGGCAAGCACGTGCCGCTGTACTGGGGCGGCGCCATGGTCGGCCGCTTCATCGGCGCGGCGCTGCTGCGCATGTTCTCGCCGGGGAAAGTGCTGGCCTGCGCGGCGACCGTCGCCATCGTCCTGCTGCTGGTGTCGGCGAATACCACCGGCGAAGTCTCCGGCTGGTCGCTGCTGGCCGTCGGCCTGTTCAACTCGATCATGTTCCCGACCATCTTCTCGCTGGCCTGCGAAGGGCTGGGCAAGCGCGCGGCGGAAGGCTCGGGGCTGATCTGCATGGCGATCGTGGGCGGCGCCATCGTGCCGCTGATCCTGGGTGTCGCGGCCGACGCGGCCGGGCTGAAGATGGCGCTGGCGGTGCCGGCGCTGTGCTATGCGGTGATCCTGTACTTCGGCTTGTACGCGCGGCGCCCGCACGCGGCGGTTTGATGCTTGGCAGGGTGGACGGCAAAGCCGCTCACCCTACCAAACCCGGCGGCGAGCCGGGTTATTTTTTGGTGAACACCAGGTCCCACACCCCGTGCCCGAGTTTCAGGCCGCGGTTCTCGAACTTGGTCAGCGGACGGTATGCCGGCTGCGGCGCGTAGCCTTCGGCCGTGTTCTGCAGCGCCGGCTCGTTGCCCAGCACTTCCAGCATCTGCACCGCGTAGTCTTCCCAGTCGGTGGCGAGGTGGAGGTAGCCGCCCGGCGCCAGCTTGTCGCACAGGACCTTCACGAACGGCGGCTGGATCAGGCGGCGCTTGTTGTGGCGCGCCTTGTGCCACGGGTCCGGGAAGAACACGTGCACGCCGGCCAGCGAGCCGTCGGCGATCATGTGGGCCAGCACCTCGACCACGTCGTGCTGGATCAGGCGCAGGTTCTCGATGCCCTGCTCGCCGATCTGCTTGAGCAGGCTGCCCACGCCCGGCGTGTGCACCTCGACCCCGATGAAATCCTTCTCGGGCATCAGGCGCGCGATGTGCGCGGTGGTGTCGCCCATGCCGAAGCCGATTTCCAGGACCACCGGCGCCTTGCGGCCGAAGGCCGCTTCCAGGTCCAGCGTTTCCTTCTTGTACTCGATCAGGAACCTGGGGCCGAGATCCTCCAGCGCGCGCGCCTGCGCGGTCGACAGCCGCCCTGCCCGCGTGACGAAGCTGCGGATGCGGTGTTCGGTCGGATCGTAAAGCATGGGCCGCGCCGGGCCGTTGGTGGGCGTATCGGAAGACATGGGGGAATGTGAGTGAGGAAAAACGGCTGTCATTATAGCTTAGCCGGCGCTGCCTTCCAGCACCGGGCGGCGTGCGGGGCCTTGCGGCGGAATCGCGCATAATCGTGCCTTACCCATTGCCGAGCGCCGGAGTCCCTGTCCATGCAATCCATGAAACACCCCATCGCCGTCGACGAGAATGTCGCCACCGCCCACCTGACCTCGTTCCATTATGGCACGCCCGGCAGTGGCAAGAAGGTCTACATCCAGGCTGCCGTCCACGCCGACGAAGTGCCGGCCATGCTGGTGGCGCACGTGCTGCGCCAGGAACTGGGACGCCTCGACGCCGAAGGACGGATCAAGGGCGAGATCATCCTGGTGCCCGCGGCCAATCCGCTGGGCCTGTCGCAGGTCATCCACGGCGCCCCCTTCGGGCGCTACCACCTGGCCACCGGCATCAATTTCAACCGCATGTACCGGCATGTCGCGGACGAACTGAAAAAGTCGCTCGAGGGGAAACTCGGCAGCGACGTGGACGCCAACGTCGCCCTCATCCGCGAGCAGGCGCGGCATCAGGTGGGCCTGTGGGAACCGAAGGACGACGCCGAAACGCTCAAGAAGACCTTGCTGTCGATGGCGATCGACGCCGACATCGTGTTCGACCTGCACTGCGATAACGAAGCGCTGATGCACATGTACACCGGCACGCCGCTGGTGGAAGCGGTGGAACCGCTGATGGCGCTGTTAGGCGCGCGCGTGCTGCTGGTGGCCAAGGCCTCGGGCGGCGAAGCCTTCGACGAAGCGTGCAGCCGCCTGTGGTGGGACCTGGCCGACCATTTCGAAGGCACGGCGATTCCGCCCTCGTGCATCGCGGTCACCGTCGAGCTGCGCGGCGAGAACGACGTGCGCTGGGACTACGCACGCCAGGATGCCGAGGCCATGCTGCAGTACCTCGGCCATGCCGGCGTGCTCGACATCCCGCTGGCCCCGCTGCCGGAAACGCCGTGCCGGGCAACGCCGCTCAACGCCGTCGAGCCGCTGCACGCGCCGCATGCGGGCGTGCTCGTGTTCCACAAGCGGCTGGGCGACCTGGTCGAGCCGGGCGAGCCGGTGGCCGACATCGTCAACCCGGTCAGCGGCCAAGTGACGACCCTGTCGGCCGAACACGCCGGCCTGCTGTTTGCGAGCACGGCGCACCGCCACCTGCTGCGCGGCATGCATGTGTGCAAGATCGCCGGCACCGAATCGTTCCGCACCGGCGACCTGCTGTCCGCCTGATCACGCAACTTCACTACGCAACTTCGCCACGCAACTTCGCGCGCGCCGCCAGCACAATCGCCAGCACTGCCAGGCCCGGCAGCAGCCAGGCGAACGGCGCGCGCAACTCCATCAGCGTCGCAGCGCTTGCCGCACTCCACAGCAGCGGGATCACCCACAGCGGCCACGGCGCACGCCAGCCGAGCAGCGCGGCGAACGTGACGGCGACCGTGGGGTCCGGCGCCATGCCGAAGACTTCGGCCTGCCACCCGCTGCGCCCGCCCAGCGGGGCAAGCAGCGGGTATGCCGCCAGCGCCAGCGCCACGATGGCCGGCGCCAGCCTGCTCATGCCGCCGTCGCCGGCACGGCGCGTCGCCATCCACAACAGCAAGGCGCCCTGCACGCCGAACCCGGCTGCGAAGTACGGCGCACCGGTGTTGATGTCCGCGTAGCGCTGGGCGTGGTACGCCCATCCGACCCACAGCCAGGCAAGGCCGAGCAGCACGAAGGCGATCTTCGGGCTGGCCGGGCGTGGGCGCAGCATGCAGGCAATGAGGACGATCCCGGCCCCCAGCGCCGGCAGGTGCAGCGGCCACAGCGCGCGGTTCATCAGTTCGAACTGGCGGAAATAGGTGCGCGCCGAGAACATCAGCAGATCGGACAGCGAGTACGTCCACCACTCGCTCATGCCAGCCTTTCGACGTCCTGCACGATGCGGCGGCGCAGCGCCTCGTCCGGCAGCGGCCCGGTCGCGGCCAGCATGTTCTCGCGCACGTGGGCGACATTCGAGGTGGCGGGTATCGCGCAGGTCACCGCCGGGTGAGAAACGATGAACTTCAGCAGCGCCTGCGCCCAGCTGGTGCAGCCGATCTCCGCGGCCCAGCCGGGCAGGCGCTTGCCGGCCAGCGCTTGTGTCAGGTCGCCCTGCCGGAACGGCCGGTTGACGATGACCCCGATGCGGCGCTCGCGCGCCAGCGGCAGGATGCGCTGCTCCACTTCGCGGTCGAGCGCGTTGTACGAGACCTGCACGAAATCGATGGGCTGGCTCGCCATGATTTTGACGATTTCGCCATGCCGGCGGCCTTCCGAGGTCGTAATGCCGACGTAGCGCAGCCGCCCTTCCCGCTTCATCCGAAGCAGCATCGGCAAGTGCGCCTCCCACGCCAGCAGGTTGTGCACCTGCAGCAGGTCGAAACGGGGAATCCGCCACAGCCGGCGCGATGCTTCGACCTGGCCCGGTCCCTGCGCGCCCGACCCGATCCACACCTTGTCGGCGGAGAACAGCTGCGCCGGCTTGAGCCCGGCCAGCGCTTCGCCGATCACGTCCTGGGCCGAGCCGTACATCGGCGAGGAATCGATGAGCCGCCCGCCGCTGGCGAAGAACTGGCGCATGACCTGCGCGCACTCGGCACGGGCGCTTGGGTCGCGCCCGACATTGAAGGTGATCCAGCTGCCCAGGCCCACGACCGGCAACTGCTCGCCCGAAGACGGAATGGCGCGCGTCAAGAGGGCGGGCCGGGTCTGTGCGCGGAGGGACACAGGCAGCGCGGCGGCCGGCAAGGCCAGCAGCGACGCCAGCAGGCGGCGGCGGGATCGGGAACAGGTGGGCATGCGGGCGCTCCTTGCGTGACATGGAGAGTAGGATGCCAGCATACCTTGCCGCCGCCGGCGGCGGCGCCCGCTGCCGGGCGGAACCGCCCGCATGCCGGCGCCGGCGCCAGGAGGTCCCATGCGTTTTCCTGCCCGTTTCCTCGCCCGCGTTCTGGTCGGTCTTTCCCTGCTGTTGACGGCGTGCTGGCCGGTCCGGTCCGCGCCCGGCAACGGCATGGCCTGGCTTCCCGTCGTCGACATCGCCGGCGGCGGCGGCCACAAGGGGCCGTGGCAGCAGAACGAGTCGGCCTACGACTACGTGGACGACGGCACGGTCGCGTTCACGCCGGGCGGCCTGCTGGCCGTGGCCTGGGTCGACCAGCGCGCCAAGGACGTCCGGTTCAGGCTCCTCGGCCCTGACGGCAGCCCGCAAGGCCCGGTGCGTGACGTCTCACGCAGTCCCGCCACGTTTTCCTGGCATCCGCGCCTGGCAACGAGCGGGCCGGACCGGCTCTACGTCCTGTGGCAGGAGATCATCTTTTCCGGCGGATCGCACGGCGGCGACATCCTGTTCGCCCGTTCGCTCGACGGCGGCAAGCGCTTCTCGCGGCCGCTGAACCTGTCGGCCTCGATCGGCGGCGACGGCAAGGGGCGCCTCGACCGGGATACCTGGTCGAACGGCAGCCTCGACCTCGTCACCAGCCCGAACGGCGACATCTATGCGGCCTGGACGGAGTACGACGGCGCACTCTGGCTGGTCCGTTCCCGCGATGACGGACAATCCTTTTCGCGGCCGCGGCAGGTCGCCGGCGACACGCAGCGCCCGGCGCGCGGCCCCGCGCTGGCCGTCGACAGGCAGGGCCGGCTCTACCTTGCCTGGGCGGTCGGGGAAGAGTCCGACGCAGACATCCACGTGGCCGTATCCGGTGATGGCGGCGCCAGCTTCGGGGATCCGGTACGCATCGGCAGCCCCGGCGCGCGTGCCGACGCGCCGCGGCTGGCGCTCGACGGCGCAGGCCGCCTGCACCTGGTGTTCGCGGACTATCCGCAGTCGCGCGGCGCGCCGGCCATCCGGCATGTGCGGGCCGATTCCGGCACGCTGCGGTTCGGCCCACCGCGCACGCTGTCGGAAGCGGGCCAGCCCGGCAGCTACCCGCACCTGGCCACCGATGGACAGGGCAAGGTGCATGTGGCCTGGGAAGCCGTGGATGCCGGCGACCGCCCGCACGGCCTGGTGCATGCGCCCGTCCCGGAAAATGGCGAGATCCGGCCAGCCCCGGTGCCGCACAGCGCCGATCCGGCCGGCGGGCGCAACGGCAGCCAGCAGGGTTTATTGGGAAAGAAGCTGGCGGCGGGACCGGATGGCCTGATCGTGCTCGTCAACAGCAGCCTGGCGCCCGGCAAGGGCAGCCGGGTGTGGCTCATGCCGGGGACGGCGCGGGTTGCCCGGGAAGCCGGGCAAGCCGTTTCCGGCGGCGAGGGGACACGCCAGGCGCGGTAGCAACGGCGGTGTCGGCAATGCGGGGCACCCGAGCTTGATCTGATGCCGGCGTGCCGTTGACGGTCGCCAAGTTGCAGTAACCCGGCTCTGCGACGATGCCTCACCACTACAAGGAGGCATCATGGCAGCGGACTTCTATCTGCAACTGGACGGCGTCAAAGGCGAATCGAACGATTCCAAGCACCAGGGCTGGATCGAGTGCACTTCGATCAACTGGTCCATTACTCAACCGAAGAGCGCAACAGCATCTACCGCCGGCGGCCACACGGCCGAACGTGCCGAGCTCAGCGAGATCAGCATCAGCAAGCTGGTCGACGTAGCCTCGCCGATCCTCGCCCAACTGTGCGCCTGCGGGAAGACCATCCCGAAAGCGAAGCTCGAGATGCAGCGCGCGGACGGCAACGGGGAGCCGGTGAAATATTTCGAGGTCGAGCTTGAGAACGTCCTGGTCGCGCACGTGGCGCCCAGCTTTGGTGGCGGAGACTTCCCGGCCGAGAGCCTGGGCCTGAAATTCTCGAAGGCCCGCTGGAAGTATACCCAGCAGAAGATCGGCGGCGGCGGTAGCGGCAACACCACCGGCGGCTGGGACCTCTCGGCCAACAGGGTGGCGTGATGCGCAAGCTGACCCTGCTCTGCCTCGTCATTGCATATCCTTGCCTCGCGCAGCCGACCACGAAGACGCCGTGGATGACGGGCGAGCGCTTGGTGAAGCTGCTTGGGAACATGGATCCGGCGCGGGTGAGCTGGACACCCGACAGCCCGTTTCGCACCCGGGCGATCGCGGCCGAATACCTGGACATGTCGAACGGCGAATTCGTCCACGGGTACATCCAGGCCGTACACGACGCGACCGAGGGCCGAGACTGGTGCGAGGACCAGCGGTACAAACCCAAGCCCCACGAACTGGAAGACGACGCCCGGCGCGCGCTGCAGAAGATGCCCGATGCCCAGCTGAGGCGCAATGCCGCTGAACTCATCGTCGAGGTCTGGAGGCAGAAGTGGCCATGCCCGGCCGGGCAGCGGAGGAGCAAATGAAGGTACCGTACGCAAACCTCAGGATGCACTTCCCGGATACCGATACCGTTGGCCGGGAAGAGCTGTACCACTGGATCGGGTACCCGGAGAACATCCACGACCCGAACTTCTACAACACA
The DNA here is from genome assembly GCF_042432755.1 of Massilia consociata. Lineage (NCBI taxonomy): Bacteria > Pseudomonadati > Pseudomonadota > Betaproteobacteria > Burkholderiales > Oxalobacteraceae > Massilia > Massilia consociata. Next base: position 268,857 of record NZ_JBHLWP010000016.1, read on the forward strand.
TGCGCGATCCGCATGAGCCTGGCCCTGCTGGGCGCCGGCTACCCGAGCCCCGGCGACTGGCCCATCAAGGCCGGCAAGTACAAAGGGAAATCGATCGAGACCCGGCAGCGCAGGCTGAGCACCTGGCTGGTCCGCCAAGTCGGCAAGCCCGAGAAATTCAAGAGCGGCCTGGAGGCTGAGCAAAAGATCGGAGACCGGCGCGGCATCGTTTCGTTCTTCAGCATCTATGGTGACACCACCCCAAGGGCACATTGCGATCGTGTCCAGGGATCGCTGGGGGAGGTATCTTCGGTGCGGGAATGAGATCGACGGGACAGCAACCGGTTGCTACTGGACGTCCCGCGAGGTGTGGTTCTGGAAGATGAAGTAGGCAGCCAGCCCACTTATGGAGCGGGTGAAGGGAATCGAACCCTCGTCGTAAGCTTGGGAAGCTTCAGCTCTACCATTGAGTTATTAATCATGGTATTTGTTCATCTTCTTTCTACATCGATGCGCAGTTTACGAAATCAAATTTCAGAATTACCATAGAAAACAACAACTTACCCGAAATGTGATTGTGAATCCCGTTCATTTATATTCACAAATCCCAAATTCGGTTACACAACAATTCGTTCGATAACACCTCGCAAGTTGCCTTTTTGTAAACCGAGCTACGAGTAAAGCTTATCTAGGATAAACCATCAAAAGTGATGTGACCTCTAGAAAGCCGGTGTCATTACTAGTCAGTATCGCAGTACTAAGCAAGCAAACCGCCAAGTTGACGTGTCAAAGTGTGCGATTAAGTGGTCTTCTGCTTAAGATTGGCTGCCAAAAAAGATGCTCCAGGGGACGTCCCTCATCGTGCAACTGTCATACATTGACGCTTGCACTACGACAGAGAGGTCTGCTTGATTTCATTTGGGTCTACCCAAGCAAGCTCAACGAGCGCGATGAATCTGCTTGTACGTATGTCCAATGCTTTTGACAACGCAAACAATGTAGAGAGGGAAGGCTGTTTTTGCGCTAGTTCTAGCGCAGAGATATGTTTCCGTTGGAGGCCAGCCCGGAAACCCAGCTCTTCTTGGGTGAGTTGACGCTCAGACCGCAGTTGCCGCAGCACTGCAGCAAACGCCAGAACAGGTGATTTTTCCAAAAATTGTCCTCATGATCATGACGCAATTTTGGTCATCATGTATCATTCGGTCTTCCCCCTACAGGGGGCACGGACTAAGTTCGTGGCCTTGGCATGCACACACTGCCTACAAAATCAGCAATTTTACGGGGTAAGAACGTATGTTTCATGTGAATGCATCGTGGGAAAATCATTCTGATCGGGATGCAATACGAGCACTAATGAAACAACCTGGACTATTGCGATTTCCGATAGTCGAGCTTCCATTAAATATACAGCTGTTTCATGTAGCTCTTCCCTTCCAAAGACACGAACAGCCGGGATACTGGCGCCGCTATATATGCTGGAATCTGTCGAATGCAGTGCAGTTATTGAAAGGCGATGAGAGCGGAAACGCGAAATTAACTTGCCAATCACCGCGAAAGGATTCGGGATACGATTTGCGAGAAGTGAGTGAAGTTGGCTTAGTTATTGATGCTGAAGGCTTAGAAGTTTATTTTTGCAGATTTTCCGATGGTAGTGCAGTCATCGATAACCTCCAAGTTGCTTCCCTTAGGATTCCGGCCAAGGCTCAAATTATTTGGAGCACGACTTTGCCACCACCAGACGAACTAAAGACTAGCCCGTGATGACCCACTAAATTTTCAGAATCTCCCCAAAATTGTATCCTAATTTATATCCTTATTAGATTCACAACATATTTTAGGGGCTAAGGTTGCGCCGTACTAATTCCTGGAGGTTCCTTATTGATCCATAAAATATGAGCGATAAGCTTACGGTCAATACCAATTCGAGCCAAAGTTGACTTGATGACGAGACCAAGGATAATCTTTTATTAACTAGCACACATTGCCGTAAAAGTATGTGGAATTTTCTTGCGACTTCGACTCTGAGAACATTATTGAGCTGTTAGCTAGGCGCTTAATAGCTCAGCGCGCAAAGGACGGCTTGATTGACAGGACGGCAGGCCATCCATGCATCTTCGTTGGCAATCAACATTAAAATAGGCTGTTGAAATTAACAACAGAAAAGGAAAGGAGTTCGCATGCCGGACCGCAGAAAAGCAAGATTCGACGTGGATCACATTACAGCTCCAGCATTAAAGCTCATGAAGGCGGCAGTACTACATGCAAATGAACATAGGGAGGTTCAACGCCATACTATGTCAACTGAAAAATTATGCCAACTTGCTGGACTGCCCACTTTAAACAATCTTGAGCTACGCCTGCTTTTGAACGAGGCCCGGAAAGTTTTAGGTGATACGGAAGATGCAAGTTGGCCAGTGTTCCGGGATATTTGGATGCATACGCAGCATGTATCCTTCGAGATTTGCGACCTTACATTTAATGAGTCGTTGCTAAAGAAACTCTCAATGCAACCAAACTGATCTTCTCAGCCCTAACAAATCTTGTTTAGAGCGGAAGCAATGCAGCAATTAGCTCAGGATTCTTTAGACGGAAGCGTCCAAGCTTTATCCCGAGGACGCCCCTAATTATTTCCGGTAGTAGGTCAAACGCATTATTGGCCGTTTAGCCCTTCAAATTGCTGCCGCCTGCAAGCTTAATGCGACGCATATAACTCTAACCTGAGGCTCGATGAAAACTCAATGATGCCATCTAAGGATTGAGTTTGGTAGGCGACTTAGAGCTCCTAACAAAACTTTCGACATACTGCCAACAGATGAGCGAGCAGGCAAGCGACAAGAACGCTTGGTGTATGTCTGCTCGCCGCTCATGCCGGATGCGTAATCTGCGGAAGCGGTGTAGCCAACCCAAGATTCGCTCAACGACCCAACGCCACCGTCCAAGCCTTTCGCGCGGCTCGACGCCGGAGCGCGTGATACGAGCCGCGATGCCCCGACTTCGCAGCTAAGCCCGATGGGCTCTCGAAGCGTACGCTTGACCGGCATGCAGCTTTACGTGGACGTTTGCGGGCACGGCCTGCCAGCCCCTTAACTGCCGGGATTAGCTCTACCAACCGGATGAGGAAACGAGAGTGCTGCACCTGCGCGCCCGAGATCTGGGCCACTTGGGAAGCCCATGCTCATCCACCAGCAAATGGTGTTTGCAGCCGAGTTTGCCGCGATCGGTTGGGTTTCGGCCCGTGTCCTCGCTTCCAGCAAGTGCCGGTACGCTTACAGCGTCAACGCAAACTCGATCCCACATGATCTTGTCGTGCTCTCGGAGCCGTCGAAGAATCGCCTCGTGGATACGCTGCCAAACGCCGGCTAGCATCTATTCGTGAGGGCGACGCCAGCATGTCATGCCGCTGCCGCAGCCGAGTTCGCGCGCAGGTACTCCCACGGTATTCCAATCAAGGCCACGCGATCATCGATCCGCGGGCGGCTGCCTTCGGCGATGGGCGATGGGTTGGAAGATGAGCTGCTATAAAGGACCGCAGGTCTTCGGGAAGAAGTGCGCGGGCCATGGTGTCAGTCCATCTATGAACACGGACGCCATGTTAGTGCTCTGACTGAGCCTGCGTACGTCCGCTATCGACCCAAAGAGGACATTGCAGTTCCCTCAGTCAACCCTGCGGCTGTCGAATAGGTGTAAATGCAACCTCCGCCTTCGAGGTCGTATAGCCTTCGATAAACCCGCTTGAAATTTCTTCCATTGCGCCGGGTGCAAGCCATATAAAGGCCGCTATCGCAAGCAAGTCTCGGTTATTTTTTTTGAAGCCGTACACTAGAACGGCGGCCCCCGCCACGAAGTAAAACAGAGAAACTAAAAACATCCTGCCCCCTTCGATTTCAAAGTTAATTTTAGTTGGAGGCCACGCACCAGAGCCTCCGCTTCCGACTGCAAGTGGGCGAGCGACGACTAGGCGTTAGGAACTGATAGAGCGCAGCTTGCATATGCGCAGCAGCATGCGCCCAGTTGCAAACAGGGCAACGGCGATCAATACGACGTTGCGAACCATCAGCAGAGGCGTATCCCACGCACGTGCACCTTGGTCGATCAGCCCGAAGTAAAAGATTGACTGGCCGATAATGAGCACCCACAGCAGACGCTTATACTGAATCGCCCCGGCTTTCGTGGAGGCCGGTTAGTGTGAGTCAGGCCGGGATGGCTTGACCGCTCAGTTGCTTGTAATAGTTTGCCTCAGCTTCCGCCGGCGGTATATAGCCGAGTGGTTCGAGCAAGCGGTGGTGGTTAAACCAGGACACCCATTCCAGGGTAGCCAGTTCAACGGCCTCACGCGTCTTCCAGGGAGCGCGGCGGTGGATCAACTCAGCCTTGTAGAGCCCGTTGATGGTCTCGGCCAGGGCGTTGTCGTAGCTGTCGCCCTTGCTGCCCACAGATGGCTCAATGCCGGCTGCTGCCAATCGCTCACTGTACTTGATCGACACGTATTGCGAGCCCCTATCGCTGTGATGGACCAATGCGTTTCGTTCCGGCTGGCGGGCGTACAGTGCTTGCTCCAGGGCGTCGAGCACGAAGTCGGTCCGCATCGAGCTGCTGACACGCCAGCCGACGATTCGGCGAGCAAAAACATCGATGACGAAAGCCACGTAGACGAAGCCCTGCCAAGTCGAGACGTAAGTGAAATCGCTGACCCACAGCTGGTTTGGCCGCTGCGCCTTGAACTGTCGGTTGACCCGATCAAGAGGGCATGGCGCCTTCGCATCGGCAACCGTGGTGCGCACGACTTTGCCGCGCATGACGCCTCGCAGGCCGGCCTTGCGCATCAGGCGCTCCACGGTACAGCGGGCTACGTCGGTCCCCTCACGGCGCAGCTGGCGCCACACTTTGTCAGCCCCATAGACCTGCATGTTCGCTTGCCAGACCCGTTCGATGTCGACGCTCAGCACGTCGTCGCGCTGGACACGTGCGCATCGCAACGCTGGGTTACGCTGTTGCGCCGCGTAACGCCAGTAGCCCGACGGCGCGACCTGCATCACCTTGCAGATCGGCTCGACACCGTAGGCATGGCGGTGCTGGTCGATGAATGCCCTCACGGCTTGAAGTGGCGGCCGAGCTCCGCCTGGGCGAAAAACGCACTCGCCAGACGCAAGATCTCATTTGCCTTGCGCAGCTCGCGCACTTCTCGCTCCAGCGCCTTGATGCGCTCCTCTTCGGCAGTGGTCGTCCCTGGGCGCTGGCCGGTATCACGCTCTTGCTGTCGTACCCAGCGGCGCAGCGTTTCAGGTGTGCAGCCGATCTTGGCAGCGATCGACGTGATCGCTGCCCACTGCGATTCGTACTCGCTGGCTGCTTCGCTGACCATGCGCACAGCGCGCTCAATGACTTCGGGGGAATACTTGGGTTGCTTCTTCATAGCTCCATTTTCTCAAAGAATGGAGCCTCTACAAAACCCGGGGCGATTCATTGAGCTACCGGTCGCAGCTTACGCCGATCGCCCAGTCAATGACGATATGTAAAGCTGACTTGCAGTGATGCGGCGCGAATGTCCGCTTTTGGCCCAGGCTGTGTAAAAACGCCACCCTAGGCGAAATCGCTGTGCGTCTTCGATTGTTTGCGCCACGGCTTTCAGAACCTCATCGCCAACCTCGTGACCATGCGTATCGTTAACGCGCTTGAAAAAATCAATTTCGAGCACGGCAAAGACGAGGTCGTGCGATAGCGCCGGACTGCAGAGAATGCCTGCGCGGCCTGCTGGGCCAGCCAGCTGCGGTTGTGGATGCCGGTCAGCGGGTCATACGTGGCGTCCTGGAGCAGCTTCGTTTCAACCGACAAGGCATGACTGCGAATGGCGACTGAAATGCGCATCTGCATGAAAGCCACCGCGATTGCGGAGCCGTGCAGGAGCAGGCCCCTCGCCAGCTCAGGCAAGGTGCATTGCACGACGCTGCACAGGATAAATAGTACACCCGGCGGTGCGATGACCATTGCAAAACGGCCGGACCCGTTGGCAATAAATGGAATCAGGAAAAGGTCGATGACGATACCCCCCACTCCCTCGACGAGACCGCCGTCGAGCTGGGCGGTTGCAAGGATGACGCCACTGGAGAACATCTAGTGTATCCACGCTGCTCGAAACTGCGCGGACCAGCTGGAAATGAGCGGCCAAAATCCTATTGCAGCCAATCCGGCAAACAGCACGCGGGTCATGCCCGATTGCAGTGAGTTTGCGGGATCGCGCAAGAGGTCCCACACCGAATAGACGATGAGCAGCGCGGCCAGTGCCGGTCCCAGGGCTGCGGAGTTGGCCAAGCGAAAAGAAGCTGTAGCCACGGCGGCTGCCAGCATACGCCTTCAAGGGTTCCATCCGGATTCCTGAAGCGGAAGTCATCAACGCCCTGCACGTGAATGGGGAGATTGATGCAGCGGTGCAGGAGCGTCGAATTTTGGAGTCGGTGGGCCGGAAGGCAAAGTAGGTGTCTCCCGAAAATCTCGTACTCTTCTAGCCCTTCTTGGGACACGCTGCCACGCCGTTGTTGCTGAGCTCACACATATATGTCTAAGGCAAAATTTATGCAGTCATTTTTATTGCCTGTAGGAATGTTCTTACGTAGACTCATGGTCTTGCCTTTAACGTTGGCGGTCGTCGACGTCCAACCCATTTCTGAGCAGCCTTCCACGAAAGTACTTGTATGAAACTCAGCCGTAAACTTCCTCTCTGCTTCGCAGCCGTCGCCTTGGTGGTGGCGTGCGCCGGTTTCTTCGGCCTGGCAGAGCTGAACCGTTCCATCAGTACCTACGAGGGGGCAGTGACCAGCTACAGCCACGCCCAAGGAGTCGAGACCCTGCAATCGAGCTTCAAGACCCAGATTCAGGAATGGAAGAATACGCTCCTGCGTGGCAAGGATGATGCCCAGCGCGCCAGGTTCTGGAAATCGTTCCAGGACGGCGAACGCAAGGTGGCCGACGAAGTGGCAAGCCTGGTCAAGGCGCTGCCGTCTGGCCAGGAGCGCGAGGTCCTCGAACAGTTCGCACAGGCGCACGCGCAGATGGGCCAGGACTACCGCAAAGGTTTCGAGCAATTCGAGGCCGCCGGCTTCGATTCGGCAGCAGGTGACAATGCCGTCAAGGGCAAGGACCGCGCGCCGTCCGAATTACTGGTGAAGGTACGCAAGCAGATCGTGGCCAAAACAGAAAACAATGTTGCGCAAGCTGCCGCGAGCAGCGAGCGCGCGACATCGCTGAGCCTGCTGGCCATGGTGCTGGGTGCCGGTGCCGCGATCCTCGCCGGGGTCGTTGTGTCGCGCTCGATCGTGCGGCCGATCGACCACGCAGTCAAGGTGGCACAGGCGGTCGCCGGGGGCGACCTGCGGGCCCGCATTGACGTGACATCGAACGACGAAACAGGCCAGATGCTCGACGCGCTCAAGACGATGAATGCCAGCCTGACGGGCATCGTGGCGAAAGTGCGCAGCGGCGCCGAGACGATCTCGGTGGCGTCGAGCGAAATCGCGCAGGGCAACCTCGACCTCTCGAGCCGTACCGAACAGCAAGCCAGCGCGCTGGAAGAAACCGCGGCATCGATGGAAGAACTGACCTCGACGGTGAAACAGAACGCGGAAAATACGCGCCAGGCAAACCAGCTGGCCGCCAGTGCCTGCGACATTGCGGTCAAGGGCGGCGACGTCGTCGAGCGCGCGGTGGGCACGATGGCATCGATCACGGAATCGTCGAAACAGATCGCGGACATCATCGGCGTCATCGAAGGCATCGCGTTCCAGACGAATATCCTGGCGCTCAACGCGGCAGTGGAAGCGGCCCGTGCCGGTGAACAGGGACGCGGCTTTGCCGTCGTCGCCTCCGAAGTGCGCAACCTGGCCCAGCGTTCGGCAACGGCGGCCAAGGAAATCAAGACCCTGATCGGCGCTTCGAGCGAGCGCGTCGAGGCCGGCAGCGTCCTCGTCAATGAGGCGGGCGCGACCATGAAGGAAATCGTCGCCAGCGTCCAGCGGGTCATGCAGGTCATGACCGAAATTAACGCCTCGACTTCGGAGCAGGGTGCGGGCATCGATCAGGTCAACCGTGCGGTTGCGGAAATGGACAGTGCAGTCCAGCAGAACGCCGCCCTGGTCGAGGAAGCGGCGGCAGCTGCCCAGGCGCTGAGCGAACAGACAATCGCCCTGAACCAGGTCGTGAGCGTGTTCAAGCTCGATGGCGATGCGCATGCGGCCAACGATCACCTGCCGGCACGAAGCCGCCAACCGGCGCGCGCCGCTGGTGCGGCCGGTGGCGGTTTGGTCCGGATCGCCTGAACGAAGCACCGCAGCCGGGGAAGCCCGGACCGGCTGCGTGCACAATCCGTCGCGCCCCGGGGCCCGGCGAATTTTTATCGTCAGCGCCGGCGCCGGAGAAGCATCCTGCGGTTCCGGCGCAATCAGCTGCTTGGCGCCAGCGTCTTTTCGCGGAACTCGCACAGGTCGTTAGTGATGCCGTTCCGGCAGTGCTGGACGGCCACCAAGCGGCCCAACCCATGGCTCGCCCGTCAACGGGACCATGCTAATGCAGTCGGCGGGTACGGCGCCAGGCACAGGTCGCACCCCGTGCACGGGCTCGGCACTATGGTATGCATCTGCTTGGCTGGCCGATAATCGCATCCACCGGATAGGCCTGGATGCACAAAGTGCAGCCGATACAGAGCGATTCGTCGAGACGCTTTATATCGCACATTACCGGCAAAACCTTGCACGATCGTACAGGCAGAATGCCCGGTACCGGGCAAAATCTCGCACGATCCGTGCAAGGCAGTGCACCTCCTATTCGTGAAGTCTAGTCAGAAGTGCTCGGCCATGGCATTCAATCCATCTGCGAACACGGTCGCAATCTTAACACCCGCACTCTGCCCGCGTACGTCCGCTAACGACCCAGACTGTGTAAAAACTCATCAGCTGGATCCGTAAGCCGAATTGTACGGCTCACGGTCTATTTAGAAGCCTATAAAAGCGCCATAGTCGTGGCCGACCTGTTTTTCAGTCCTCGACAAGACCAG